>JBFGKW010000010.1:0-43913 GCA_041576495.1 Aridibacter sp. | reverse complement strand
CAAATGCCCTTTTTGCGGTTATCGGCTATTATCCGATGGTATCTTCGAAATCTTCGACCGGAGCCATTCTCAACGCCGTCCTCGAACTTTATAAATATCCCGGGCCCACCAAACCAATCGTCAACAATATCGTAACCAAGCAGGTTTTTAAGATTCTTCATGCCCGGATGAATAAACGCTCGAGGATTTGGGCGGCTGATTCGGACCGGGGGTATCGGAATGCCGTCGGCCGCCTCAACCGGGACCACGGCCGGACCCGCACAATATTTATCAAATCCCCGATCGACGGCGAAACTACGTTTGAAACGAAAAACACCCTTGTTTGGCGAATGGGGAAAAAAGGAAGATCGGAAGATGCCATGTACGACATCCGCAAGGCCGAATGCGAAAAAGTATCTCAATCCATTAGCGGAATTCCGTTCGATTTCAGACAGCGATTTTGCGAGCTTTCGGGGATCGGACATCCGAATGTGGACGGCTCTAAAGCCTATGCAGAGGCCATTCGTATGTCGTTAACTGAGAATAGTCAGTTGCTGGTAAGCTCACCCGTGCTGGCAAAACCTCGCGTAATTTGAGAAGCATCAGGCGACCATAGACACGGCAAATCACTTTCCGGACCGCCCGCTTCATTTTCAATCCTGAATTCAAATCGTTATACTGCAGATTTGGAGTTTATATGAAGATTGCAGTAGCAATGAGCGGCGGTGTCGATTCTTCAGCGGCCGCGGCAATATTAAAAGAAGAAGGACACGAACTGGTCGGTTTCACGATGCAGCTTTGGAATCAACGGCGCAATATCAACGTTGATGAAAATGGTGATTCGGTCCCGTCGCGGTGCTGCTCCCTTGACGACGTGTATGACGCGAGACGCGTGGCCGAAGGGCTGGGATTTCCGTTTTATGTTTTGAATTTGGAAAAAGACTTCGAACGCGACGTGGTTAATCCATTTATCGACAGCTATTTAAGCGGCGAAACGCCGATACCGTGCGTCGCCTGTAATTCACGTCTGAAATTTGCTTCACTCGATAAAATGGCGATCAGCCTCGGTTGCGACAAGGTTGCGACCGGTCATTTTGCCCGGGTCGAACACGATAAGCGCGCGGGACGTTATCGGCTTTTTCGCGGAAAAAATCATTGGAAAGATCAAAGTTATTTCTTATGGGAGCTCAATCAGGATCAGCTCTCACGTGCCTATTTTCCGCTTGGTGAAATGCTGAAGAGTGAAGTCCGGGAATTGGCACGTGACGCAGATTTGTATACATCCGAAAAGCCGGAATCACAGGAGATTTGTTTTGTTCCCGACGGCAAGTATTCGGAATTTATCGACCGCTATCTAAAACACGAGGACCGCGAGAAGGATATTCCCAAAAGCGGCGATATCGTCAACACCAAAGGGGAAGTGCTCAACGAGCATTCCGGGATTCATCGTTATACGATCGGCCAGCGGCGGGGGCTTGGCATCGCCCACGAGAAGCCGCTTTACGTCCTTCAAATCGAGCGGGCAAGAAATCAAATCATCGTGGGTGAAAAAGAAGATCTCGATTCGATTGAGTTTACTGCCCGGGGAGTAAACTGGGTTGCCTTTGACGAGCCGTCCGCTCCGGTTCGTGCGTCGGTCAAGGTGCGTTACCGTCACGATCCGGATCCGGCCACGATTCACGCGCTGCCGGGCGGCCGGGCGAGAATCGTGTTCGACGAACCGCAAGCTGCCATCACCCCGGGACAGACGACCGTTTTTTACGATGGTGAGGAGGTCGTGGGCGGCGGCTGGATCGAAAAAGAAAAAACGCCTTAAGGATTGATCCGGCGTAAAGTCCGGTTTTAATCACGGGGTCGCGGGCTGGAAGGGAAGTTTGGCATTGCGGATGAATAAAAATGGGCTCACCGGATATCCGGCGGGCCCATTTTCTCGCTTAAGGGTCTGGGTGTGTTTATGCTTGGATGTGTGCCTCGACAAACCAAAGCAGTTTGTCGATACCACGGGAAACCTCTGTAAACAAATCGGCAGTGTCCATATCGCCTGCTTCATCCGCTTCATTAATGTTGCCGCGGATCAATTTTCCGAATTCTGCGAGAGCAGACGAAAATGCCTCGACGTGATCGCGTCCTTCGGTAATTTCCATTGGGTACTGGCTGAGCGACGATTTATCAGCCGAAACCCTGACTGTCCCTTCAGCCGTTCCGCCGAGAATGGTCACCCGTTCTGCAATCGTGTCGGAATATTCCTCGATATCTCCCGCGGCCCGGTCAAAGAGTTCGTGGAGGGCGATGAAACTCATTCCCTTAACATTCCAGTGGGCCTGTTTTGCCTGCGATTTCAGATCGATCGAATCGGCGAGCCTGGCATTCAGAAGGCCAACCATCTTTTCCCTGGTTTCTTTATCAATATCGATTTTTGTGTTGTGCATATTTATATAATTACCTCTAGTTAGAATTAATCTAATTCTAACAATATTGGTTGTCAAGCATCGAAATCAGATCTGTTTTCTTGATAACCACGCAAAAAAATGCAAACCGTTGATCACCAGGTTCCCATATTAAGGTATTTCAGCGCAATTTCCTGTGCCTTGTAAAGACGCTCTCCATAATCGGTTGTTGAATAAAGACGACGCGCTATACCGGTTTCATTTTCCCTTCGCGCCTCTTCGGCGGAATTGACCAATTCCTTGTCTTCCATCCGGCCGAGCGTTACATAAATCGTCCCCTTTTTGAGAGCGCCGTCCGATTTCTCCACCATTTCCAAACCAAACATCTCGCCATTTTCGATCAGCATCGTCATGATCAGGAATTCTTTCTCCGACAAGCTCGGAAACGCATTATTCTTCATTATTTCACCGCTGTTAAATCGAGATCATTAGACTACTCTTACATTATGTAAGCTAAAAGCGATTGTCAATATTTGCCGATCAGGGCTTGTCACCCTTATCTGTTAGACCTAAACTTTTTTTATGTTGGTACTCGGAATAGAAAGCTCTTGCGATGAGACTGCGGCGGCGGTCGTCAAGGATGGAAGTCATATACTTTCGTCGGTAATTTCATCGCAAATCGATATACATAAACAGTGGGGCGGCGTTGTACCGGAGATAGCCTCCCGCGAACATCTTGTAAAAATCGATCCGATAATTAAATCCGCGCTAACGGAGGCGGGAGTCGCGCTATCGGACATTGACGCCGTCGCAGTTACCCAGGGCCCGGGTCTCGTCGGATCGCTGCTGGTCGGGGTTTGTTATGCCAAGGCGCTCGCCTTTGGGATGAAAAAGCCGTTGGTCGGAGTAAACCACATCGAAGGACATTTTTTCTCGGTCGTCTTTGAGAATCCGCCGATCGCGTATCCGGCGGTCGCACTGATCGTTTCGGGCGGACACACAAATTTATTTTACTCGCCGGAGGCGCTTAAATATAAGGTTGTTTCCCGCACCCGTGATGATGCTGCGGGCGAGGCATTTGATAAAGTTGCGAAAATGCTTGGGCTCGGCTATCCGGGCGGGCCGATTATCGAAAAAATTGCCCGCGTCGGTGACCCAAAAGCGATTAGTTTCCCGATCGCCAAGATTTCTGACGGGCGGCCCGATTTCAGTTTTAGCGGACTTAAAACTGCGGTCAAGAGATATTTGCGTGAAAATAAGATCGACCCGGTCGGCAAAAACGGTCACGTCAGCAGTGAGATCAGCGATATTTGCGCAAGTTTTCAATGGACAGTTGTGCGGACGCTGATCAAGGTGCTTGAAAAACAGACCAAACTCCTCAAACCGAAAACGGTGATCGTAGCCGGAGGCGTCGCCTGCAATCTGGCGCTTATCGAAGCCGCCGAAAAAGCAGGGCGCCGACTGCGCGTTCCAGTTTATTTCCCGTCAAAACACCTTTCAACCGATAACGCTGCGATGATTGCGGCAGCCGGCACTCAACGGTTATTGCAAGGCGAGGCGCCGGACCCCGGACTGACCGCCGATGTGACGTTACGCCTGCAAAATTTTGAGGTTGAAGAAGAAAAGCTCCGGAGAAAAAAAGTCAGGTATCGATTATGACCCGAAAACGGCGGACCTGATTCTCTTCAGGTTAATATCGTTTTCAGGCGGCTCGGGCAATGGTATATACAAAAACCTTGCGGGCGCCTGATTTCTTTAGCGCGCTTGCACAAACGGATGCTGTCGCTCCCGATGTAAACACGTCATCGACCAATATGATGGTTTTATTTCTGATTAACTGACTGCGGCACGCGTCAAAAGATTTTTCCACGCTCAGCCGTCTTCCCTTGCGGTCCATTCCGGCGCGTTCGAGTTTCGAATGTCTGGTGCGGAACAGGCAGCACTCGATTGATTCAATACCGCATTTGGCGGACAGCAAATTCGAAATCAGACTCGCTTGATTGAATCCCCTGATTATTTGTCTTTTTCGGGAGAGCGGCACCGGAATAATACAATCCGCATTCGCAAATGGCTGACGCAAAAAGGACTCGACTATTAAATCGCGCAAACGGCCGGCGATGACGGGTTGGCGTTTAAGCAGCAAAACGGAGGCGGAGAGAGCAAATTCATAGACGCCGGCCGCTCTTGCCAAGTCATAAAAATGCTGATCACATTCGTGGCACACCGCCCCGGTCAAGAATTTTCCATTTTGAAGCTTCCCGCATTTTACGCAGATCGATTCATCGCCGGCAAATACACTGGTTTTTGACCAGCATAAATTGCAGGCGTTTCCGTTATGGAAATTCTCGACACTCTTCCCGCAAACCGCGCAGGCCGCCGGATAGGCGAGCGTCAACAACGAATCATATATTGTTTTAAGCATTTGGTGAGGAATGCTAAGTCTTTTAGTGTGTGAAGGTTGCGGGAGACTTCGAAATCTCCCGCGGTCTGAACTTGTTAGTCGTCTTCGTCAAGCAATCCCTTTTCTTTTAGTTCCTGGCAGCTGAGGCAGTATTTAGCCCACGGTACAGCGGTCAAGCGTTTTGGATTTATCTCGCTTTCGCAATTCTGGCAGAGGCCGTATTCTTTGTCTTCGATTCTTTCCAAAGCTTCATTGATCAGCATCAATTGCCTTGATTCGTTTTCTGAAACGGCAAGCATCACGTTCTTGGAATAGTTCCTCACCGCAAGATCGACGGGATCCGGTGTTTCGGCTTCATCAATTGTGAGATCGTTTCCGCTGAGTTTTGCAGCAATATTTGCTCGCTCGGCGATAAGGCTTTCTTTTATCTTCTTCGTATTTAGTTTACTCATTTCTGGTATGGAAACCCCTTGATTATGGTGTATGCACGATAGAGTTGCTCAATCAAAATCACGCGCGCCATTTCGTGCGTAAAAGTAAGAATCGATAAGGATAGCGTAAAGTTAGCCCTTTCGACAACCCCGGAAGTCACTCCTTCGGCTCCTCCGACGATAAAAGTGATCTCGTTCGGTCCGCGAATTTGCCAATTCTCAATTTTTGTTGCGAGCCGATGGGAATCAACCGGCCGCCCTTTAACATCGAGAACACAGACAAAGGAGCTTTGATTCACTTTTTCCAAAATTCGGTTGCCTTCGATTTCGACCGTCTCGTGCGGCAGCTTGTCTTTTATCTCGGTTATTGAGTATTTCACAAAATGTGAAAGCCGGGTGAGATACTCCTCCTGAAGCGCGAGCCAATTCTTGTTTTTGGTTTTACCTACCCAAATAAAATGAAATTTCATAAAACTCCGGTCAGGCATTGGCAGCCAAACCTCAATCCGAATTCGCTTAACCGAGAATTGACGTTATGGTAGATTGATTCTATGAACGATGTAAATCGGATTCTGCGAGCGGCAGATTTTGCTGCGAAGAAGCATAAGATACAAAAGCGCAAAGGTGCAAATGCGGAACCGTACATTAATCACCCGCTCGAAGTTGCGCGGATACTCGCCGAAACCGGTGAGATTGAAGACATCGATATTCTGGTTGCCGCAATTCTTCACGACACGATTGAAGATACGGATGCCACGCCAACTGAGTTGACCACACTATTCGGGGAGCGAGTCTGCAATTTTGTGCTGGAGGTTTCCGACGACAAGTCGCTTTCCAAGGAACAACGAAAGGAAATGCAGGTTAAGCATGCGCCGCATTTATCAACCGGCGCGAAACAGATAAAACTTGCCGACAAAATAAGTAATATCAGGGACGCTTTGATAAATCCGCCGGCGGATTGGTCGATCGAGCGCCGAATTCAGTATGTGGAATGGGGCGAACGGGTCGGAGAAGGGCTCCGCGGGGCCAATGAAAGGTTGGAAAAACTTTTTGATGAGGAGATTGAAAAGGCGAAAATCCATTTAAATCGAAAATTATGACCGCTCTTCACGTGGTGAATTTGTATTTTTACGTCGCCTCGAGTAGCATCTATCTATCCAATCATGAAACTAGACGAACGGGAAAAAAGAGCAGTTCGTGAACTCGGAGACGCGGTTAATTTCGCAATTGAAGAATCTACCGTGGTCGCCGATGCGATTGAGCGTTTACGCGCAATTGGATATGAGCCGAATCTGAACCTCAAACTCGAAATCGGGCTTCAGGAAATACTCGGCGCGGTCGACGAATTTACCGATGACGTTTTGCTCGAATTAACCGACGATGATCTGCGGACACTCCGCAGAATGAAAATCAGGATCGATTCGTAAGATCGTTTCCGCTGCCTGCCTTGAACTACTTCAATTATTTTACCGAAATAGAAGAGACATTTATCCGCCGACGCGGCAAACATCTCTTTCTAAGTCCGCTCGATTGGGCGCTTATCGAATCGTGGGAAAAACGGGGGATTCCTGTTCGAATCGTTTTGCGCGGGATCGAGAATGTTTTTGACAGAATTGAAAAGAATCCCGGCCGGCTTAATACGGTTAAATCGATCGGTTATTGCCGCGACGAAATTGAGTCGCTTTATAATGACTGGCAAGCGTCGCAGGTCGGAAAAGACGTGCAAATTGAGCCGGCATCGCCCTCGCCGGCCCGCGAAGACAAGGCCAAGCTGTTTTCGGCCCTTTCAATCGATAATCACCTGAAAAAAATTATCGACGATATTGAGAAGGCGCGATCGGAATCGTCGGGCGAGCTCCAATTGACATTAGCTATGGTTCAAAACGAATTGCGAGAGTATATTGAAGTGAGGACAGAGCCGGAACTACTCGAGGAAAAATTAAGCGCCCATGACGAATTGATTGATTCGGTTTTGCTCAAATCCTGCGATCCGGTAAAACTCGGGGATCTAAAAAACGAGATCGCCGCCGCTCTTTCCGATCATAAGCCAAAGATGACAGATGACGTGTACCGGCGGACGTTTGACCTGATGCTTTCGAAGCGTCTCCGCGAGGAGTCGAAAATCCCGCGGTTGAGTTTGTTTTTCCTATAGTCGGAATCTCTTTTTCGGCCGGGCGTGAAAGGGGGAGAAGTTATGAATAGATTGAAAATAAGAAAAATTGGGATTTTTTCACTGGCGAAAATATACGCGGTGATGATGCTCGTTATCAGCCTTCTGATCGCGATCCCGTACGGACTCATAATAATCGTCATTTCGTTGATCGGAGGAATCGGCACCGGAAGTCAGGACGGTCTTTCGGGACTCGCGGTCGGGGGCGGCGGCGTTGTCATGGGAATTATCGTTATGATCATGATTCCCGTTGTCTATGCGATTATGGGCTTTATTGCCGGCGCGCTGTGCGCGCTTATCTACAATATCTTTGCCGGGATCGTAGGCGGAGTCGAAATCGAGGTTGAAAACGTCAATTGAGCAAACCTTATCAGGTTGGCGACATTCTCGACGTTCTGGTCGAAAAAATAATTCCGAACGGACTTGGTCTCTGTTTTGCGGAAAACCTTACCGTTTTCGTTCCTCTCTCAGTGACCGGGGATCGATTACGGGTCGAAATCAGGCAGCTCAAAGGCAAAACTTGTTTTGCGGGCATTCTGGAAATCCTTGACCCGTCTCCGCAACGGGCGGAGCCGAAATGTGTTTATTTTGGCGTCTGCGGCGGCTGTGATTTCCAGCAGATGACGTACGATGCCCAGCTTGAGTCAAAAATCGGAATTATACGCGATTGTCTCGGGCGAATCGGCCGGATCGATTTTGAACCCGAAATCCGTATCATCCGAAGTCCGGAAGAATACGGCTATCGATTGCGCACGCAATGGCATGCCGATACTCGTAAGGGCACGATCGGATACTTCAAGCGGCAGTCTCACGATGTTGTTGATGCCAAAGCCTGTCCGATTTTGACTTCCGAGCTTGAAAACAAGTTGTGCAGCCTGCGCGAGGATATTCCGTGGTCAACTTACGTTTCGGATTCAATCAACATTGAGGCGGCATCAGGAGCGGATGGTCAGGTATCGATCTATGCCGAGGTACTGCTCGAATCCAAAAACGAACTCTCGATCGACGTCGGAGAAGACAAGCTGTTTTTTGACGCTCAGACATTTTTTCAGGGAAACAGGTTTTTGATAAACGAACTGGTAGCCAGCGCAATCGGTAACGCGAAGGGCAAAACCGCGGTTGACCTTTTCTGCGGGGCCGGTTTATTTACGGTTCCGTTGGCGAGGTTATTTGAGGAGGTATTGGCCGTTGAATCAAGCGAGGCGTCGATCAAATTTGCCAAGAAAAATGTCGAGTATGCAGGGCTTGAAAATGTCAGCCTTTTTCACGGAAGGATAAAACAATTCTTAAACGAAGGTATTGCAGAAAACAGCGAAATAGACTTCATTTTGGTCGATCCTCCGAGAAGCGGGGTAAAAAAGGGCGCACTCGAAATGATCGCGGATCTAAAAGCCAAACGTATTTCTTATGTCTCTTGTAATCCGTCTACCCTTGCCCGGGATCTTCGAATCCTGATTGACAGGGAGTATTCGATTGAATCAATAACCGCGATCGATCTGTTTCCGCAAACTCATCATATTGAGACGGTCGTCCAATTGGCCTGTAATTAAAGGTATCATCGATTGAAGCTCGTAAACCGGTTAATTTACGAAACTAAGTATAAACACTCCCGGACAGGTTGGATTTTAAGCGGCGGAATATGTAATATCGGGATTTCCAAAGATTTTTGATTTTCCTTCAAAACGAGTAATAATATATCTGAAAGGGTGAAGATAAAATGACCAAACCAAAAAAGAAACTGAGCAAGAAGGCTAAAGCGGCGTTAAAGATTTTGGAGGAGTCGAAACTTCTGGAAAACTCAAAATCAATTTCCGGTTCAAAAACCGAACCCGGATTCAAGCCGGTTTCTCCTTCAATTAAAACCGCCAAAGCACACAAGGCGAGGCCAAGTAAAAAACGTGCTTAACGCCGGCAATTGCTTGCGGATAACTAAGCAGAATTGACCGTTTAGGTCTCCGTTTATGGCGCTTAACGATAATAAACGAGATTCCACTCTTCCCGCCACGTTTTACCCGCGTCACTCGATCTTCTAATACTCGAATAAGAATGACTAAACGCCGGCTTCGCAAATTATATCTCAACCGGCAGATGTCGCTAAGCGAATCGGAAAGGACTCAAAAGAGCGAACAAATCAAAAACGTTTTTTTTGAACACATCGATCTCACCCCGGTCACAAATCTCCATATTTTTCTTTCGATACTCACGAAAGGAGAAATAGATACGGGTTTTATTTTAAGCGAACTGCGGGAGCGATATCCCGAAATTACGATAACCGTCCCCCGGGTGGATTTTGAAAACGATGTTCTAGAGCATCTCGCGCTCAGTCCGGAAACTAAACTTGATGTAAATCATTGGGGGATCTCCGAACCGACCGGCGAAAATCTGATCGATGAAGAAGAGATCGATTTAGTTTTGGTTCCGCTTTTGTGTTTTGATGAGCGAGGATTCCGCGTCGGCCACGGAAAAGGCTACTATGACAAATTCCTCTCCAGATGCAGCGCCAATTGCCTTAAAGTCGGGATGAGTTTTTTTGCTCCCGTCAAAATAATCGAAAATATTCAAGAGTTTGACGTGAAACTGGATCGCTGTCTGACACCGCGGAGGGTTTGGGATTTTGGTTAGCCGGAAATGACCGACACTAAAGACCGTTCCCCGGACAAATCCGTCACCCAGTTTCAGGCCGGCACGAATTTCGCCGGACAACACGGCCGAACCGATGTAAATGGTTACATCGGCCGCCGCGCAACTGGTATTGCGATGCGAAAACGGATTTCGCGCCGCCCCGATTTACCTTAGTTTACCGTTTTAAGTTGTCGCGAATCTCGGTCAAAAGATCTTCAACACTTGGTCCCGAATCTTCTTGCTCCAAACCCTTAAACAGCTTGACTGCCCAGCGGGCGATCAAAAACATGACCGCTGCCACGATCAAAAACGAAACAATATCAGCGATAAACTGTCCATATTGGACCACAGCGATTCCCTTTTCTACCGCTTCGGCACAGGATCCGAAGGACTTATCGGTCAGGTTATAGCACTTGCTCGCGAAGTCCACACCGCCCGAAAACAAACCGACTATCGGCATCAAAACGCCATCCACCATCGTCGTGATGATTTTTCCGAATGCCAGACCCATCACCAAGCCAATCGCCAAATCGAGCACATTTCCGCGGGCGATAAACGCCTTAAAATCGTTAAGCATAATCGTAAATTCCTCTTGTTATTTAAGTTGTAGGGGGTGCTAAAAAATTAAACTTATTGACCCATTATGTCAATCTTCTGGTGGTTATTACTTAATGGCGGAATACAATTTTGTCACAACCTGGATTTTTGACGCTTCGATTGAACGGGTCTGGAAAGGAATCAAAACGTCGGAAAGCTGGAGCGAATGGCGGCCGGGCGTTATTGCGTTTGAAGTATTAACGCCGGGTTATCCAAACGGCCTCGGTAAGATCGGCCGCACAACCTGGAAAAGCAGGCGGTCTAGAAGCTTGTTTTCGATTGCAAAATCGTACGAATCGAACATCTTAAGGTTATAGAGGCGCGCGTTTTTCGGAGAACTTGAAGATAAAGGAAACTGGAAATTCGAGACCACCCGCCCCGATCGAACGCGTGTCAGATATGAAGGGATTCCCGGTTCAGTTCAACCTAAATCACCGTCTGAATCCATCGGTCCAGGCGATCCGTTGCAGCCAGAGATGGCGGCGATCCATTCTTTTTCATTGAACACTGACCGTTGACCATTGACCGGTGCAGTTTCAGGTTTTAGTTTCAAATTTCGCCGGACAAAATATCAATTATTTTCCATCGATGAGTTCTTAGTTTTCAGTTCTCTGCTCTCATTTCCCAGGCTTCACTTCCGGTTCTTTAGTTTTCCGCTTTTGGTTTTCCGTTTTCCCTTTCTACCACTGACGTGCAGGTCAAAGCCGGGAGAAGCTAACCGACCCGGGAACATCAAGAATTCACAATTCTAGATAACCCAAAGTCTTGCGTTATTATCGACGTGGCGAACACTGTTGGTTGAGTGAAACCACTGAAGGGGATTCTCGGAAATAAGCCCTTGATTGGTACGGTGATTGCCGGGAGTACATGTTCCGTTGTAGGTGGCCGTGCCGCGCTGCGGGACGGATTTCCCGCCGGTGTGTCGAAACACGGGATTTCTCCATTCGACTTCCGTTTGATCTGAAGTGCATTCCACGCCGTAGCCCGTTTCGGTGAACACCACGGCGTTTCTGATCCAGGCGGATTTGGTCCTTACCGTCCCGTATCGCAGTTCCCTTCCGCTGCCGTAATCCATCAGCGCGAAGAGCCACCTCCACAGCCCGTCCGTTCCTTTGTCGAGACGCCAGGTTCGAAAGCGGTACCAGGTGCCGGTCTCCCATGTGAACGGCGTGTTCGTCACACCTATACCGCCGTATCCCGCCCAGTCCGAACCGCCGCCCCAGTTGATGCCCTTGTTGCCGTTCTCACGGAACTCCTTTGTGCCCGACCATTGAATACCGCCGTGAGACCATTCGTCATGTCCGGTAAAGTTCACTTGAAGCGAAAAATAATAGAGCCAACTCAGGGGCGGGTTTTCAGGAAACTTATTGATACGGACGTCGATGTCGTAGTTGTAGATCCGGGATTTGTCGGAGTCGAGCCAAGTGTGGATTGACTTTGGTTCCGGTCCCGCGGCAAGAGCTTTGCCGGATTTACGCCCGAGCAGAAGTGCAGCGGCGCCTGCAGCGCCAAGGCTTAAAAAGTTTCGTCTTGTGATCATGTGTATCTCCTCCGGGGAGAGGAAATCGAGAAAGGCGCCCATGAGATTCTAAATCGAGCTCAACAAGTTGTATTATTTTTCACTCGCAAGGAAACGATAAGAGCCGGGGTCTGTGCGACGCGGGGCGCGGGGAAGTCGACCCGCTAAACGTGGTCGTTAAATCGGATAGCGGAAGATGAGATCCGGCCCGTTCATGCTTCGGTCAAAATCACTCCGGATTTGAGAACTTAGCTGGAGCGTTCCAGAGGCAACAAATACAATCGCTGCATATAATCTAATCATAAAAACACTCGTTAATGCCGGATTGCTTAATGTGTTACATAGGGATGAGTTCCGGATCCTGAAATGCCGTTTTCGACATTTGTCCGAAACCAGTTTCCGACATTCTGGCCAAGCTCGTGACGCTCCAGGTGCTTTGCTGCAATATCGGGATGGCACTTGGCCGTTGTTTTTGCCGCCCTTCCGAGTCCGCGTCTAACGTGAAACTCCTCGTTATCGGAATGATCGAGCAGTAGGTCAAAAAGAGCTCTGACAAATGGGCGCTTGAGTCCGTTTTTTACGGCGTAATGCCCGGCGACCCCGACCATCCGGACCACCCATTTGTCTTCATCCGAAATCATTTTGCGGAAAAGCGGCATTGTTCGTTCCGGTTCGGTCAACAGCGCGTGTCCCAGGACCCGTTCGGCAATATGGTCGCAATGAAACCATTCGTTGCCGTTTTTTACGTATTCGATCGATTTTGCGATGGATTCTTCGAAATGCTCACCCAATCTCATCTGAAGCGCGATTCCGGTGACCACGCTGCCGCCCATCTCATTGAGATTGTTGATTTTATCGCAAACGGCGATCTGAACACATTCAGGGATCGCGGAAAACAGCTCGCGGGTTGTGTATTCCAGAATCGTCGGTTTCGCCCTTTTTAATAGGATCTCTTTGTGGAGCAGCGCGATGCATCCGTAATAATCCTCCTCGTCGACAAAAATGGTCATCGATTCTATGATCGGGTTTACGGTGTTTTTCTTTGAAATGGCCACAGTAAGGTTTTGCGAATGAAATCGGTAAACTCGTCTGACATCAGGATACACGAATGGGCCGCAGCCGGACAAAATCAGAATGTAGAAATCAGGATTAGAATTCAAGAAAATTAGTGTTCGAGTTTTGAAGCCAATCGAGGACGCGACATAGGCCGGTCCGCTGCGGGGACGCGGTCAGGATATTTACTCGAAGTTGCGGGAGTGTTTTATCTTCATTTTCCTTGAAAATCAGTGCACGATATGTAATGTTCTCAATTGAATAGGCAAAAAAGTTTTGGAATATGATCGGCTTTGGATGAAATATTGACCACGTTTCATTGCCGGTTTACAAAAATTTGCAGGAAAGGAGATGAAAGATGAAGAATATATTATTGTTATTTTTGTTGGCCTTTACGGTAGTCTTAATTAGTTCATGCGATGGTGCACGGGAAACCGGTAACACCGAAGTTGCAAATACGGGCACCGAGCCTGCCAAAGACCTTAAAGCAAGTGTGGTAGATCTCGAGAAATCGGCATACGAGGCTTGGCAAAAAAAGGACGGGAAATTTTTTGAAGACTTTTTATCCGATAGATGGGTCAGTAACGGGCGTGAAGGACGCGGGACAAAAGAAATGACCGTCAAGGGAATTTCTGATAACCCTTGCGAAGTAAAGAGTTTTGCAAAAAGCGACGAAGAAATGGTCGAGCTCGGCGATGGGGTCGTGCTGTTGACCTCAAAGGACGTTATTGACGTTGCCTGCGATGGTAAGGCTCTACCCGGTTCCTCGATGGCCGCGACAGTATATGTGAAGGAAGGCGATAAATGGAGGGCGATGTACCATCAGACGCGGGCCGACGCGGATGCCAAGGGGGAATATCCAAAGGCGGGTGAAGGTGCGGGAGACAAAGCACCGGAAGATTCGGATAAAGAATTGACCGATAAGCTGATGGCTATCGATAAAGGCCTGTGGGAAGCATGGTCAAAGAAAGACACCAAACCCTTTGAAGCGGCCCTTTCCGATAAATATGTGGGGATCAACCGGGAAGGACGTTGGGATCGGGCGGCCTATATCCAGAGGATCGGAGATAACAAATGCGAGGTTAAGAACTTATCGCAAACTGATCCCAGAACCACAAAAATAAGTGACACGATATCCTTGTTAACCTACAAGGCTTCCGTTGAGGGCGCCTGCGAGGAGCGTGAGCTTCCAAATACCATTTGGTCGACCTCGATCTATGTAAAGGACGGTGAAGACTGGAAAAGTGCTTTCTGGATGGGCACACCGGCCACTTAAACAACTCAATGCGGCAACGACGTGAGGGCGGTATATCCGCCCTTTTTTTTCGGCTTCTCCGGTTGAGGCGTAATGAGCGGCGAGAATTATTATTGACTACTGAGTGCTGAGTGCTGAACACGGACCATTGATCGCTGCTCACAGCTCGCCGCTCACTTTGACCAAAAGTACGGCCGCTTCCCGGTCCGACATCCCGCCGATCTTGAGTTTGTAGGGCGTGACGCGACGTCTTTTTCGGTCGTCGCCGTAACTGCGGTCATAATAATCAAGGATTATTCGGCAAGCCGCGCGCAATTCGTACTTTTCAATAAGGCCCACCGCAGTCTTTGTCCTTTCCCCGCCCAGCTTTTTGCCGATCCTCTCCGTCGCTTCGATCAGCGCATTTCGGTTTTCCTGACCGTATATCTCCGTCAAAGTATCCAATCGCTCTTCAATTGGCCGGACAATTTCGAATGCCGGCGCCGATTTCATCATCCTAAAAAGTTGGTCCGGTAACCAGCAGGTTCCGATCTGTCCGCTTTCGGCCTCAATCCAGACGGGTCGGCCGGGCTCAAACTGGTCGAGCTGTTCTGCAATCAGATTTCCAAAATGCTGTGTACTTGGCTGGGCCGGCATCCCAAGGCCCCCGAAACTGCTGCCCCGGTGATTGGCCAAACCCTCAAGATCGAGCACTTGTTCGCCCTGTTTTGCCAAGGCTTTGAGAATTCGGGTTTTGCCGGTTCCCGTCAGTCCGGCCAGTATGTTGACTCTTCGAGGATGACTTACGATTTGCCTCGCCCACCGCCGGTATGATTTGTATCCGCCCTTCAGCAATAAAACCCGAAAACCATCCTCGGTCAGGCGCCACGCCATGCTCCGGCTTCTAAGGCCTCCCCGAGCGCAGTGAATACGTACGGATTTGTCGGGAGCAATGACCAACGCCTTGCGGAGCATGTCCCCGACTCCGGGATTTACGAGACCAAAACCAAGTTCGACTGCCGCGGAGCGGCCGTCCGTTTTGTAGCAGGTTCCGATTGCAGCCCGTTGCTTATCCGTAAGCAGCGGAAAGTTTATGGCTCCGGGAATGTGTCCGTGTTTGAATTCAACCGGACTTCGGACATCCAGAATAGCGCCCGGCGCAGCGCGGAATTGCGAAATCAGAACTTCTTGTTGTTTTGCAATCTGGAAAGTAGACATTGCAGGATGGTTTTATCGCGGAGCATTCCTCCTCAGCCAGGTTAGTGCGGTTTCACTATCAGAAAAAAACTTGACCCGGACGCCTTTCGATGCGGCGACAGCCTCGAATAATTCGCTTTTCTCATTAGGGGTAAAGTTCTTAAGCCGGAACGCCAGCCAGAGATTCGGTATGGCACCGGTTCATTTTCCGGCTTCTGCGACTTCTACGGCATTGCGCTCGCCCTTTGGTACGAATCCTTCAACAATCACTCTCCGCGAATCGTGGCTTTCACACGCTTCTCGGAGCTGACGCCAAAATTCATCCTGCGTGTCAGGGGTTATTTCATAGTCGGGTCCGAGTTCAACTTTGATATGATCTTCGCGAAATTCGAGAATAAAATCACTGCCCATAGTTTATACGGCTTCCAGTTAAAATATCATAATTTACTAAGGAATTGCCGCGGCCCGTAAGTTTGGGTCGGCTCTTGGCTCAGCATTTAGGATTCAGCATATGCAAATAATGATCCCCGGATCCGGTACTTATAGCCGGAATAGAGTTGACAGGCAGAAATTCAGAAATCGTTCAGAATTCGTTTCTCCTTTCAATTTTACGGGCCAGCCCATGCTCTTTTTTAATTTGCGTTTCCCGTCTCTTCCGAATAACCGGAATCAAACGCGACATCGCCGATTAAATAGGACAAAAAGTGCGTTGACAACTACCAATTAATAGGCAGGTCGTTCGAGAGAGGCAACCCCTATCTTCATTAACAGCTTTGAAAACCGGGGATCGGAGTGAAGCGGTTCCATTTTAGGATCGACCTTAAGACTGAGTAGCGATTCCTCCCGCAATTCATAACTCTTTTCGAGCATTTCAAAGGCGCGGTCATTTTCGCCGAGCGCGGCATGGACCAGCGCCAGCCCACGGTAAACGTTATCACTCATCGACTTGTTATTCTCGATATCCCTGACAAGGTCTTTCGCTTCCTGTCGCTTTCCGGAGACCGCATAGAGCTGGGCGAGTCCAAACTTGGTTTCCAACCGGTTACCGGTGAGCTTACCCCATTTCGCGTTTTCGGCGATCGCCTCATCGAATCGGCCCGTACCCTGATATGAAAGGGACAATAGGCGATGGGCAGCCGGGTACAGCGGATCGAGTTCGAGTGTCTTTAACGCCAGCTCAATCGCGCTATCGAACTGTCGGTTGTAATAGAGGGCTATTCCCTTGTCTTTGATTATCGCCTGTGAAACGGGATCAAGCTCGGCCGCGCGGGAAATCATACGAATCGACTTGTCCAGGTCGCCCATATTCAGAAACCAGTGCGAATACCAATGATGGGCCGTCGCATAATTCGGATTCAATTCAAGCGCGAGTTCGAATTCTCGCTTGGAATTTTCCCAATCCCATTTGTTGAGCATCAGCAAACTTGCGAGCGACGTATGCACTTCGGCCAAGCGGTCGTCGAACTCAAGCGCTTTCTCAACCGCCGCTTCCGCCTTTGGGTAGAGTTCCTTTCGCGGGATCGTGCCGTATTCACCGAGCAGGCTGTACGAATCGGCAATTCCGGCCCAGGCGAGCGCATATTTAGGGTCCTTTTCGATGGCTTCCTCAAAATACCTGATCGCTGTCTTCAGCCCTTCTTCACTTCGTTTGTTCCAGAAAAAACGGCCCTGAAGATAAAGTTGGTAGGCCTCTGTATTTTCAGTGAAACGTTTCTTGAGATTCTGCTGTTCGTCGGGCGAAAGCCGGACCTCCAGCGCCCGTACAATTTCCGTCGCAACCTTTTCCTGAATTTCAAATATGTCCTTGATCGTTCCGCGGTAAGTTTCTGACCAGAGGTAGGCCTGGTGCTTAGTATCCACCAGCTGCGCCGTAATTCTCAGGTCGTTGCCCTGCCGGCGAACACTTCCTTCAAGGAGATACTGTACCCCGAGATCGTCAGCCGTCTGTTTATGAGTTTTTCCCTCGTCAATATAATGAATCGTCGAACCGCTTGCCACAACCCTGAGGCTGTTGAGTTTCGAGAGATTCATAATAATCTCTTCCGTCAATCCCTCGCTGAAATAGTCGTTGCCGTTATCAACGCTCATATTCCGGAATGGCAGGACTGCGATCGTGCTCTTCGATTCGGCCGGGGCCGATCCGGGGCTATGGTAGTTGCCGGCATTAAGGATACTTGAATTGGTCTTGTCACTCCGGACCAGACGGTCTCTGACCTGCAGGTCTTGCCTGAGTTCGCTCAGATCGGTTAAAAGCTCGTCTGCAGTTTGATAGCGATCCCTTTTTTCTTTGCGCAGTGCGCGAGCGATGATCAGTTCCAATTCCGGCGGCAGATTCCGATCGATTTCCCTCAGCGGAACCGGATCTTTCGTTATAACTGCTGCGATTACATCGCTTACCGTCTCACCCTCAAATGGTCGAATCCTTGTCAGCATTTCGTACAGGACAACGCCAAAACTGAATATGTCCGTCAAATGATCGATATCCGTGCCGCGAGCCTGCTCCGGCGACATATAGTTTGGCGTCCCCATCACCAATCCCGGAATTGTATCGAGTTTCGCAATGGTTGCCGCCTGATCATCGACCCTGTTTTTTCTTGAGAGATTTGTGAGTTTTGCCAATCCAAAATCGAGCACTTTTATGATGCCGTCATTACGGACCATAATGTTGTTTGGTTTGATATCCCGGTGAATGATCCCGGCATCGTGGGCGGTTTTGAGCGCCGATACGACCTGCACGGAGATTTCCAGAACGGACTCAAGAGGGAGTTTGTCGGCCAGCAAATCACCGAGTTCGCGGCCTTCGATATATTCACATGCCAAAAAGTGCGTGTCCTCGTGACTTCCAAACTGAAATATCGTAATTATGTTGGGGTGATTAAGAGCAGACGCCGTCTTCGCTTCCTGGACGAACCGCTGAAGTCTTTCCGAATCGTCGCAGCATTCGTGGGTCAGCATCTTGACCGCAACCTTTCGGTCCAAAGTGGTATCCTGGGCCAGATAAACTTCTCCCATTCCGCCTTTGCCGATCTTAGAGAGAATCCTGTAGTGAGAAATGGTTGTGTCTTTAGCTAACTTCATCACTCGCAATATATACGGATTCTGTCGCGACGTTCATCGCGTCGGCCGCGGGAAAACGACCGGGCTTTTATTCCCGTCTTTATCGACCGCGCGGACACCGAAAAAGAAATTATCTTTGGACATTTCCGCCATCGTATATTCCGTTACATTTCCGACAAACTTCGAGTTCGTCCAAAACGGCGAAATCGTATCGCGCCAGACTATTTCATAACCGGCCAAATCCGTTTCTTGATTTGCATCCCATTTGAGATCGGTGTCGTTGGTCAGCCGCGTGACGACGATCCCGACATTTTTTGGTTTTGCGGGAGCCAAAGCCAGCGAAGCCAGCGATGCGACGTTTATTTTTGTGACGCTTGCTATATATCCGAAATCGATGTATTCGGGCGTATCGCCGTAGAATTTACCATTTTCTGTGCGGACGTTTTGATGCTGGTGGTCATAGTCCTCGTGGGTTTCAGTAAAGCGTACCGCAGCAAATCCTTGTTCCAGAAAAGGAATATGGTCGCCGCCGCGGAGATAGCGGTCACGCCGGTAAATTAGCCGAACCTTGAATTCGGGAGAATAAACGAGTGCAGCCTGATATATATATCTGCCCAGCTGCCGGGCCGGAGAATCATTCTCACCTCCTACGCTTCGGCGAATGCCGGCTTCAGCATCGGTTTCACTTGAAGGAACGCCTTCCGCAAATACTCTGACCGAGTTCCGGTCGGGCCGGTCCTTAAACGTCTTGATGCCGCCGATAATATCGTTAGTGAACATCGCTTCGATATCCATTTTGTTTTCTTTCGCCTGTTCGGCAAAATGGCTGGCGCCGAGCAGTCCCTGCTCTTCTCCGGCAACCGTCATAAATTTAATCGTCGCGTCAAATTTCCGCTTTGACATCACGCGCGCCATTTCGATCACGGCAGCCGTACCTGAACCATCGTCATTCGCACCGGGGGCGTCACATTCACCGTCCGAGGGGTTCCCGCACATCGAATCATAATGACCGGAAACGACATAAACCCGCTGCGGGTTTCTAATTCCCTTAAGCGTAGCAATGACGTTTGTTATATTGATCGCGTTTGGGACCCGGCGGCCCTTTTCCTGCAAATAGGTCTGTTTTTCGACTTCTAGGCAGCCGCCGCAGTCAGCCGAAATTCTTTTAAATTCGTTGTATATCCAGTCACGGGCGGCGCCGATTCCCCGAACCGGGTCGTCCTGGGCCGAATTCGTGTTTCGGGTTCCGAACGAAACGAGCTTTCGGTTATATTCTTCAATTCTTTGTGGGGAAACCTTATCGACCAGTGATCGAATTTCCATTCTCGGCGGCCCGGGGTCCGTGAGGTCCTGAGCATTTGCGCTAAATGTGGATATAGCTAAAACGATACAAAGCAGGATGATTCGACGCATTTCTGATGTCACCTCTTCTAAACTAGTATTATTCTGAATCAAAAAGTTTTCTAAATGCATTATAAGTCAGATCAGGGAGTTTCGGCGAATTTCTGCATTGCAGCCGTTTCTTCAGGCAAACAAACGGCCGTTATCCGCATTGTTTTTGCAGCATTTCTAAATCTTCATACGCCGGTCAGGCAATTTCCTGATTCCTGCCGGTAAACTTGCCCAATTCGCCAATCGGGCTTAACATTCAAAGTTTGAAGGACACTTCGAATGCATAAGAATTTCGCAGATGTATTAGAACCGGGTACCGAAGAAGCCGAAATGCTCGGCAAAATCGATATCAATCGCCTGCCCGATCATGTCGCGATCATCATGGACGGAAATGGCCGCTGGGCCAAACTGCGAGGCGAAGCGCGCATTTTTGGTCATAAGGAAGGCGCCGAATCGGTCCGTGCGATACTGGATACTTTTGCCCGGCTTGAAATAAAGGCAGTCACACTCTACGCATTTTCGACCGAGAATTGGAAACGGCCAAGAGACGAAGTTAACGCGTTGATGGATATGCTGAGGATTTATATCCGCAACGAAATAGACGAAGTTCACGAAAACCGGATTCGTTTTAAGGCTATCGGCGATATTGAAGGGCTGGATGAAGCTGTCCGCGATGAAATACGCAGCGCGGAGGCGAAGACTGCGGAGAATCGAGGCACCAGCTTGAGCGTTGCTCTGAATTACGGCGGAAGGGCCGAGATTGTAGAGGCGTGCCGTAAAGCGGTCGCTCAAATAACCGAAGCGGGCGGATCGATCGAGGATCTCAGCGAAGAAAAGATCGAACAGCATCTTTATACACAAGGACTTCCGGAAGTTGACCTGCTCATACGAACAAGCGGCGAGATGCGGATTTCAAATTTTCTTTTGTGGCAGGTGGCATACAGCGAGATTTATGTAACCGAAACGCTTTTTCCGGATTTTCGGCGGAAAGAAATTTTCGAGGCTATACTGGCATTCCAGAACCGCGATCGGCGTTTCGGAGGTATAAAACAGGAATCAGATGCACAGACCGCGGATTGATGCGGAATTTCGCGAATCCGAATTTTACAACGTGACGCACGATTAGTATGGGTTCCCGGGCAGTTAAACTTTTATGAAAAACCGACTATTGACAGCGGCCGTCGCCTTACCCGTTCTAATCGCATCGATAATCCTGCCGTGGTTTTTCCCCCAATTTCCGCAGTTAAGCTGGATTTTTGTGATTCTCGTGGCGATCGCCTTGACCGCGGCGCTATTCGAGTTTTTTACCTTAACAAAAAAACTCGAACTAAAGGCTGACCCCTCGCTGGCGTATCTCGGTTCCGCGCTTTTCTTTCTTGCATTCTTATTCGACGCCCCTGCAAAGGCATCCGATCTCCTTTCGATAATCCTCGTCTTCTTTGTAATTTTGCTCTTGATTACGCAGTCGTTTCGTTTTCAGAAAGACTTTTCCAAAATGCTCAGCGGGGTCGGCGTAACGCTTCTAGGGGTATTGTATATCGGGGTCTTGGGCGGCTATCTGGTATCACTTCGAGTGGGATTTGAGACCATCCCCGGCCTTTCCAGCAAACTTTTGCTTTTTTTCTTTCTGGTCACAATGGGATCGGATGTCGGGGCGTATTTTGTTGGAAAGGGAATCGGAAAACGAAAATTGATTCCTACAATTTCTCCGGGAAAAACCTGGGAAGGATTTATCGGCGGGATATTATTGGCGGTTGGATTCGCGGCGCTTTCGACCTTTTGGTTTTTTCCGGAATTGCCATACAAGGCATCAATCCCGCTGGCGGCGGTGATGGCGCTTGTCGGAGTCGCCGGAGATCTGGTCGAAAGCGGATTCAAGCGAGGATCTAAAACAAAGGACACGGCAAACATTCTGCCCGGGCACGGGGGGATTCTTGACCGGCTCGACAGTTTGCTTTTTAATGCGCCCATCTTGTATTATTTTGCACGGTTTTACTTTTAGTCATATGAACGCAATTCGATTTAACGACAACAACGACTGAGTAGGCTTGGACAAATTGCTTGTTCGATGCCTTTCGTCCGTCAGATCGAAGGGCGTTTTTGTTTTGGAGCGAGCCGGCTGGGCTCAAAAAAACTGGAAAGCGGGAGGTCAGCCTTCAATGACTTATCGGGGCCTGCTTCGGCTGAATTTATGTTAGATAGCTTAGGAGATTTAGAAAGAACACACACGTGCGGTCAACTTCGGGCCGGTCAGGTCGGCGAGAGCGTCGTTTTGATGGGCTGGGCGGCAAAAAAGCGTGACTTCGGAATTTTTACCTTTATTGATTTGCGGGACCGTTATGGGCTGACGCAGGTGGTAGTCAGTGAAGAGGCCGCCGGCGAAGCCCACGCCAAAGCAAAAAACGTCCGCGGAGAATTCGTTATCGCGGTGATTGGGAAAGTCGTTAACCGCGAAGAGGGAACGATCAATAAGAAACTCCCGACCGGCGAGATCGAAGTTCGGGTCGAACAACTTTTAATCTTAAACGATGCGAAAACGCTGCCCTTCGAACTCGAAAAAGCCGGTTCGCAAAACCTGGCGAGTGAAGATCTCCGTTTGAAGTACCGCTATGTCGATCTCCGGCGTCCCCGGCTCCAGAAAAATCTGATGATGCGCGCCAAAGCGCTGCGAAAAATGCGGGACTATATGGATTCGCTCGACTTTCTTGAAATAGAAACGCCGATCCTGCTTAAATCCACTCCCGAGGGCGCCCGGGATTTCGTCGTACCGTCGCGGATACATTCAGGTAAATTCTTCGCGCTTCCTCAATCACCGCAAATTCTCAAACAGATTACGATGATCGCCGGGCTCGACAAATATTATCAAATCGCCCGTTGTTTCAGGGATGAAGATTTGCGCGCGGACCGCCAACCCGAGTTTTCGCAACTCGACGTGGAGATGAGTTTTGCGAATGAAGAAATGGTCTTTTCGGTAATGGAAGGCGTGATAAAAGAAGTATTCTCATTGGTCACCGAGAAATTTGAAACTCCCTTTGAACGAATGACTTATGCCGAAGCAATGCGCCGCTTTGGGGTCGATAAACCCGATCTTCGGTACGGGATGGAACTTCAGGATTTGTCGGAAGAATTCAGCGATACGGAATTCGCGCCCTTTGCCGGCGTTTTGGCTGAAGGCGGCGAAATCAAGTGTATCGTCGCGAACGGCGGAGCAGCTTATTCGCGCAAAATTCTCGATGGGCTTCAGGAATTTGCAAAGCGTTATGGGGCAACCGGTTTAGCCTGGATAAAAGCCGAAGATAACGAAACCAAATCCTCTTTGATGAAGGTTTTGGGTGAGGAGAAAATCGGCCGGCTTAAAGATCGGGCCGGCGCCGAAAAGGGTGACGCGGTATTGATCGTTGCCGGAAGAAAATCCGTCGTTGCGGCAAGTCTCGGCGCGCTTCGAAAAGAAATCGCCAAACGCGACCAGTTGATCCCGAAGGGAATTTACAAACCGCTTTGGGTAACCGAGTTTCCGATGTTTGAATACAATGAAGATTCCGGAAACTATGATCCGATGCATCATCCATTTACTTCATTAATGGACGAAGACGTACCTCTCTTTAAGCGGGCGATTGAAGATGGTGACAACGGATTGCTCGGTGAAATCCGCGCCCGGGCGTACGATATGGTGATTAACGGCTACGAAATCGGCAGCGGTTCGATTCGGGTTCATCAGAGCGATATTCAAAGTCTAATTCTCAAGGCGCAGGGTCTGACTCCGGAGAAAGCGAAAGAACGGTTTGGTTTCTTTATCGAAGCGCTCCAATACGGCACCCCGCCGCACGGGGGTTTCGCGGCCGGAATCGAGAGGACGATTATGCTGCTTCAGGAGACCGACAATATCCGCGATGTGGTCGCATTTCCAAAAACCGCGTCAGCTCAGGACCTGATGATGGATTCACCGGGAGAGGTCGATAAGAATCAGCTTGACGAGCTCGGATTAATGATCAACGATCCGGAATAGCCTCATAAGTGGACTTTCCCCAGCAGATTGAGATCCATACCCGACGGGCCGCCGAATCCATGGTCGCTTTTCATCCGTTCGATATGAAGTGAATGAATAGTGTGCTCGCCATAAGCCAATAACGACAATATTTTACCCGGACGCAAATGCCAGCTGGCCCAGCTCAAGGGAGAATCTACGTTTGCATCCGTTGCAGTTTTATCAGCGCCCGCATCAAGCAAGATGCCGATGGTTTTTTCGCTGCCAAATGCAGCGGCGCGATGAAGCGGCGTCTCTCCTTTGGTCCGTACATCTCTCATAAAGCTTCCAGTTTCACGACCGGGAATGGTCTTTGCTCCGGGATCGGCGCCGTGGGCCAAGAGAATCCGGGTAATATATACGGAAGACGCCCGATTGCTCGAAACGCAATTGTGAAGTGCGGTTTCGCCATTTTCCGCCAACGCGAATCCGGCATCCGCGCCCTGTTCCAGCAAAAACTGACACAAACGCCAATGACCGTGGAATGCGGCGCCGTTAAGGTCGTGGTTTTCGCCCAGATCTTCCAGGGAGGCACCATTCTTGAGTAGGTATTTTACGGCCGTCACGTCTCCGTAATAGGCGCACCAGACAATCAGTGCCCGGCCATCCTGATCGGTCGTGTCAGCAGCATTTCCGGCTTCCACAAATTCAACAACTAAGTCCGTTCGACCGTCTATAATCTTATCAATCATCTCTGTATACCTGCTTGTTTAAGGAAAAGCGCAAAATCCGCCGTTCCTGCTCACCGCTCTGTTCAAAGTTCATTATAAACCAAACACCGGAAGTCGGTGGGCAGGGTTCGGTGTTCGCTGTCCGGTGTTCGGTGTTCGGTGTTCGGTGGTCACCGCTCACTGTTCAATAGTCGATGTGCAAAAAGCAACCAAGTCGCCTTTTTTTTCCTAAGTTGCTAATATTATTCCATGCAAGAGTTTTCAGGGGAGCATCCGAAATGCTGAGAGTTGTTCAAATTTGGACATTACCCTAAAAACCTGATGCGGATAATACCGACGAAGGGAGAAAAACAATGAAAGAAAAAGAAATGCAGAAACCCGCACGAAGTAAGGGTGTAGAAGAAAAGCACAGCAGTGAAGTAGAATTGCCGGCCTCGCGTAAGATTTATGTTGAAACCAACGGCAAGACGGTAAATCAAAACAAACAAGATCTAAGAGTGCCGTTTCGCGAAATTGCCTTGAGCCCATCGAAAGACATCGATGATCAACTCGTGGAGAATCCGCCGGTCCGGGTCTATGATACGAGCGGGGTCTGGTCAGACCCGAATGTTAAATGCGATGTCCGGGAAGGGTTGCCGACACTTCGCCGGGAATGGATTCTGGCCCGCGGCGACGTCGAGGAATACGAAGGGCGGGAAATCTTGCCGCAGGATAACGGCTACCTGACGAAAGGCGCGGAGGATCTCGCCAAGGTCAGAGACAGCGGTCCGCTGGAGGAATTTCCGGTACTCAAACGCCCGCCATTGAGGGCGAAACCCGGCAAAAACGTAACCCAGATGCATTACGCAAAACGGGGAATCATCACGCCGGAGATGGAATACGTGGCAATCCGGGAGAATCTGGGCCGGCAGATCGCTTTTGACAGGGAAGGCATTAACGCGGATGTCAGGGAGCGTGTACTGGAAAATGATTCCGGAAATCCTCATAACGGCAACGCTTTGTCTGACCGTTCCTCCCTTTTTCACCAGCATCAGGGCGAATCTTTTGGCGCATCGGTCCCGGATTTTGTGACGCCCGAGTTTGTCCGCGATGAAGTCGCCCGGGGACGCGCGATAATTCCTAACAATATCAATCATCCGGAAACTGAACCGATGGCGATCGGCCGGAACTTCCTCGTCAAGATAAACGCCAATATCGGGAACTCGGCTATCGCATCATCGATCGAAGAAGAAGTGGAAAAAATGCGCTGGGCGACGCTTTGGGGAGCCGATACCGTGATGGATTTGTCGACCGGCAAAAACATACACGCGACGCGCGAATGGATTCTTAGGAATTCACCGGTGCCGATCGGTACCGTACCGATTTATCAGGCGCTCGAAAAAGTCAACGGCAAGGCCGAGGATCTGACCTGGGAGATTTACCGCGATACGTTGATTGAACAGGCCGAACAAGGCGTCGACTATTTCACGATCCACGCCGGCGTCCGTTTGCCGTATATCCCTATGACCGCCAAAAGGACCACCGGAATCGTATCGCGAGGCGGATCGATAATGGCCAAATGGTGTCTTGCCCATCACGAGGAAAGCTTTTTATACACCAAGTTTAGAGAAATCTGCGAGATAATGGCGAGTTACGATGTCGCGTTCTCGCTCGGTGACGGGCTGCGTCCGGGGTCGATCGCGGATGCCAACGATGAAGCGCAGTTTGCCGAACTCGATACGCTCGGCGAACTGACAAAGATCGCCTGGGAAATGGAATGCCAGACAATGATCGAGGGGCCCGGTCACGTTCCGATGCATCTCATCAAAGAGAATATGGACAAGCAGCTCGAAGTGTGCGATGAAGCGCCTTTTTACACGCTCGGACCGCTGACCACCGACATTGCCCCCGGCTATGACCACATTACGTCGGGAATCGGTGCGGCGATGATCGGTTGGTTTGGATGTGCGATGCTTTGCTACGTGACGCCGAAAGAACACCTCGGCCTGCCAAATAAAAAAGACGTCAAAGAAGGCGTTATCACTTATAAATTGGCCGCCCACGCAGCCGATTTGGCAAAGGGTCACCCGGGAGCGCAATACCGTGACAACGCACTTTCAAAGGCGCGGTTTGAATTCCGCTGGGAGGATCAGTTTAACCTCGCTTTGGATCCCGAAGTGGCGCGCGAATATCACGATGAAACGCTGCCTGCTGAAGGAGCGAAACTGGCTCATTTCTGTTCGATGTGCGGACCGCATTTCTGTTCGATGAAAATCACGCAGGATGTTCGTGAATATGCTAAGGAACAAGGCGTTGCAGAAGAAAAGGCTTTAGCGGTCGGGATGTCTGAAAAGGCAAAGGAATTTACCGAAAAGGGTTCCGAGATTTATCACGGGAAAATTCCTGATGGCGCGAAAGACGACCATTGATCAGGAAACATTGACCATTGACCAGGGAACATTGAACGCTAAACGCTGAACACTGAACGCTGAACACTGAACGCTAAACGCTGAACAATGAACGCTAAACGCTGAACACTGAACGCTAAACGCTGAACGCTAAACACTGAACACTGAACGCTAAACGCTGAACGCTGAACGCTAAACACTGAACACTGAACGCTAAACACTGAACACCGAACACGGTTTCAGTATTTAGGCACGCTTGGATCGATTTGATCGGACCAGGCAAGTATCCCGCCTAACAGATTGCTCATCTTTCCTGTAAAGCCTTGTTGCCGGAGCATTTGAATGGCTTTTGCGCTTCTCATTCCGCTCCGGCAGAAGACAACGGTATCTCGATCCGGATCTATTTCTTCTTTTCTTTGAACGACTTCGCCCAGCGGGATCAGCTTCGCATCGCCAAGTTTTGCGAAAGCGAATTCGTCCGGTTGACGGACATCGATCAATTGAATATCCTCGCCGGCATCCATCTTTTCCTTGAGTTCCGTTACGGTAATTTCATTCATTAAGGCTTTCTCCAGTTATTAAACAGTAGATTAGAAAATAGACTAAGCCCCGGGCAATTTCTAAGTTACGGTAGGGCTTTAATCTCTGACGCTAATTGCTTGAATCAGGGAACCCAAATTCCCTCAACCCGGGTTTTTTTGTCCGGCTTCTTTTGGGACAATTTTTTTTCCATTTCCAGTATCGTCTTGGTGGTCTGCAGCACGGTGTCCGGGTTGAGCGAAATCGAATCAATTCCCTTTTCGACCAAAAACTCGGCAAACTCTGGATAATCCGAAGGCGCCTGTCCGCAGATACCGATTTTTTTTCGATTTCTGATTGCGGCTTCGATCGCGATCGCAACCATTTTTTCCACCGCGCCATTTCGCTCGTCAAAAAGATGGGCGACCATCTCCGAATCCCGGTCCAGGCCCAAAGCGAGCTGTGTCAAATCATTTGACCCGATCGAATACCCGTCAAATACCTTGAGAAACTCATCGGCAAAAACGACGTTTGCGGGGAGTTCGCACATCGCGTAAATCTCGAGCTCGTTTTCTCCCTGCACCAAACCGAATTCCGCCATCAATTTTATAACCTTTTCGCCTTCTTCAACGGTCCGGCAAAAAGGAATCATCGCCTTGACGTTGATCAAGCCCATCTCTTCACGGACCCGGCGCATCGCGTTGCACTCGAGCCTGAATCCGGCTCGATAACGGTCATCGTAATAGCGTGACGCGCCGCGGAATCCGAGCATCGGATTCTCTTCATCGGGCTCGAATTCTTCTCCCCCGATTAGGCGGGCATATTCATTTGATTTGAAATCCGACATCCGTACGATAACCGGTTTTGGGTAAAACGCGGCCGCGATTCGCGCGATTCCTTCCGAAAGACGACGAACAAAGTACTCTTTTGGGTCTTCTTCGAGTATTTTCGACGCGATTTTTTTGATATCGATTTCCTTGCTCAGGTTCGGATAGTTTATTAACGCCATCGGGTGAATGCCGATATGATTATTTATAATAAATTCGAGACGTGCGAGCCCAACTCCGTCGTTCGGATACATCGACGCGGAAAACGCGCGGTCGGGATCGCCGACATTCATCATGACCTGCGTTCGCGGTCTTTTCGTCGACTCGATAACGGTTTGTTCGACCTTATAATCGATATCACCGTAGTATATGTTTCCAACGGCGCCTTCAGCGCAAGAGACCGTGACGTTGGTGCCGCTCCGCAGCAATTCAGTCGCATTCTCGGTTCCGACAATACACGGAAGCCCGAGTTCACGACTGATGATAGCGCTGTGGCACGTCCTGCCGCCGCGGTCGGTGACGATCGCCGATGCCCTTTTCATTATCGGTTCCCACGCGGGATCGGTCATCGAAGTGACCAGAATGTCACCAGCCTGAAAATCTTTAATATTGTCCGGATCAAGCAGGATGTGGACTTTACCCTGCCCGATTTTTTCTCCGACCGCCACGCCGGAAACCAGCGGTGTCCCGTGATTATCGGATAGCGTGTAAGTTTCTATGTAGTTTTGCTTTTTCAGGGCATGGACGGTTTCGGGCCGTGCCTGCAGTATAAAAAGTTCACCCGTAACGCCGTCTTTGGCCCATTCGATATCCATCGGCTGGTGTTTTCCGGCCCGTTTTGAATAATGATCTTCGATTGCACAAGCCCATTGGGCGAGCTTCAGGACCTCGAATCCGGCCAGGCAAAATCGATTTCTCTGCGAACTAACGACGTCCCGAACCTCGGTTCCGGCTTCGTCATCGGCAAAAACCATTTTCACTTCCTTGACGCCCATTTTTCTCGTGATGATGGGTCGAAAACCTTCTTTGAGCGTCGGTTTGAAAACGATCCATTCGTCGGGCGTTGCCATCCCCTGGACCACCGCTTCACCCAGGCCCCAGGCGCCGTTTATGACTACCGCGTCACGGAAACCGCTTTCCGTATCGAGGGTAAACATCACTCCGGAACACGCAGCGTCAGATCGAACCATCGGTTGAACGCCGATTGAAAGCGCGACGTCGAAATGGTCGAATCCCCGGGCGGTACGATAGGAAATCGCCCGGTCGGTCCAGAGGGATGCAAAGCATTCGTGACATGCCTGAATCAGGCGGCGGTCGCCTTTTACATTCAATATTGTGTCCTGCTGCCCGGCAAATGAAGCGTCGGGCAGATCTTCGGCGGTTGCCGAAGACCGTACGGCGACCGAAAAGTTTTTTACTCCGATTCTTTCGCCGAGTTTTTTATGGGCATTCCAAATTGCCTGACGAAGTTCGTCAGGAAACGGGGTTTCAAGCATCAGTCTTCTTGATTCGGTGCCAACCCGCGACAGTTCATCGAGGTTTTCAACGTCCAGATTCTGCAGCAGCTTCTGAAGCTTTTGCCTTAGATTGTTCGTGTCAAGGAGCAAATGATAAGCGTCGCTTGTCGTGGTGAATCCATCCACGGTTTTGACGCCTTCGGATGTAAGTTCTCGAAACAACTCACCCAAGCTGGCACATTTTCCGCCGACAAGATTTACATCGTTTGCACTGACTTCGCTTAAATCAAGAACCAAAGGTTTTGTCATAGTCTTTAAGAATCGGCCAATATCAATAATTATTCAACGGTGCGCCGTCTCGGCGCACGCCGGAGAGTTCGAGAATGCTTTACATCCGGTCTGCCCGGCGGTTTAACTGCCGTTGGAATAAATCCTATTCGATTATCCACACGGAAACAAAAACGGGCAAACGACTGAATTATCGTTTACCCGCAACTGACCTTTGATGACAGAGTTATAAGTTAAATCTTCAATCCGTTTCGTTCCAAAAGCGCTTCGAAACCCGGTTTGTCGACTGCTTTTATATATGCGTCCTTGGGTTCGACGATTCCTTTCTTGCAAAGCTCAATTAGTGAATCGTTGAGCATCACCATGCCCTTGTTTTTGCCGGTTTGCATTGCCGAAGGAATCTGGAATGTCTTTCCTTCTCGAATCAAATTCGATATTGCGGGATTAACGATCAGTACTTCAAGCGCAGCAATTCTCCCTCCGCCTATTTTCGGAAGCAGGGTTTGCGCGATAACCCCGCGAAGGGATTCGGAAAGCATAACCCGAATTTGCTGCTGCCTGTCAGCAGGGAATTGGTCGATGATCCGGTCAACGGTCGAAGCCGCAGTAGTCGTATGCAGCGTCCCGAATACGAGGTGACCGGTTTCGGCCGTTTCAATCGCGATCGAAATGGTTTCGAGGTCGCGCATCTCACCTACCAACAGGATATCCGGGTCTTCGCGAAGCGCCGCACGAAGTGCGTCTTTGAAAGAACTTGTGTGGTTATGTACTTCTCGTTGATTGACGAGACACTTTTGATTTTCGTGTGTAAATTCAATCGGGTCTTCAATGGTTATTATGTGATCCTCACGGTCCCGGTTGATATAATCGACCATTGCGCAAAGCGTGGTCGATTTACCCGATCCGGTCGGACCGGTCACAACTACGAGTCCTTTAGACAATTGACATAAATCAAGAATGTGCTTGGAAAGGTTGAGGTCCTCGGCCGTCATGATATCGGAGGGGATGATTCGGAATACGCCCCCGATTCCTTTCCGGTCCATAAAGATGTTGGCGCGAAAACGTGCCAGACCGGGTATTTCATAGGCGAAGTCAGTATCGTTTCTCCTGGCAAATTCTTCGAGGTTCTTGGCAGGCATTATAGAAGAAAGCAGCTCCCGGGCGGTTTCGGGTGTAAAAGCCGCTTCATCCGGATCGAGCAGCGCCATCTTCCCGTCGCGCCTGACCATCGGTGGAACCGAAACACTTATGTGCAGGTCGGATGCGCCGGTTTCGGCCATTTTGTTAAACAAGGCGTCCATCTTAGCCTGGGCCTTCGGGTCGCTGGAAATGATCGGCATCGTTTCCACCGCCGGTACTTCGGTTACGGGGACGGCATTCGAGTTTCTTTGATTGAGCTCAACTGATTCGACTGCTGGCGAGTTCGCTTCTGAAATATTAATGCCCGAGAAATCCTGGGCGAGAACATTCGGTTCGGATTTATTTTCAGGCATAATTTCCGTTTGCGGAACGTCGGCCGAGGCCCGTTCAATTTCCGGGTCAAAAGAAGCGGCTTTATCGTCTGAATTAATTTCAACATCCGGATCCATACTCTCGGACGCCGCCGATGGGTTTTCCGCCACCTCCCCAGGATCGGTGGGTTCTGAAGGTAATGTGTTTGAGATCTCGTTATCCGGTACAGAAACCGAAGATTCGGGCTCGGAGACGCCCGAGTCAAGCGACAAAGAAGCCGATGCGGGCGGTGTTGACTGAGGAGCGCTGGCGTTGACAAGTGTTACCGCTACATTGAATCCCGCAGTTGATTTTTTAATGTTGAAATCGAATTCTCCGAATTCATGGGTGTGGACAAAGCTCACTTCCGGTGAATTTGGCAATTTCCGTTTTACGTCTTCAGGCATCAAAGTGAAAACGATACTATTTATCTGGGCCACCGTAATCGGTATCTCAGATATATTTACGTTTCCGCTCGATGCCATCCTGTAAGGGGATTTATTAGGTTCAAGGCAAAGAGTTTCTCCGCCATTGGTACTCAAATCCCGTAGGTATTCGTTTAGCTGATTCATGTTGAAGTTGTGAAAAGTCAGAGACTCTGAGGTTGAAGATTGAGTCTGAAAGGGTAGTTTAGGAACGCGTCAACGATCCTTGATTAGACTAACATATTTAAACCGTGTTTGTCACTTACAATAAAAGGCTTGTGGGTTAACCGGGGCGATTCTGCCGGCGGGCACCCTGAGGCACTATACGGTCACGGCTTCACGGTATTCCCCCCAAACTTTCCTGAGTCCATGGGAGATTTCGCCGACCGTTACGAAATTCTCAACGCAATCGAGTATCCGCGGCAGCATATTTTCATCGTTTTGGGCCGAATTGGTAAGTTTTCTTAGCGCTTCATCCGAACTTTTGGTGTCACGCCGCTCCCTTAAAGCCCGAACGCGTGCGACCTGCTGACGTTCGATTTCGGGGTCGATCTTAAGTAACGGAATCGTTTCATCTCCTTCACTTCGAAATTTATTGACCCCGACGACAATGGCTTCACCGGTTTCGACGGCCTTCTGATAAATATATGCCGCCTCCTGGATTTCCTTTTGCACATATCCGGTTTCGATCGCCCTGAGCATTCCGCCCATATCGTCGATCTTGGTGATATATTCGACCGCCATTTTTTCGAGACGTGACGTCAGTTCCTCTATCGCATAGCTCCCGCCAAACGGATCGACCGTGTCGGCGACACCCGATTCGTGGGCAATTACCTGCTGGGTCCGCAGCGCAACCCGCGCCGCCTGCCGGGTCGGGAGCGACAACGCTTCGTCCATTCCGTTGGTGTGTAAACTCTGTGTTCCCCCTAAAACCGCGGCCAAAGCCTGGATTGTCGTTCGGACGACATTAACTTCCGGTTGTTGGGCGGTCAGCGTCGAACCGGCTGTCTGCGCGTGGAATCGCAGCATCATCGATTTCTCTGACTTGGCATCAAATCGCTCTTTCATAAGTCGCGCCCACAGCCTTCTCGCGGCGCGGAATTTAGCGATTTCCTCAATTAAATTATTGTGGGCGTTAAAGAAGAATGAGAGACGGGGGGCAAATTCGTCGATATTGAGCCCGCTTTCAAGAGCGGCTTCGACATAACAAATTGCGTCGGCCAGCGTAAACGCCAATTCCTGTGCGGCGGTCGAACCGGCCTCGCGTATATGATATCCGGAGATCGAAATCGTATTCCATTGCGGAACATTCTCTGCGCAAAATCGAAAGGTGTCAGTTATCAAACGCATCGAGGGTTTTGGCGGATAGATATAAGTTCCGCGGGCGATGTATTCCTTTAAAATATCGTTCTGAATGGTTCCGTTGACCTTGTCCAGCGGTACGTTTTGTTTTTTTGCGACAGCCAGATAGAGACAAAGAAGCGTCGATGCCGTCGCGTTAATGGTCATCGATGTAGACACCTGATCGAGCGGAATTCCTTCAAACAGAGTCTGCATGTCTTCAATTGAATCAATCGCGACTCCTACCTTGCCGACCTCTCCTCCCGCCAGCGGATCATCGGAATCGAGGCCGATTTGCGTTGGAAGATCAAAGGCGACGCTGAGTCCGGTGGTGCCGTTTTCAAGCAGGTACTTGTAACGTTTATTCGATTCTTCCGCAGTCGCGAATCCCGCATACTGACGCATCGTCCAAAACTGGCCGCGGTACATCGATTCCCGTGCTCCCCTCGTATAAGGGAATTCACCCGGCCGGCCCAGATCGCGTTCATAATCTAATTCGCTGATGTTCTCAGGATTAAATTCGTTTGGCAGTTCAAGCCCCGATGAAGTTTCGAATTTCTCTCGTCTTTGCATAGGGTTAGGTTAACACAATTCAGACTGCGAATCAGCGGGCTGAGGCAGTGAAACGCCCTGTTTCAACGGGTCATTGACCAAAGCTTAAAATTTTGATTGAGGTCGCGGTAAAGCAGGCAAATAAGGGAATTATCAAGCGGAATTTCGATTTGCGGTCAATCCCGCGAACCCTCGCCCTCAATCCAGATTTCACCGTCGGCATAAACTTCTTTTTTCCAAATCGGAACCGTTCGCTTTAGTTCTTTGATTAACCATTCACAAGCTTCAAAAGCGGCTCTGCGGTGCGGAGAGGCGACCGAAATGACGACACTAGTTTCACCGATTTCGAGTTTTCCGATGCGGTGCACGATTCCGATGTTGGAGACATCGAACGCTTCCTGTGCCCTCGAAACGAGTTTTTCCATTTCTTTGAGCGCCATTGGTTCGTACGCTTCATAAACCAGATATTCCGTTTCGCGGCCGTTCGTGAAACGACGGACATATCCGTCAAGCGTCACCGTTGCGCCGCATTCAGCAGGAACAACGCGTCGGGATATGTCACCGATGTCGAGCGGTTGATCCGTAATTTCCCAAAAATCGTCTTTCATCAATGAATCAGGGGATAAAAAACGACATCCCCTTACCCGCCGCTGACAGCCGTGAAAATGGCTAGTTCGTCTCCGTTCTTAATTATTTCGTCCCCGCGCGAGTATTCGCGGTTGACCGAAAAAAGCAAGGAGGGCTTTTGATGGGTTTGTTCGAGAATCGGGAACTCGGCAAAAATGCGTTCGAGAGCCGAATCGGCGCTTGAGTTTTCGTCTAACCAAAGCTCAGCCTCCCTTTTGCCGACCGTATCGGCCGTCGCCCCGAAAAACAGCAGTTTGACTTTCATAATTGCTAAGACGCAACAGGTTACAAGTATTTAGTAATAGGCAAAAAGTCGAGAGTAGAAAGAAGAAAGTACAAAGTACAAAGTAAAAGTACAAAGTAAAAGGTAAAAAGTACAAAGTAAAAGTACAAAGTAAACACCAACTACCAAATCCCAAAAACCTATTACCAACTACTCGCGACCGATCACCAAGTTCAAATACCAACTGCCGGCGTACGCCGTATCGCGACTTACCCGCAGCCCGCCGGTTACCAGCCACCTATTACCGGCTACCAATTATCTGCCACCCATCACCGCCCGAGTTCTTCCTTCAACGCGCGCTTTAAAATCTTGCCCGTTCCGCCGATCGGCAGTTCATCCCGAAATTCCACATAACGGGGATATTTATTCGCGGCAAATTGTTCGCGGCACCAGGAAATAAATTCATCTTCTGTCAGCTGAGCCCCTTGTTTCCTTACGATAAAAACCTTTACCTCTTCTCCCAGACGTTCATCGGGCACTCCGATCACGGCCACAAGCGACACCGCTTCGTGCGTCATCATCACTTCTTCAAGTTCCCGTGGATAGATGTTGTAACCGCCGCGAATTATCATGTCTTTCGTGCGGTCGACAATCTGAAGATATCCTTCCTCATCCATTATTCCGATATCGCCCGAATGAAACCAACCGTTTCGGAAAGCTTCGGCGGTCGCCTCGGGCCGCTTGTAATAGCCCTTCATAACGTTGTGACCGCGGATTACCACCTCGCCTCGGGTTCCAGGCGGAACCTCGTTATCGTTTTCATCTACGCATTTTACGTCGACTCCGAATATATTCTGTCCGACAAATCCGGGCCGCGATGGTTTCTCGAAATGGTTAAACGTCGCCAGCGGCGATGTTTCCGAGAGTCCGTACCCTTCCATGACCCTGACGCCGAAGACTTTCTTAAAGTCTTTCATCACCTCAACCGGCATTGGGGCCCCGCCCGATGAACAAACTTTGAGATGCCGTGTGATCTTACTTATATCGATACCGGTTGCTTCGACATGTTTTAGCAGTGCCCAATACATCGTCGGAACCCCGACCCAGAAATTGACTTTCTCCGTTTCCATCGTTTCGAGTGTCGCCGCCGGTTCAAAACGCGGAAGCAGCACGATACGGTTTCCGCCGTAAAGATTAGTGTTCATTTGAACGGTTTGTCCGGTCGTATGAAACAGCGGAAGGGTAATCAATGCGGTTTTTTGTTCGCCGTCCGTAAAATCGAGAACCGGCAGATGGATGCTGTAGGTTGTAACCGCGTTTAAGAAGATATTCAGATGGGTGAGTTCGGCGCCCTTTGGTTGTCCGGTGGTTCCCGAAGTATAGAGTATTGCGGCGGTATCATCGGCTGCAGTAGGGACGGTTTCAAAGCTGTCCGGCTGACCGGAAATCAGCTCGGCGTAGCTCCGGTGATCCGAAAATGGGGAATCGGACGCAGGGTCGGCACACATCACAATCATCTGCCGGCAGGTATCGACTTGCTCAAACGCCTCTTTCGCCATCGTTGCCATCGGCAGTTCATCTGTTCCTTCAAAGACGAATAGCGCCTTGGCGTCAGAATCCTCAAGATGGTACTTAATTTCCCGCGGCTTAAAGAGCACCCCAAGCGGGACGACCGTCGCGCCCGCCTTCAGGATTCCGTAATAAACGATGGGAAAATACGGCACATTCGGACAAAGTAAAGCTACCTTGTCTCCCGGCTCAATGCCCATTTTAACCAGCGCTCCTGCGACCCGGTTGGCCAGCGAATTGAGCGCACCGTAGCTTAGGCGCCGGTCTGCAAAAACCACCGCCTCTTTTTCGGGCGCAAGCCTTGCGTGATGCTCGATAATCGACGCGAGATTGAGCGTTGTCACATTAGTTTTCATATTATGTACGAAGCTAATAACTCTAAAGCTTACAAACTGTCGGGCAGTGCAACCCGTTTTGCATCACGCCACAGCCTCTCAAGATCATAAAATCCGCGTGCTGCTTCATCAAAAATATGAAAGATAAAATCCCCATAATCGAGCAACACCCATTCGGCGCCCTGATAACCCTCAATTCGGATCGCTTTAGTTTTCATTTCTGATTTTAATTTTTTTGAAATTTCATCCGCGATAGCCTGGACCTGTCGTTGATTGGTGCCGGTTGCGATCAAAAAGAATTCTGTAAAGCTTGTTATCTCGCGCAAATCCAGCACTGTGATGTTTAACGCTTTTTTTTCTGCTGCGCTGGAGAGTGCCAGTTTTGCCTCGGCGTCCAATTCCGCGAATGGAGTTGCCTTTTGAACGACCGAGACCGTTTCCGATACCTTTTCCCTCGAGAGTGTTTTATTCTTTGTTAGTTCTTCCATATATAAACTGCCGATCTAAGCCCGTAACTAATATCTTTAAATAAGACTCCGCGGCTATTTCGCCTCAAGCCAGTCCGTCAAATTTGAATCTCCTCCCTAAGGGATTCTAGCAAAAAAACCCACGGTTCTATATCAGTGTCACTATAGATAAAGTTTGTACTTTCTAATGTATTCTTCCGTTTCTTTGGAGACAAGTTTTTCCCAACCTTTTTTATTGTCGCGGACCGCGTGACGGATTTCAGTCGATGAAATATCCGTGAGAACGGCATCGGTTAAGAATATCTGGTTTGCCGCTGTTTCGTCTTTGATCGCCTTCATTCCTTTCGCAATCCTCAGGTCGACGATTCGTTGACCAATTTCATCGGTAATATGAGAGAATCCAATCTCATAGCCGGGACGCGTGACGACGATAATGTTAACGATCTCCAAAACCTTCTTCCAATCTTTCCAAGTCGTAATCTCAGCCCAGGAATCCGACCCCATCACGAAATAGATCGACTCTGCCGGTTTATCCGCCAGAACCATTTTCATGGTTTCGATTGTGTATGGTTTTTCCGGTGCCTCGAGCTCCATCGTGGAAACCTCGATTGAGGAATCGTCCTGGGTTGCAAGACATAACATTGCGAAACGATGGTATCCGGAGGTCGGTTTTCGGCGTGATTTATGCGGCGCATGAAAGGCCGGAATCAGTACAAACTTGTCCAGCTCAAAATGCTCCGCAAGTTCACGGGCTATCTGCAAATGTCCGAGATGCACCGGATCGAAACTTCCGCCGTAAAATGCAATTCGTTTCATAAAATAGTCTTGCCCGCAATCCGCGAATCAACCTGCGCTTTAAGGTCGGGCTATTAAGTCCAACGGCTATTCCCGCTCCCCTGTTTCCAGTAATTTCCGAAAATGATTTGCGACCTCGAGCAATATCTCTTCCGGGCACTCGGGATTTGCGACGAAAAACCAGAAATCTCCAAACCGGTTGTTGATATAAAAATTATTCTTTCGATATGTAAATTCCAGCCACATTTCAACGACGCCGTCCATTTCAAATTGCTTGATATCGGTTCCTTCCAGTTTTTCGACATGATCCAAGACTTCATCGAAAAATATAACCTCGGGAAAATCCGCGAAGTGCAGCGCCGCTTCCGGAAGATTCTCTTTTAATTCATCAATCAAAATCGTCATCGTTAGCTAAATCAATCTCCGCTCTTGTTATTTCATCCAATCTTTTTGATACCGCGAAAATAAGTTCCTTCGTGCCGGCCCCGGTGACGGCAGAAATTTCAAAAAATTCCTTTGCGTCTTCCTCCGCTTTCTCCCGCAGGCGTTCAACTCGTTCCGGATCATCGAGAGCATCGAGTTTTGTCGCGACGACGATTTGCGGGCGCTTTGCCAGATCTTCGTCATAATTCCGGAGTTCGCGGTTTATCGCGTTATAATCTTCGACCGGATCCCGTCCGGAGACCGAAGAAATATCGACCAGATGGAGCAATAGTTTGGTCCTCTCGACGTGGCGTAAAAACCGATCGCCGAGTCCCGCTCCTTCAGATGCACCTTCGATCAATCCCGGTATATCGGCAACCACAAACGTCTTGTATTCGCTAACATTTACAACGCCGAGATTCGGTTCAAGCGTCGTAAAGGGATAATCCGCGATCTTTGGTTTGGCCGCGGAGATCGCCGAAATAAGGGTCGATTTTCCCGCGTTCGGAAACCCCAGGAGCCCGACATCGGCAAGTAGTTTTAACTCAAGCTGAAATTCACGGTATTCACCCTCGCCGCCGTCCTGATGGTATCTTGGCGCTTGATTTGTCGAACTCTTAAAATGGGTGTTGCCGAAACCTCCGCGCCCGCCTTCCGCTGCCAGGAACCGCTCGCCGTTTTTGGTGAAGTCGAAAAGCAGTCCGCCGGTTTCGGTGTCATAGACTTCTGTCCCGACAGGGACCTTGACCGTAAGGTCCTCCCCGTCTTTTCCGTATCTATTTGACCCTTCACCGTGCCGTCCGCGTTCCGCCTTGTGTTCGGGATTATACCTGAGATGAAGCAGGGTGTTGAGATTTTCATCCGCTTCTATCCAGACATCGCCGCCTTTCCCCCCATCTCCGCCCGAAGGCCCGCCGCGGGCAACAAACTTTTCCCGCCGGAACGCGGTTACCCCATTGCCGCCGTTGCCGGCCGTTACCCGGATTTTCACACGGTCGATAAACATAAGAATCAATTGTAGGGTTAGATAATCGCTGTACGCAATTCGGGGTTCGTGATTGGTGATGAGTACTTGACGATTTGGAGCGCGGTGGAAACTCCGCGTGCGTTGTCTTTGCTTTTGGCTGGTTAACACGCAAAAAGTGGTTGCGACCCGTTTATCTCGTGGAACGTCAATGTAAAAAAAATGCCAGCTTGATTGCTCAAGCTGACATTTTCTTTTCTTTCTGAAACGCCGAAGCGTTCGAAAAAGGGTGGCGATGTTACATGTACACGCTCCATCGCCGATTTGTTATCCCGAATCAGACAAGCGGTCTGCCTTTTTCCGGTCAGCACCCGATTAAGTTAATAAATTAACCGAACCGTTTTGCACTCAAAGAGCGCGATGCCTTTAGGTTTTTGTTGTGGTGGCTTTTCCTCCACCGCCGGTTACGTTCCCGGCAACGACGCTCACGCTTTCGCTAATGAGCGACTTAGCTCCCATGTTTGGCTGTACCTTCCAAATAGGTGTTGGTCGTTTTTATCCGATCAACTCCAGGAATCTTGCGATTCCTTTTGAGCAAGCCTTTCGGCTTCGATCCAGGGCGTAAATAGCAACTGCTCTCCGCGTTCAATGTTGCTCTCAAACAATGCGTCACCGCGTATGTTTGCCTCTCCCTGTTCCGGTCAAAAGCCCGTAAGCAATTTCGACTTATGCATACATTCTACACCCGAACCTTCAGGTGTCAAGTATAAAACACTTTAAGTATTACCCTTATTTTACGGGCATCCTGTGGAAAACCTTGTGGAAAACGACGGAAGTGTTTTGTCGGTAAGATTTAAAAAATTCGAGATTCGTGAAAAGTTTTTTTCCATTAAGTGAAATAAAATTTTCGCCGGAGATTGTAACCGAAATATTCTGATTTTTTTCGAACTTCTGAGCAGATTTGCAACCAGATTCGGCGACAACATTCAAAAGAAAATGACAGCGGGATATCAATTTCTCGATCGGAACCTGTCAGGCAATTTCCTGCTTTTCGCACAAAAAAAACGAGACGCCTTCTTAATGGGTCTCGTCATTTTTTAATTCTAATTCCGTGTCCTACGCAGCCTTTGGTTCAAGCTCGGCGGAACCTTCGACATAAACGCTGACGAACTTTCCGCGTCGGCCTTTGTTTTCGAACTTTACGATGCCGTCAATAAGCGAAAACAATGTGTCGTCTTTGCCGATTCCGACATTATTGCCCGGTTTCCATTTGGTTCCTCGCTGGCGGGCCAAAATGTTTCCGCCGCGCACCAACTGTCCGCCAAATTTCTTCAGCCCCAACCGTTTGGCGTTTGAATCGCGTCCGTTCCTGGATGAACCCACTCCTTTCTTATGTGCCATTGTTTGATATCAGACTTCAGCTTTCGGATTTCAAATTTCAGAATCGACTCTGAAATACGTCTCCTGAACGCTGAACTCTTTCCTCCTAAATCTTGTCAATCGTAATTTCGGTGTAGCCCTGACGGTGTCCCTGCTTGCGCTTGTATTGTTTACGTCGTTTTTTCTTAAAAACTATGATCTTGTCGCCGCGGCCGTGGCTGACAACGGTTGCCTTGACCTTTCCGCCCTCGATATTCGTTTCCTTGCCGTCACCAGTCAGCAACGCATCGATTTCAATTTTCGATCCCTCTTTTTCTTCGATCGACGGAACGCGCAGGGTTTGTCCGGCCTCTACGTTAAATTGTTTACCGCCCGTTTTGATAATTGCAAAGCTCATCTTAGTTATTTGTCTCCGTCGATCCGAATGAAATTTTACCACCCGTCGAAAATATCAAAGTATAGGGAAACAAAGGGACGGAGTCAAATTCGATCCGGTGAAATCAAGCAAGCCGCTGCCACCGATTAGTTCCAGAATTGACCCGCGTTACCGGGTAAAATATCGGAAACTGTATTAACCACAAAAATACAGATTGAGCGCTTGAATCAGAAATCTCCATTGGCCTCTGCCGGCAGACTAAGAATTGCCGGCCATCAAGGCGTAAGCCGCAAACGACGCGAGCCAATGCTCACCCGCATACTCGCCGGAATCGATTTTGTCGTAACTAAAATCAAAATGGTCGTTTGCCGCAGAAATGAGCGGTTGATTACCAAGTGCGTTTCCGATTTCATAAAGGCACCACGCGCGGCTGAAATTCAGGCCGTCAAGATGAGCCAGTTTACCGTCTGACCGATCGCTTACTTTGGCCGGTTCCACGAATTTATCGGGCGACGACGAAAACCCGGGCAAGAAGTCTTCCAGCCATTTGCCGTATTCACCGGCGGGTAAAACCTTGAGCATGAGCGCGGCCTCCTCAAGGCACGGCGAAAGGAAATCAAATCCGCTCGGTTCCCAGGTCAACGGGCAGTTCTTGTCATTGGCATAATATTCTATTGACCGCTCGACGATGATTTTTTCCAGTTCCTTGCTGTGTTTTCGGGCGTAGTCGAGAGCAAACGAAAGTCCAAATGCGGTATTGGTGTGTTCTCCGACCCTGATCGGATAGGTCAGTTTTGGAAGAAACTCGATGAATTTCTTTTCGATTAGTTTGGCCAGCGGATCGAGAATCGTTGCAAGCCGGCTAACTTCGGGATCATTCGAATCCCTGAGCGCCTCGGACAACTTCAAAAGCCACGCCCAACCATAGGTCCGCTCATAATTCTTGTTGTGAGTGTCATCAAAGTACTTTACTTCGGTTTCGATGTTTTCCGCCGTAATATTTTTGTTTAACTTTTTGATGATCTCATCGCGTTTTTCGAATTCACCGAATTTGTTGAGAATTGTAACGAGAGTCCAGTGTCCGTGGACGGAAGAATGCCAGTCAAAACAACCGTAAAACGCCGGATGGAGCTGTTTCGGCTGTTTAAGATAACTCGCGTCGCCAAGTACCTGACCCAGTTTGTTAGGGTATTCCTGATCGATGCACGCGAATGCAAATTTGTATAGATACTCCGCCTTCCGCTGGTCGAACTGCGGAGTCTTCACGGATCCCCGTTTGACGGCCGGTTTGTCATTTGGCCGGTAGGCATCATTCGAATTTTTCTGGGTTGAATCCATACAGCCTGTGATGATGATCAAAGATAGAAAAGATAGGATCGGTGCAAAGTGCTTCATAATATGTAAACCAAATGGCTTTTGGCGGAATCGGGCGGATTATTCGAATCTTCGAGGCATTATCGCCCGGTTTTGTTTAGCCGTGCACGGTTATTGCGGCCTTCCGTCACCCAAAAACAGTCAAAAGTTTTTTCCGACCTTTTAATATATTATGAAAAAGCGATCGCCGTAAATCCCCAAAACGGAGTAACTGCAATTAATGTATGAAAGATCGATGGCTGACCTAAACGCCGCATTTGTCGGATCGCTATACGAGCCGATTCCGAGAGAGTCCAACCGAAAGAAGCGCAGCGACTTATGCCCGGCACGCTTTCAAATCCGACCCGGAAAAATACTTGCAGTTTCGGGGCAATTAGTTAATTATTGACGGAATTACTTTTCGTTCATTAATGACAAATCGAGAAATCAAATGCGTCGGGGTTGTAGTCAAACCCAATCACAAAGAGGCTTGGGAAACCGCATGCGAGGTAAATGATTGGTTTGCCAAACGTGATATCAAACTGATCGGTGAACCCCGACGCGCGTCTGAACTGGCGGATTCTGAGGTTGCGGAAATTGAGCGATTTCGAGATGACGCCGATTTGATCGTGGTTTTAGGCGGCGACGGGACAATGATCTCCACCGCCAGACTTACCGGAAAAAGGGAAGTACTGGTTTTAGGGGTTAACTACGGCAGCCTGGGATATTTGACCGAGTTTCGGATCGAAGAACTTTATACCGCCCTTGATTCAATTCTTGCGGGCGATTTCAAGGTCGATCACCGGCTGATGCTGGATGCAGAACACTGGCGGGAGAACGAAAAAATTGCTTCCGGAAGGGTGCTTAACGACGTCGTCGTCAACAAGGCCGCGCTCGCGCGAATCATCGAAATCGAAGTCGAATTAAATTCACTTCCCGTAAATTCGTATCGGGCGGACGGATTGATCGTTTCGACGCCAACCGGTTCGACGGCGTATAACCTTTCGGCGGGCGGTCCGATAGTTTACCCCTCGATGAATGCCGTAGTAATGACGCCGATCTGTCCGTTTTCATTGACCAACCGGCCGATCGTGGTACCGGATGATTCTGAAATCAGCTTAAAGCTCTCGATCAAAAGCGAAGGGGTCATTTTAACACTCGACGGCCAAATTGGGCACGATATGAACGCCGGGGATATCGTCAGGATACGGAAGAGCGAAATCTCATTTAATCTTGTCCAGCCGACGAACCGGAATTATTTCGATGTGCTGCGCAACAAGCTCAGGTGGGGAAGGTAAGTAAAGTATTGAGTGCTAAGTACTGAGTTCTGAGTGCTGAGGGGAAGAAGAAGTACCGAGTACTGAGTGCTGAGTACTGAGT
>JBFGKW010000009.1:0-44476 GCA_041576495.1 Aridibacter sp. | reverse complement strand
TGGCTCGGGAAAGGGCTTCTGCAACAGAAGCGGCATGGCAGTCGACTCCATTTTACAGGTTTATGGCAACGGGTGATCCGACGGCACTTTTATCGGAGGCCCAACAGTACGTTATGGGAAATATGCTCCGAAGGGGTGATTGAGTGAACACTCAATCGATTTTGACAATCCCAGAATGAGGAAACATTGTGACTGAATCACTTAGAGGCAGGCCGCTAAACGCGGAAAAGAGCGGGAATTCAAAACTGAAGCTGTTCGGATGCATTGGAGTCGCGTTGATAATCGCGGGAGTAATGGTCTTTGGAATCTTCTCGCTGGTGATCGGCGGATTGTATTTCGGGACGAAGAGCACGGAAGAATTCAAATGCGCCATCGCAGAAGTCAGAAAAAATGAAAAGGCGGTCGCGGCGTTGGGCTCACCGATCGAGGATGGCTACCTGGTAATCCCTAATATCGAAATCTCCGGTTCAAGGCGAGAGGTGTATTTCAGCGTTCCGCTGACGGGTCCAAAAGGCTCGGGGACTTTGAACGTATCGTCGTACCGGGACCAGTTTCGTTCGGATTTTATGATAAGCGTTGAATCCGGCAATAAAACCGAGACCCTTTATAAGGGGACATATCCGTGCGGCCCGCAGTAAAAAGTGGTGGTCGGGTAATGGGGCCGGAAGGAATTGGAATTATCTGAATGGCAAACGAAAGCCTCGACAAATCATATCCTATTGGCTAGAATCATAATTTCAATCGTGGTGAGTTATAGCGACTTGCGACCACGGAAAATAAACCGCTAAACAGCTTGAGTTTGTAAATTCAATTTTGACGAAAACTCTTTGCCTGTTTGGTGAAGAGTTTTTTTTGATTCGGTGATAATGACCGATCGCGGTAAACCTATCAAAACTATTCAGTGTAATTAGTTTATGAGTAATGATTTCCTGGCCTTACTGAATGAAAAAATCGTCGTCTTTGACGGGGCGATGGGGAGCAGTCTGCAGGCCCAAGACCTGTCGATCGAAGACTGGGGCGGACCCGAGTTTGAGAATTGTTCTGAAAATCTGCTCTATACAAAACCGGAGGCGATCGAAATCGTCCATCGCGACTTTCTCGAATCGGGTGTTGACGTCATCGAAACAAATAGTTTTGGCGGCAGCGAGGTCGTTTTGGCCGAGTTTGGAATCGCCGAAAAGACCTATGATGTAAATAGGCGATCGGCCGAACTTGCCAAGAAACTCGCCCGTGATTATTCGACTAAAGAACAGACACGCTACGTTGCGGGCTCGATCGGACCGGGCACCAAACTTCCGACGCTCGGCCACATTACATTTCGCGACCTGAAAGCAGCTTACGCCGAACAGGTGCGCGGACTGTATGATGGCGGTTCGGATATTTTAATAGTCGAGACGTGTCAGGATCTCCTTCAGACAAAAGCGGCGCTTTCGGCAATTTTTGATTTCTTCGAATCGAAAAAAGTCAGTATTCCGGTGATTGCGCAGGTTACCATTGAGACATTTGGCACGATGCTCAACGGAACAGAGATTGGCGCCGCCCTGACTTCCCTCCAGCCGTTTCCAATAGACGTCATCGGGATGAACTGCGGAACCGGTCCAAAACAAATGGCAGAATCGCTCAAGTATTTGTGCGAGCATTCCGAGATCCCGGTTTCTGTATTGCCAAATGCGGGACTGCCTGAAGTAAAAGACGGAAAGCAGCATTATGATGAAACGCCCGAGAGTTTCACCCGTCAGGTTGTCCATTTTGCCAAAGATTACGGAGTGAATATCGTCGGCGGATGTTGCGGAACCACGCCCGAGCACATCCGTATGCTAAACGATCAAATTGGCAGCATGTCACCAAAACAGCGCAAGCCCTACCACGCACCGTCGGCTGCATCGATTTATTTCCGCCAACCTTATAAGCAAGACGCATCGTTTTTGATCGTAGGCGAAAGGGTCAATGCCTCCGGATCCAGAAAAATGAGACGACTGCTCGATTCGGAGGACTGGGACGGACTAGTTTCACTGGCCAAAGAACAGGAACGCGAAGGCTCCCATATATTGGACGTCAATGTAGATTTCGTAGGCCGCGACGGCGTTGCGGATATGAAGGAACTTGTCTCGAGGCTTGTAACCAACGTCAAGATTCCGCTTATGCTCGATTCTACGGAGTGGGAGAAGATGGAAGCCGGACTCGAATACGCTGGCGGGAAATGCCTCTTGAATTCGACGAACTATGAGGACGGCGAACCGCGTTTTCTGAAAATTCTCGATCTGGCCAAAAAATTCGGTGCCGGCATTGTAATAGGGTTGATCGACGAAGAAGGAATGGCTCGTTCGGCCGAAAGCAAAGTCAAAATCGCCCGCCGCGCATTCCGAGACGCGGTCGCCTTCGGTATCGACGCCCACGATATTTTCTTTGACCCGCTCGCTCTCCCGATATCGACCGGAATCGAAGAAGACCGGAAGAATGCCGACGAGACCATCAAGGGAATCAAACAAATCAGCGACGAGATGCCTGACGCCAATATCATTTTGGGTGTTTCAAATATATCTTTCGGATTGAATCCCGCAGCGCGTGTGGTCTTAAATTCGGTATTTCTGCATGACGCCGTGGAGGCGGGAATGAATTCGGCAATTGTCAACGCGATCAAGATACTGCCCCTCAACCGGTTTAACGAACGTGAAATCGAGGTTGCCCGTGAATTGATTTACGACCGCCGGAAATTTGAAGGCGAAGTTTGCACATACGATCCGCTGACAGAATTCACGACGTTATTTGAAGGCAAGACGACGAAGTCAATGAAGCAGGATATTTCAAAACTTACGATTGAAGAAAAGTTGAAATACCACATCATAGACGGAGAAAAAATCGGGTTGGAAGACACGCTCAACGCAGCCCTGAAAAAATATCCGGCACTCGATATCATTAATATCCACCTTCTTGGCGGAATGAAAGTTGTTGGCGATCTTTTCGGTTCGGGACAAATGCAGCTTCCGTTTGTGCTGCAGTCGGCCGAAGCGATGAAAGCCGCGGTAAGATTCCTGGAACCCTATATGGACAAAGTCGAAGGGGAATCAAACAAAGGCGTTATGGTCCTGGCCACGGTCAAAGGCGACGTGCACGACATCGGTAAAAACCTGGTCGATATCATTCTTACAAATAATGGATATAAGGTAATAAACTTAGGCATCAAACAACATGTTGACACGATTCTGGATGCCGCTGCCGAGCATAAGGCGGATGCCATCGGAATGAGCGGGCTGCTTGTAAAATCGACGCTTGTCATGCGCGACAATCTTGAAATTATGAACGAGCGCGACATTAAGACCCCAGTCGTTTTGGGCGGGGCCGCGTTAAACCGGCGATATGTCGATAATGATCTCGTTCCGTTGTTCGAAGGCCAATTATTTTACGCCCGCGATGCGTTTGACGGGCTAAATGCAATGGACCAATTAACCGTTGGACCCCGGTCCAAAGTCCAAAGTCCGCGGCCCAGAGTCGCGGCTGCAGGGGTTAAAAGCGGCGACGGAGACAGCCAGCCGGGAAAGCGCTCAGAACCCGCCGAGAAAAGCAGTTTACAACCCGCAACTGATGAAGAGGACCTCGTGGGCGAAGACGCCAAGCTGGGATTCAATACGATTCAGTCTGAATCAACGCCGGCGGCACTTCGTGACCCGAACTCACATTTGACTGCCCACACGACGCGATCTGCCGTGAAGCCACTCGAGAAGGTTCCGGACGCTCCTTTTTACGGTTCAAAAGTGGTCGAGATCACGGATCTCAACAAAGTTTTTGACTTTATCAACGAGACCGCCTTGTTTAAGGGACAATGGCAATATAAACAGGGCCGTAAACCGCCGGAAGAGTACCAAAAAATCGTCCGGGAAACAGTACTTCCGAAATTCGCGGAGATTAAAGCCAAAGCCATCCGCGACAAATTGCTCGAGGCAAAACTGGTTTACGGTTACTTCCCCTGCCAATCGGAAGGAAACGATCTGATCATTTTTGAAGATGATGAGGAAACCGAAAAACTTCGGTTCACTTTCCCTCGTCAGCCGCTCGAGCAGAGTGGAAGCAAAAACCTTTGTTTAACGGACTTTTTTGCGTCCACTGAGTCGGGTCTGATCGATGTAGTTCCGTTTCACCTAGTAACGATGGGCCGCAAGGCGTCGGAGCATTCCGCAAAACTCTTCAAGAATGACGATTACACAGATTATCTTCTGTTTCACGGACTTTCAGTAGAATCCGCGGAAGCCCTGGCCGAAATGTGGCACAAACGGATTCGCGAAGAACTCGGAATCGCCGGAAATGATGCCCCCGAAATGGTCAAACTCTTCAAACAGGGGTATCAGGGCTCACGCTACAGTTTCGGCTATCCCGCTTGTCCGAATCTCGAAGATCAGACAAAGCTTTTTGAGCTGTTGAGGCCAGAGAGAATCGACGTCACGATGACTGATGAGTTTATGCTCGATCCCGAACAGTCAACCTCGGCAATCATTCTTCATCATCCGGAAGCCAAATATTTCAACATCGGTTAACAGTTTCCGCAACGTGTCGGGCTGTAATGGGAAAATTGTGCGAATCGGAATTATTCTCGTTAGCGGGTGCCAATCTGTGCTACCTTACTAAAAAAACGGAGAAGTTATGTCTATTAGTCACATTCCAAACGGCTTTACGAGTGTAACGCCCTATTTTATCGTCAGCGATGCGAAGGCTTTCACAAAGTTTTTGGTCGATGGGTTTGATGCTGAAATAATCGACGAGCATATGGAAGACGGTGTATTTCGTCACGGCGCATACCGGGTATTCGGTTCGATGATTGAGGCGAGTGAAGGCAGCGAAACTTACCCTTCAAATAAAATATCGATCCATCTCTATGTGCCCGATTGCGACGCGGTTTACGCCAAAGCAATCGCGGCCGGAGGAAAATCGGTCCACGAAGTTATGGACATGCCGTACGGCGAACGGAGCGGTGGTGTTGAAGACCCGTGTGGAAATTCCTGGTGGATCGCAACACAGCAGGTGGATATGTACCCCGCTAATGCATAACCTACTACCATTTTAAACGTCTGCAATGTTGCTCAATAATAAAACCCTCGAAGCGGTGATAGAAGGCAAAATCTCGGTAGTCTTCCGGGTCTGGAAGCGGCCGACCGTAAGAACCGGCGGCACGTTGACGACACGGAAGGGCGTTTTGTTTATTGACAGCGTCGACCAAATTGACCGCTCGAAAGTCACTCAGGCCGACCTAAACAAGGCGGGATTGAAATCGCTGGATGATCTCGGTTTTTTGGACCGTGATGGTGATTTTTATAAGATCACCCTTCATTATCACGGCGAAGATCCGCGTGTCGCGCTGCGCACAAATATTGATCCGGGCGAAGTAAAAGCGGTTTGCGACAAGTTAAACAAAATGGGGGAATGGGGCGTACGTTATTTGAAGATGATTCACGACCAGCCAAACATTCACGCTCAAATACTTGCGGATTCCGTCGGAATCGAAAAAGCTAAGTTTAAGGGCCGGGTCCGGCGGCTCAAAACTCTGGGTTTAACCGAATCCCTTCGACCCGGATACAGGCTGTCTGTTCGCGGTAAAGCCGTATTGAAACGGGTTTCAAACCACAGGACCAAATGAAGCTTCTAATTATCGGCGGCACCGGAGGTACGGGGCGGGAGCTAGTTAAACAAGCCCTGGAACGGGGCCATAGGATTACCGCTTTGGTGCGGAAACCGGAAAAACTTAAGATTAACGATCCCAATCTGGTTACCGTAAAGGGAAACGTTCTTGATTTCGAAAGTGTTCGGGAAGCCGCCGCCGGACAGGATGCCGTACTGTCGGTCCTCGGTCACAAACGGTTTTTTATAAAAACTAGCATTCTGTCAGGCGGGACAGCAAATATAATCCGCGCGATGGAATTGAATGATGTGAAACGGCTGATATGCGTTACATCGCTCGGAATCAACGACAGCCGATTCAAGCTGGGATTGTATTACACGTTCTTTGTAATTCCGGTTATTTTGTTTTTCTATTTCCGCGACAAGGCAAAACAGGAAAGATTAATCCGAAACAGTCGATTGGATTGGACGATCGTCCGGCCCGGTCAGCTTACGAACGGGAAGAAACGAATCAATTATAGGCACGGGGCGAAAGTCGGAAGTTATATTCTTACGAAAATGATCTCGCGGGCAAGCGTGGCGGATTTCATGCTCAAGCAATTGAATGACGACACCTATTTGCGTAAAACGCCCGGAATAACAAATTAAAATTGGACCGCAGTGCCGGATTTCTATAGTCGGCGGATAACGTTATGAAAATTGCCGTAATAATTGTCAGGATATTGATGGGATTATTGTTTCTTTTTGCGTCGATCGTGGTCTTGTTCAACCTCACGCCACAGCCCGAACTGGAAGGAAATGTAAAGATCTTTATGGATGGCGTAAACGCAACGGGTTACTTACTGGCGTTGATAAAAGTCACCGAGTTCTTGTGTGGGGTCGCGTTTGTCACCGGCCGTTTCGTTCCGCTGGCGACCATCGTCATTTCGCCCGTAATTGTAAACATCTTTTTGTTTCATCTGTTTGTCGATACGAATGGGTTGCCGGTCGCGGTCTTTCTGTTGTTGGGAAATATGTTCCTGGGCTATGCGTACTGGGAAAATTTTAAATCCGTTTTGGCCGTAAAATAGCCAGAATAAGCATCCCACAAAGGATTATTCGCTCAGTCCCGGAAATCTTTCGAAGCGTACCTACTGCTCCGGATTACCCACGTTCTCGCCCTCGTTCGGTTTTCCTGCGGCCCTGATAAGCAAGATGCCGATAATCACAATCCAAAGAATAAAGCCAAACATAAAGACCCTGAATCCGGCGAGGTGCGTAAGTACCACTCCGGATCCGAGGGCGGTGACCGCCAAAGTTCCTGAAGCGATGCCGTAAACCGCTATCCAAACCGGAAATTTTCGCGAACGCAAAATATCGATCGACCAAAGCACGACGGCAGCTGAAGCGAAAATAATGAAGATGATATCGAAAGCCTGATTTAGCGAGAAATTAAATGACAAGATCAGCCGGCTGAGCTCGATCGTTTCTACATCGGAAGTATCCAGCCCCCCGACAAAGAAAGGCAATGCGAGGCCGTTAATGGCCGCCGCAATCAGGACAGCCACCATTGAAAGTGTAAACGTTGTAAATGCTCCGGTTGAAAGTGCTCCTCCGTTAAAGCAGGTAAACCCGTAAAAGCCATATACCATAAACGGTATCGATAGAATCGCGATCAAATGCGTGCCGATGATGAGCGGCGTGATCGTAAGGAGATGCTCGATCCCTCCGCCAACGGGGTGAAGAACCATCGTAATCGTCATCAGTACACATCCAATAATTATTGCTATTCCGTAACTTTTTCCGATCCTATTATTCATAATGAATGTCCCGCGGAATTATAGCTGTTTCAAGATTCCGTTCGCTCTTAACATATACCGCTCCGATTCGCTAAGCAAAATGGCTCCTTGCGAATCTCGAACCTAACAACCCAATCACGCCAATACTAAAACAAAAACCTATCAAAAAATGTAGAACGTACGAATCGCCGGCGACCAGATTGTGAAACCCCCGGTAGGCCCAATAGGTTGGGAGAACGGCAAATGCGTATGAATACACGGCTGGCACAAAAAAGGTCAGCAAGGGCAGCATAACCGGAATGTTGAAGAGCTTCTGCCAGGTCATTCCTTCTAATTTGTTGTTCGCCATTATTGTTACGAACAGGACCATAATCGGGGCGGTGAGTCCCGAAAGCAGTGAATAAAATAAGCTCGTTGCGATTGGCAACCGGAAAAAGGGTTCGAAAAAGAAAATCGAAAAAGTGGCAAACGTCGAAAAAATGACGGGCGCAATCAGGCGAAACAACACAAACCAGAATTTCGAAACGGGCAATACGCCGTAGACCTTGGCGACATTCTTGTCTTTTTCGTCGATCAATACCATCGAGTAGATAAAACCGAATATCAACGCGCTCTGCATTGATGTCGCCATCAATATGATCTCCACATAATCTCCGACCACTGCAAACTTCTCGATTACAATCGGCAAACCGTATCTCACGACCAAAACATTCAGCAATGGCAAAACGATGAAGATCGCGAGGGACTTGTCGCGAAAGATTAGTCTCAAGTCATTTAAGGTCAGTTTCAAAAGATTTCCCATAGTGGTTTAGAAATGAATCAAACCAATTCGACTGGCGGGCAGGAAACTAATACCGGCACCCGTCAGCTTTCGCGGAAAGAATCGTTCTTATGCTTCAACCCTTTTTGCTTTGAACGTTTTAGCTGCAAACCAATAAAGCGCCGGAATCCAAATCACGAGCAAAAGATATCCAAAGGTCAGTTCGGCGTAGTTCGGCCTCAACTGATATGAATTGGAAATCAAAATCAAACTTCCATAAACCGGAAAAATCTTAAAGGCCGTCAAGTTGGCTAGCTCAAAATAATTCAAGACCGGAAAGCTCATTATTAAAACAAGTGGCACGGATCTCAGCAGAAAATGTAAGATTTCAGTGGTAAAACTGACGACATAAATCCCGATAAAACTGAAAATAACACAGGTTGTAAAAGCCCCGAACGAAAAATGGATCACATCAAAGGAAGTTCCCTTCGCCATCAAGACCATTCCTACCGCCACTACTAATCCAAGCGATGAAAGTATTATGATGCGCGTTATCAGATAGGTATGAATATTCAGCGGCGTAACAAAAAGAGCGGGAAGAATTTCCTGATCTTTTTCGAGAATTATCGACAAACCAATAAAAATGAACCCGGTCATTGCTGGTTCATTCAAAATCAAGAGCGTCGTAAATTTTTCAACATTTCCGGCGTCGCTCAAAACATAAACAATGATCATATAGAATAAAGCGATCACAAAAATCATCGCGATTAGATTGTTACGCCGAAATACGAGCAACTGCCATTTTAGTTGTTCCAGAAAAACGATCATTACTTTAACTTTCTGCCGGTAACTTTAATAAACACTTCTTCAAGGGTCGCCTCTTCGGTTTTTATACGGAGTATCTCACCTTGTTTGATAAATGCCAGAAAATCACCATTATTTCCCAGCCCCCTGATCGGAAAATCGGCTTTCTCGCCGCCGTTGAGCTCCACCGAGACCGCGTCCCGACCATGTTCAGTTTTTAAAATCGACGGCCGCTCGGTAAGACGGATTTCGCCTTCGACGATAAACGAAACGCGGTCGCAAATCTCGTCCGCGGTCGCCATATCGTGTGTTGTCACAAATACGGTCTTTCCCTGTGATTTCAATTTCACAATATGTTTTTTTATTTTTTGGGCGTTTATCGGATCGAGTCCTGCAGTAGGTTCGTCAAAAAAGAGTAGTTTGGGATCGTGCATTATGGCACGGACAAAGTTAAGCCGCATTTTCATTCCTTTCGAGAATTCTCCGACTCGTTGATCGATATTATTTTCGAGCCCGACAATTTCAAGCAGCGGTCCGTAGTCCGGAATATTCAATCCGGAATAGAATGATGCGAAGAGTTCGAGGTTTTCCCGCGCGGTGAGCTTTAAGTAATGATTCGGAAGTTCGAACCCGACACCGATCCGATTGAAATAGTCTTTTCCCCAATTATTCAGCGGTTTACCAAAAACATCTATTTCACCCCGGTATTGATGGAGAATTTTATAAAGAACCCGCTGGGTGGTACTTTTTCCGGCACCCGAGGGACCGAGGAATCCGAATATTTCCCCTTCGTTTATTTCAAAAGTGAGGTCACGAATCGCGAAATTCTTTGCTTTTGGATATGAATAAGAAAGGTTTTTGACTTTTATCATCCCAACTATCGAAACAGTGAAAACATCGAAAAAACCGAGAATTCGAAATTTAGGCCGCGATCCGGCGCACGACTTAGAGATTAATCAAGCTTAGTGTCGTCGTCGCGCACGGGTTCTGTTTCCGACTGGCCCTCCCCCGAATCGGTTGGCGAATTGATGATCAGATCTGCGTAAATCCTAACCAGGCGGTTTGTAAATAGCGCCAGATCCCGGAGTTCGCCCAAATGGTTTAAGTAAAGTTGACTGTTCCGGGTGCCGATTTCATGGTGTTTGATGCGCTTTATCTGTGATTTTCGCACGTCTTTTAGTTTCTTCTTGAACGTATTCATTTCTGCAACAAGATCAGCGGCGGATTCTTCGTCAAAATCCTGAAATAACGCAATCGTTGAAACCATCCAGCCGGTTAAGTCGGCGGTCACCGATCTCAGCTCGTCGATCTGGACCGGGAGCAGCGGTTTATGGTTATTATCGATATGATCAAGGCTTGGTTTTACGAGATTGAATACGTGATTTGCCATCTCGTCTACATAATCGACGGTCAAAATATAAAAATGGGCAACCTCAAAATCAGACTCGTCCAGCCGGTCAAGGATAAAGTTGACGCTGTTTTTTCGCCGGCGGGTGCGTTTGTTAAGTATCTTAAATTCCCGGTAGCTGGCGCCTAGCAGCGCAAGATCCTCATCTGCCAAACCATTAATCGTGTCGTCGATCACTTTGATAAAACCGCCAAGCGAGTTTTTTACGCGTCTGGCGCTGATTGTCAGGACGTCGCCCTTGGTAAGGCTTTCGTCGGCAATGCTATTTTCGATTTCACGCTGCGCCTCGATTCGTTTGCCATGATACTTATGTGTCCGGTAAATGATCACGGCGGCTGCGACCAAAACAGGCAAAACAACATACGCGCCTCCGAAATAGAAAATATTGGCAATTAAAAACGCAACGCTAAATGCTGAAAAAGCAGTGAAAAACCACCCCCCGACTACCGATAGCACACCCGATACGCGGTAAACAGCGCTTTCCCGGCCCCAGGCGCCGTCGGCCAGCGAGGTTCCCATAAAGACCATAAACGTCACGTAGGTCGTCGATAACGGCAACTTAAACGCTGTTCCGATCGAAATTAATATGCTTGCCACAACCAGAGTCGTGGCGGCCCGAATCATATCGAATGACGGAGCCTCCAATCCAAGATGGGCCTGTCTCGAAATAAACGGCCGCTCGTCAAACCGGCGTGTGACGGCGTTTTTTAAGCGATCCGGCAACATCTCGTTTATAGAATTCGCTGCCTTGCTGAATGTCCTGACGAGCCTTCTCGATGCCGCGTATGACGCAAAACGTTCGTATCCGTCATTCTGTCTGCCTAAATCAAGCGAGGTCTGAACCACCGAACGCGCCTTGGCAGACGTCCAAAGCGTGATTACCATTACGATCCCGGCGAGGAGCAGGAGGATCGTCGGAGTCGGCACTTTTCCGGCCAGCCCGCTCATCAGAAACTGATCCGCGTTGGTTCCGCTGGCTGTATAAAGTTCCCAGGAGTTGTAGCCGGCAAGCGGTACTCCTATGAAATTGACAAGATCATTTCCCGCGAATGCCATCGCCAACGAAAACGTTCCGATCAACACGATAAATTTCAAGATATCGACTTTGGTAAAGAGAGTGAAAACTGACAGTATCGCCGTCCATGCGAGAAAACTCCAAAAAATTATCAGCCCGGTATTTTCATCGATCGCAGCCTTCATCTCGCCCGTCATAAAAGAAGCGCCGTTGGCGCCCTTTACGATCATAAAATAAGTTATCGCCGCTATCGCAAAACCTCCCCAAACACCGCCGAAGTACCGAAAGCTCGTTTTATAATCAAAAGAAAACAGCAGTCTCGTTAAATACTGGGTGACCACTCCGGCCGAAAACGCCACTACCACGGAAAGCAGAATACCGGCGATGATAATCAGCGCCTTTCCCGAATTGATATATTGCGCCATCTCCACCGCTTCCGGTACGAGATACACCTTGATCACGGTAAAAGCCGTTGCCGCACCCAATAGCTCAAATACGATTGAAACCGTCGTCGAGGTCGGCATCCCAAATGAATTAAATGCGTCCAGCAGTATGATATCGGTAACCATAACCGCCAGGAAAAGCATTATTATTTCGGAAAAATAGAAATACTCGGGATTAAAAATTCCCTTTCTGGCGACTTCCATCATTCCGGTAGAAAACGTACACCCGATCAATACTCCCAGCGCTGCTACGGCCAGAATCATCTTAAATCCGGCCGCCTTCGACCCAACCGCCGAATTGAGAAAATTGACCGCATCATTGCTTACGCCGACCACCAAATCGGAAACGGCGAGAATAAACAGAACAATGACGACTAACAGATAAAAAGTTTCCATTGGATTAATTGATGATTAAGTTAACGGTTTATCCCTCAATAATACATTTAAAAGGGAAATCCACTTAATCGCAAATTGGGTAGGCAGGTCAACGGATGGCCGGTGGCCGGCGATTTAATCGGCAAAATGAGGTCGGAAGACATTCACCGCTCACCGCCAGTATTACCGGTTTGGAATAATCCTCAAAATAAGTGATATAAATAATCATATGTCATCAGAAAACATTTCCTTCGAAAACAGCCGCGGCGAGACGCTCTCGGCGAGAATCGAATTGCCGCTGGATCAAAATCCGCATAATTTTGTGATATTTGCTCATTGTTTTACTTGCAGCAAAAACTTCAAAGCCGTCCGATACGTTTCCCGGGCATTTAGCGCAGAAGGATTTGGAGTACTCAGCTTTGATTTTACAGGGCTTGGAGAAAGCGAAGGTGATTTTTCGGATTCGACATTTTCCGGATCGGTCGACGATTTAATCTGTGCGGCGAACTATTTAAAAGAGTACTTCCAGACGCCTACCGTGATTGTCGGACATTCGCTTGGTGGGGCGGCAGTAATTCTGGCGGCAAACCGACTACAAGAAATCAAAGCGGTGGTCACAATCGGGGCGCCTTCTGCTCCCCAACATGTAAAACATTTATTTGAAAGCGGTTTAGCGGAAATTGCGGAAAAGGGCGAAGCGACGGTAGATATTGGCGGAAGGCCATTTAATTTGAAACGTGAATTTATCGATGATCTGGACCAACAGGATCTGCAGGGGATTCTCCGCAAATTGCGAAAATCGTTTCTTTTTTTACACTCTCCGCAGGACGCCATCGTTGGAATTGAAAATGCGGCGATGCTTTACCAGGCAGCCAGGCATCCGAAGAGCTTTGTTTCCCTCGATGGAGCCGATCATCTCCTCTCCGGCGAAGAAGACGCCCTTTATGCCGGCGGCGTAATCGCCAATTGGGCCAAACGTTATGTCGAAATACCGAAACCCAAAGAACTTACGACCAACAGCCATATCGTCGCGTATCTAGGAAATTCCGAAAAATATACGACGCAGATAAAGGCCGACCAGCACCGGCTGGTTGCCGACGAGCCAACGAGCTTCGGCGGAAAGGACTTCGGTCCGTCTCCTTATCAGTTGGTTGCATCAGGACTCGCGGCCTGCACCGTAATGACACTCAAAATGTATGCGACACACAAAAAGTGGGATTTGAACGAAGTCTATTGTCACGTCAGACACGAAAAGCTTCACGTTGAAGATTGTGATGACTGTGAGAACCCGAAAGCCAAACTGGACACGTTTCTCCGTGAACTGGAGCTCACCGGTGATTTGGGTCACGCCCAGCGAGAGAGATTACTTGAAATCGCAAATAAATGTCCGGTACACAAGACACTTGAAGGAAAAGCGAGGATTGAAACTACCTTGATCGTCCGATGACTCCTGATCAGTGCCTTGCCCCCGGCAATTAGAGACGATCCACGGCTTATATTTCGCAAATCTCGTATTGCGGATGGTCAGGTAATGATTAAAATGCACCACTTAGGTCACGCTCCGCTCTTGCCTACTGGTCATATCCGTGTTGAAATCGTGGACTTATGAATCACAAAATTTTTATTGCCGGCTCGGGAGGAATCGGCGAGGCAGTTGCGGTCCTGATACGCGAATGGTCACAGTTTGAGGTCGACCTCTATCTTGGAGACGTATCAGAGGCTACGCTTGTTAAAGCAAGAGAATTTGTCACACATTTATCCCAGCGAACAAGTCGCGTCGAAACTGTCCTAATGACTACCGAGGGCACCAATGATGAAATGAAGACGGCATTTGAAAAGTGCCAGATTCTCCTCGATTGTTCGCCGGGTTCACAGGCGCCCCGGATGGCGCAATTCGCAAAAGATTTTAAGATGCACTATGCGAATCTGACGGAATATGTGGCCGAAACCGATGCGGTTATCCAAATTGCGAATGGCGCTGAAACCGGCTTTGTCATCCAAACCGGTCTGGCGCCGGGATTCATTAACGTGCTGGCCGTGTCGCTTTATAATAGATTCGTCGAAAAATACGAAAACCCCAAGGTAGAGCGAATCGGGATGAAAGTTGGTGCATTGTCTGTTCACGCTCATGCACCCCATTTTTACGGGTTTACCTGGTCACCGATCGGCGTTGCAACAGAATATGTCAAAACGGCACGCGTTGTCCGAGGATTCGAACGGGTGACCCGCCCCGCACTTTCGGAACGTGAAAAAATCATCATCAACGGTTACGCATATGAAGCCGATTTGACCTCCGGCGGCGCAGCAAATTTGCCGAAGTATTTTGACGGCAAAGCAAAAAACCTGGACTATAAAACACTTCGGCATCCGGGACATTTCAGATGGATCGAGGGCCTAATTAAGAAACTGCCGTTTGATGAAAATCTCCCGCAGAATCTCGAAGATGTGATGCTCGAGAAAGTTCCTTCGGTTGAAAACGATTTCGTAATCGTTCACGCATCGGTCGACGGGTTTGACAAAACAGGACGACGGCGAATGGTAGAAAAGGCCTTTCACGTAAAGCCGCTTGAAGTTAACGGACATTTTTTGCGCGCGATTCAGACTACGACGGCGGCGCCGCTTGCCGAATGCGCTGATATGCTGGCAACAAACAAACACAAAGGCGTTATCTTGCAGAGTGATATCGAGCCAGATGGATTCTTAAACGGTAATTTCGTCAGCCGCGTTTACCACTGAGAATGGGCGGCCCGTCATAAAATGTGCGTCGGCAACCGTGAATTTCTTTAAGCGATTACCGGTTAGCTTTAACCAATTACTTATATCGATGCAGGATCTCGCACGAAAACCGGAAGAATCTTTACCTCTTACGCCCGAACCGGATGAGATTTCAAATCTCGGCACGATAGAACGGGCTGGCTTTTGGCTTACACACCGGATGAATCTCGGCGTGTGGAAGCGATTCTGGGGGTTTTGCCAGCGCCATATCGGATCCCTCTGGATAAAAATCGCAACCTACAATCTGATGAATGTTTTCGGGATCGAAAACGTTGAAAAAAGCGATATAAAACGCCCGCTTTTGCTTGTCGCCAACCACCGCTCGTTTTTTGACATGTATGTTGTCTCAAGCGTCATATTCCGTCAGACAAAACGACCTGTAAAACTGTATTTTCCCGTCCGGGCAAAATTCTTTTACGATAATCCGGTCGGTTGGTTTGTCAATTTTGTTATGGGCTGGTGGTCGATGTATCCGCCGTTTTTCCGCGAGGCTAAAGATGCGCGAAAACGCGATTTTGACAAATACTCGATGAGGCGCCTGATTCAAATTTGCGCGGAAGGTGAAGCGCACGTCATCGGTTTTCACCCGGAAGGCAAACGAAACCTGCATCCCGATCCATACAACTTTGAACGTGCGCAGCCGGGTGTTGGAAAGGTGATCATGGACGCGCGGCCCCAGGTAATCCCTGTTTTTATCGCGGGTCTTGGCAACGATCTCGCCAGGCAGATTCTCGGTAACTGGACCGGCGGAGAAAAGGTCCGTATTTGGTACGGCGAGCTAATCGATTTATCCGAATTTTACGAACAGCGAAACTCGCTCCGCACTCATAAGAAAATCGCTGATTTTCTGATGGAGCAAATCAGCAATCTCGGAGAAAAAGACAAAGAGTTCATACGCTCGCCAAATCAATAGGTGTTTTGGCATTGCCTCGAATGAGGTTTGGGTACCGCGGAGTTGTTGTTTGCCGGCCGCAAGAGGGGTCTTTCCAGCTATTATGCGCCGGCCCGCCCATGCAATCATTTTTTGGATAGTAAATCCGAACCATAAAATATATTATATTTACCAATATCTTCCGAATCCGGCGAAAGTTGTTTGGCGGCAAGTACTGTCGTCTAAACATTTTCGCCACTCAGTCAAATGAATACCAGATACAAATATTATCTGTTAACGCTAATCGCCTTGATGGCTTCGTGCGCGGCAGGCACCGAACAAAGGCCGGACAAAGGAGACCCGTCATATTCCGAACAAACCCGGTTCGAGGCTGAAAAGGAAAAGACGCGCTCAAAGGACGAACGGACCGATAATGAAAATTCCAAGGAAAATAATAGAAATTCGTCGCTAACGCCGGCCAACCGGTGTTTAGACGTCGATACGGGTGACAAGTTCCTGTTGAAAGCCCAGACATTCCCGATCGATTTCAAACCGTTTGAGAATTCTTGTTTTGTCACGGCCTATGATCCCGAATATGAGGATCCTCCTCTCGGGTGCGAAATCTCGATATATCGAGACGGCAAGAAAATTTACGGGTTTGATAGTCGTTACAACCCCGACGCGGCAACCTGTTGGGTCGAAGGCGTGTCTTTTGAGGATCTGTCAGGAGACGGATTGACTGACATCATAGTTGCCGGAAAATGCGGTGCAAAGTCTGGCCCGATTCAGGGAAACGAAGTATTTATCAACACCGGGAAAGAGTTTTACACAAATATTGAGGCCAACGATAGGCTTGAAAACTTTAGCAACTTAAAGGATATCGCGAAATTTGTCAGAAAAAACAAACAACTCTTCTCGGTCCGCTGAAAATCCAAAGCTGCCGCTGGTTATTGTCAATCCGAAATCTGCCGGGGGCGCTACTAAAGGGATCTGGTCCGGCATCGCGAGCGACTTGCGGGCCCATTTTGGTCCATTTCAGGTGGCTTTTACAAAAAGACGCGGCGGCGGAATCGAATTGGCGAAACGGGCCGCGGAAAACGGACGAAAGTTCATTATTGCGTGCGGAGGCGACGGCACAATAAGCGAGGTTGCCAACGGAATTTTGCTTACGGGGGCGCGCGACGTCGAACTTGGCATCGTTCCATCGGGCACGGGAGGAGACTTCCGTCGAACAATTAATATGCCGTCTGAATCAAGGGATGCGGCGAAGGCGCTTCGAAATGGCAGGACCGAGAGGATCGATGTCGGCAAAGTCACCTATTTAAATTCGAAAAATATAGAAGAAACGCGGTACTTCCTGAATATTTCGTCGTTCGGGCTCAGTGCTGCGATCAATGAAAATGTCGGTGCCAACTCATTCTTGAATTGGTTTCCGTTTGGTAAATCACTTCGGGGCAAGGCAAAGTTCGCCTATTCATCACTTCAGCAAATACTTGAAAACAAATCACAAATTGTTAATGTAACACTTGATGGGGCTGAAGCGAAGTCTTTGCAAACATTGAATTTCTGTATCTGTAATGCCCGGTATTTCGGAGGCGGAATGAAGATCGCCCCGGACGCAAAAATCAACGACGGTTACTTTGATGTGATCAATATTGGCGACATAAATACCCTAAAAATTTTGTTAAACGGATATAAATTATATAATGGATCCCACGTCGATTTACCGGAAGTCAAGAGTTCGCTGGCCAAACGGATCGAAGTCCGGGCGGCTGACAGTAACGTTCAGATAAACATTGAAGCCGACGGCGAACTGCCCGGTAAACTTCCCGCAACATTTGAAATTCTCCCCGATGCATTGAAATTGAGGGTACCCGCATATTAATGACTAATACCAAGAACTTTTGCCAGAAGTTAATCGACTCGTGCGAGACCTACCCGGACAAGATAGCCATGCGCGTAGTCGGAGACGATTCCGAGATATTCACGTTTAGCGAGTTTCTGAAACAGATTCGTGCAATCGCATACAAGCTAGAACAGGAAAACGTGGGAGTTGGAGATCGGGTGGCCGTAATTGGAGAGAATCATCCGTGCTGGGCAGTTTCGTATCTCGGCGTGCTTTATCGCGGGGCAGTATGTGTGCCGCTGGATCCCCACGGGGAAATTGAAACGATTACTAATTTTATTGAGGATTCTGAAGCAAAAATAGTGTTTCTTTCTCCCGAAGTAACGGAGAAATATTCTTTGATACAGGAAAAGCTCGGCCGGACCATTCCCGCGGTTGTCTGGCGCGAACGTGAACGGCTGAATGGGTTTCACCGTTTTGAGGATTGGGCGAATAACGAATTTCCGGACGATTTCGCCAAAAAAGAACCGCCGGCTAAGCACGAAGATAATGCGATCTTGATCTACACCAGCGGTACAACCGGAAAACCGAAGGGCGTTCTGCTTACTCACGGGAATATCAACGCCGAACTCCAGGCGATCGACAAAGTTCTGGAGTTTACCGAAAAAGAATCGGTATTGAGTCTGCTGCCCTTGTTTCACGTTTATTTGCAGATCGTAAATCTCTGGCTTTCGTCTACCAAGGGAGCGGAAGTCATCTATCTTAAAGAGCTAACGCCTGATGAGCTGTCGAAAGCTATGATCGCCAGCAAAATGACAACGCTGACGAGTGTTCCACGGCTCTGGTACCTGTTTCATAAAAAGATATTCGATGTCGTTGGTGCAAAACCGGGAATAATCCAGTTGTTGTTTCGCGCGATGCTTAGAGTCAACGGGTTTACGCGCGATTATCTTCAAATAAACTTGGGAAAACTATTCTTCAAAAAGGTTCATGATTCGTTCGGTGGAAACTTAAGACTTGCAGTTTCAGGTGGTTCGCGGTTTGACGCCGACGTGGCAATCGATTTTCACAGGCTGGGGTTCACGATTCTGCAGGGTTACGGGCTTTCAGAAACGAGCGGCGCGGCCACCGGTACTTATGAAGATGACAATCGGGTCGGATCGGTAGGAAAACCGATGTTTGGCGTAGAAGTCAAAATCGACCAACCTGATGACAAAGGTGAAGGCGAGGTTTTGATCAAAGGGCCGGTTGTATTTGGCGGCTACTACAAGAACTCGCAGGCCACAGAAGCGGCATTTACAACTGACGGCTGGTTTAAGTCCGGAGATTTGGGGAAATTTGACAGAGACGGCCATCTTTATATTGTCGGCAGGGCAAAGGACGTGATAGTGCTCCCTTCGGGAAAGAACGTTCATCCCGAAGATCTGGAAGTACATTATTCGAAATCGCCGCTGGTCGAAGAAATGTGCGTCCTTGGAGTAGAAGACACATCTGCGAAACATGCGGGCGAAGAAAAGCTCATTGGAGTAGCCGTGCCGGATTTCGAGTATATGAAGCTCAATAATATCGCCAATACCAGGGAAGCGATTCGGTTTGAACTTGATAATCTTGGACGTGAACTCCCCGAATATCAGCGGGTCAGGGACTATATTGTTCGTTCAGAGCCGCTCCCGCGTACGGCGACTCGAAAAATAAAACGGTTCGAACTCCGCAAGGAAATTCAGCAAAACGGGCTTTCCGAAGATCGTTTTCGCGATTCAAAGGTCTGGGCCTTTTCGGAGAATGACGAGACCTTGATAGATTCCAAAGCAGGAACCGCATTGCAGTCTGCCATTCACGCCCAAAAATCCGATATTGGCGAAATTCATCCCGAAATGAACCTGGAGATCGATTTGAGGCTCGATTCCCTTGCGCGGGCGGAGATTCTGGCCAGCCTCGAGCAAACCTTCGGTTTTGAGTTTGAGCCCGATGATGCAACCCGTGCATTTACCGCGGGTGAATTAATAAAACTGGTCCAAAAATCGGCGAATTCAGAAGATTTTCAAGGCGAAATTTCGACCGGCTTCAACTGGAATAAGATCATTAGTGAAACTGAAGGTAATTTACCGGAAACAAAAGGCGTCTTGCGCAACAATCCGGTTTTGACCCTTACCGCGTTTGCATTTTTGAAAGTCGTTTATTTAGTTTGTCGTATTTTCCTGAGACTTGAAGTTACCGGGGTCGAAGAGCTCAAAAAGATTCGGCAGCCTTATCTTATCTGTCCGAACCACCAAAGCTATCTTGACGCGTTTGTTGTCTCGTCAGCATATCCCTATTCGGTACTTAGGAATATTTTTCATGTCGGGGCCAGCGAATATTTTCGCGGGTTTATTGCCGGCAATCTTGCGAAGCTTTTAAAGATTGTGCCGATCGACGCGGATACTCAACTCCTGAAAGCGATGAAGGCAGGCGCGATAGGGTTAAAAGATGGGAAAATACTCAATATATATCCGGAAGGCGAAAGAGCGTTTGACGGGAAACTACATCCATTTAAGAGAGGGGCTGCGATTCTTGCGACCGAACTCAACCTGCCGATCGTTCCGGTGGCGCTCGACGGAATGCATATGGTATGGGCAAGAAGATCCAACAGGATCCGCCTGTCAAAGGTGAAATTGGACTTCGGCGAACCGATTTATCCAAACAATGTTGCGCATTCAGATATCACCGACGAGAAGAGATACGAACTGGTAACCGCCGAACTAAAACAAAGGATTACTACAAAGATCGAATCTTTCAGAGCCTAGTCCGTCAGCCGGGAATTTCGTTTTCGCACTTAGTTTTTGGTTAATTATCTGTTAATTTTGTTGAACTATTGATTTTGAGAGGTAAATGATTATGCCGTCAACGGCTATAAATATCGGCAGAATTCTGATCTTAATAGGCATCGGCGGATATACCTACGGGTTATACAGTGGTAATTCGAGTATGACGGCCCTGATACCGGCAGCGTTTGGAACTTTGCTGATGATCATCGGGTATGTGGCGAGAGCCAAAGATAGCCTTCGAAAACACCTGATGCATTTAGCAGTATTGATCGGGTTTCTCGGGTTTTTGATACCGCTTATCCGGGTTGTTTCAAAAATCAGCGAATTCACTTTGTCAGCGGCGGTTGTCTCGCAACTCGCGATGTCGGTGACATGTCTGGCGTTTGTAATAATATCTGTAAGATCCTTTCTCGATGCGCGAAGCGGCGGTTGAGCGGGTATGGCGGAAAGAAAAATCGAATTCTCAAAAATTGCCTGGGAGGATTCAGCGCCGGGCATCTGCTCAAAGTCCTATGTCCGGAATGGCGTCAAATTGCGGCTTCTAAAGCTCGAGCGCGGACTGAGCCACCCTGAATGGTGTGAAACCGGTCATATCGGTTATGTCGTCGAAGGGGAAATTGAGATAGATTTTAACGGTGATCCCGTAAGGTACGGAAAGGGCGATAGCCTGTTAATTTCTTCGGGCCCTGATGAAAAGCATATCCCGAAGCCGTTATCTGAAACCGTCGCACTGTTTTTGGTTGAAGATGAATAGGCTTAGAGTGTCGGTATTTTTATTTCCACCCGAAGTCCGTCACCCATATTCGAAGCGATTATTTTTCCGTTGTGGTTATTGACCGCACGTTCTGCAATTGCGAGCCCCAGCCCGGTTCCACCGCTTTTTCTGTCTCTGGCTTCCTGGACACGGTAAAACGGGCCGAACATTTTCTCAAGATCGCCGTCCGGTACTCCGGATCCGTAGTCCCGCACGATGACCGAAGCCATTCCATTTTGTCTTTCAACCGAGACTTCTACCGTCGAGTCGTTTTTCGTGTAGTTGACCGCATTGCGCAAAACGTTTTCGACCGCGCTCCTCAAAAGATGCTCATTGCCAAACACCCTGTATTCTTCCTCTCCATCACGAAAATCAACTGCTTTGGCGGAGGCTCTTGCTTCAAAATCGGCATCGAGCGCGGTCTGTTTTACGAGATTAGTAAGGTTTAATTCCGCCTTATCGAAACTTTCTGAACCGGTTTCCAATTTCGAAAGCGTGAGAAGCTGGGATATCAGTTCATTGAGTCTTCCCGATTCAGTTTCGAGACGCTCAATTATATGCATCGTATCGGGATTTGATTTTCTCCGGGCGAGTTCGAGGGCAACGTTTATACGGGCTAACGGTGAACGCAATTCGTGCGAGATATCTTGTGTTAAGCGTTTCTCGGATCGGATCAGGGATTCGATTCTTTCGGCCATTTCGTTAAAATCCCCGGTCAAGTTTGAGAGTTCGTCACCCCGCTTCCGGGCCCCGTTTGAAATCCGCGCCTGCAAATCACCGGCGGCAAATCTTTGTGTTGCGTCCCGCAGTTTAGAAATTGGTGAAGAAAGATAGCGTGCAAGTGCGTAACATACGAGTCCTGCCATTAGGATCACCACGAGGATCTGAAGCAGGAGCCGACCGGTGAAAAACGACGGCGGGTTGAACCGCCTTATTTCAACCACGTAAATATAAGATTCCCCATTTTCGAGGATCACGCGCTTGGCACCAAATGTCTTATCGGGCAGCCGCAATAATTCTGGTTCACCGCTTTTAACCGCGCTATCCACAAGCGCGCCGATGTCGGCGGCTTCGAGTTCGCCGGCAATCAATTTGCGGTTTTCGTCTAAAAACCCGAGGGCATTTATCCGTCGGTGACTGCGCTGTCGATCAAAATACTCATTTAGGCCGTCGAGTCCCTCGTTTTCATATATCTGAACCGCCGTTTGTGAATTCAGGTTGATTGACTCAGCCACAAAACTGCGCCATTGTTCGGCCAGCGGTTCTGTGCGGGTCGACCAGTTGACTAACATAACCGCCCCCACGATCAAAGCCGTCGCCAGCCAAAACCACAAAAAAATCTTCAAAAACAGGCTCATAATTAATCGACCGCCTTTTCATTCGCGGTAACGCCAGGGCAACCGAACAAATGTTAATCTGCGTATGCTAATTCACAATCGTATAAATATATCCAACCGAACGAATCGTCTTTATCCGATCTTCTCCGTTTTCGCGTTTTCCCAATTTCTTTCGGAGATTGCTGATGTGCATATCGAGACTGCGGTCAAACGGCGACAATTCACGTTCGAGCACGTCAAGACTAAGTTCTTCCTTTTTGACAATTTTACCAGCCCGCTCGACTAGGGCGACCAAAAGATCAAACTCAACTGCCGTCAAACTCAATTTTTTGTCTGCCAATTCGGCAGATCGCCCGGTGAGTGAAACTTCCAGATCCTCCACCGTAATTCGGTCTCTCGAGGATACCGCATCAATTGGATCGGCAGCCCGTCGCAAGACAGCACGAAGCCGGGCGGCCAGTTCACGAGGATTAAATGGCTTGGGCAAATAGTCGTCCGCACCGATCTCAAGCCCGACGATTCGTTCCATATCATCGCCCCTGGCGGTCAGCATCAAAACGGGAATCGCCGATTCCTTCCTCAATTCGCGGAGTACGTCAAAGCCGTTTTTTTTCGGCAGCATGACATCCAAAATTACCATGTCGTGCTCGTTCATTAGTGCACGTGCCAATCCGGCTTCACCGTCATAAACCGCCTCGATTTCAAATCCTTCAACAGTCAAATACTCAGAAACAAGTTCGCAAAGCTCTTCATCGTCATCGATAATTAAAATTTTTCCCATACCAGATTCACAGCAGTCCTTCAGACTGCGAGGATTATTTTAGCTCAAAACAGAAAATAGTTTTGTCAAGAAATGCAAAGATTTTCAGCCAAAAGGTAAATTGTAACGTCTAACGGCCCACCGAAATCAAATAGGTGAAAGTCATCAACAAGTGATTGTGAAATTACACGAAATCGGTCTTGTGTTCCGGCCACAGCACGCGAACGCAGGACCTGAATGCAGTGGGCGATAGCGGCGTCCGAAATTTCCGAAGCGGAACCTAACCAAGACGAAATCGTTATTTTTGCGAAATTAAATGAAACAAACCGTTTGCTTTCTTGCCGACGGAAAACAAATCGAGATTCGCCGCATTATCATTTCCGAAGCCGCTTACCTTCAGATAGCTATCCTTATTTGATTTCTCGCTTTTGCTCGGCGTAAAAGGCTTTGTTGACTATTTTCCATTCGCCGTCAATTTTTAACAGGGTCATATAATCCACGAATCGAGTATTTGGATAATCCAATACGATTTTACCGACCGCAGCATTTCCAGAAATATCTATGCTTTCAATCGTTCGCTTTCGTTGATTTTCATCTTTTGCCGCTTCGCCTTTCGTTCTTCCAATGTAATCGGCAAAATCAATCGTAGTGTATTTATTATCGCGTATAAACATTAGCTTGCCTTCCGTGTGAAATGCTTTTTTCATATATGCGGCTTTCCCGGTTTCGTGACCCTTCAGGTAATTATCAAGCGGAATTTTTACTGCTTCCCTTTCGCTTTTGTCAGCCAAAACAATTGCGCCAAAATAAATTGTGAAGATGCCGAATAATAAGATCGAAATAACTGCTAATTTTTTCATTTTATTGTCCTCCATAAATAATCGACCTTTTGGTACCCATAAGACTTTACATTTATTTACATAACTTCTCTCAAACTTACGTTGAACGCCTCAGATGCCGCGTCTAAATAAGTGATTGCGGTAATCGGCCGCAAATTGAAATATAAAATTTGTGTTATTTTAAGGGAGTGAATATTGAAAATGAAAAAACTTATTATTGTTATACTTGCGGTAGTCTTGGTCGGCGTTGGCGCACTGTTTATCATCGGTCAGACTAATGGAAGAAAAACCGACGGTAAGCGCGAGTTTGGAAAGCGCGGCATGCATTCCGGATTTGGACAGCGCGGCAGGCGTAGCCACGGAAATATGATGGGACGCGCCTTTCGGCAACTCGATCTAACCGACGCGCAGAAGGAACAGATTAAGCAAATCCGTAAAGAGGGACATGAAAGCTCAAAGGCAATACGACATGAGTTAATGGCGAATCGTGCAGAGCTGCGGAAAATTGCGGCGGGCGGAGCCGTTAATGAATCCCGGGTCGAAACACTTGCCAAGAAACAGGGTGATCTGCATGCCGGGATGATCGTCCACAAACACAAGATCCAGGCCAGGGTGTTCGCAATTCTAACGGCTCAACAAAAGGCAAAACTTGCGGAATTGAAGGCTGATTTTCAGAAAAAAATGGAAGATCGAAAGGCGCGATGGGCCAAAAGTAATGCCGGAAATTCGAGCCAATAGGTTTTAAGGTTGATCCGTACTGCCTGTTTGCGACCGGGGACGCCTTTATGGGCGTCCTCTTTTTTTGAAATGGTGAAACAATGAAATACGTCAGTTAAAAAACTCATCGAATACTCTTCGGTTCAGCCGCACTTCATTTAAACCCCCTCCGCCGAGTGAAAACGAACGCCCGCCAAATGAATCTAATCTCACTTTTTCCGCGAATATTTTATCTGCCAGGCGAGATTCCAGGTTTTTCCGCCATCGGACGAATTCTCCCAGTTCCATTCCAGCGAATCGCTTCCGAGATTAAAAAAGACCATTCGCTGCGTGACCGTGTTTCCGTCCGGACGATCAAATGTCCTCGACAGAATCATCTCGCCGTGCTTCATTTCACCCGTAAAATCAAGATAACTGCCGGAATTATCGACCCATGTTTGTTTCCACTTTCCCGAGGCCCGATCGAATAGCGAATGACTGATCCCTTTCAGCGGCAAGTTGGCTCCGCCATCAAAATTCTCCTCAATTACACATCCGCCAAGAATTTTACTAATAACGTTTGTTCCTTTTTGAATCTCGCCGTTTTGCGTTTGCCATTCCAAATTCCATGAACCAACCCAAAAATCAAATTGATTTGCTTCCGGTTGACTGCAGGGTTTTTGCCGGTTCTGTGCGGCGATATCTACCGAGAAGAAAGTAAACAAGAATAATCCGATGAATACGTAACGCATATATCTCTCCTGAAAATGATTTGACGGGTTCATATGAACGAAAGTAATTGTTAGTTCTTTTAGTTGCGTTTTGCAAAAAATTAGCGTTAAATTTTCAATTAATGCCGACCCATATAACTCAGGTGGAAGACCCAGAGCGCGAAATAATTATATTGCGCGTCGAAGGCGATCTGATGCATGACGATGCGATACTCCTGGAAAAAATCGCCCTCGGGATGCGTTCTGAGAACGAAAAAGACCTCATCCTCGACCTTTCCGATCTCGATCTTATGGATAGTGAATCCGCACCGGTTATCAAGCGTCTTGAGGTGGAACACGGATTCAAAGTCGAAGGGCTCCACTTTTTTCTTCAAAAAATGATTCAGAAAGCGGAAAAATGAATTAACTCAAGTTTATTTCGACCCGGCTAGTTTTCTTCTTCAATGTGATGAATATGCGAACCGCCGCAATTAATACGATACTGGTCTTAATCGGCATTTTATCCGCCGGATTGGGAATTAAAGGATTTCTCGTACCGAGCAGATTCATAGACGGCGGCGTGACTGGCACATCGATGTTTATTTCGGAGCTGAGCGGTATTCGTCTTTCCATTCTCATAATGTTGATCAATACTCCGTTTGTAATTATCGGCTATCGGCAAATCGGCAAGGTCTTTTCGATCCGGAGCGCGGTTGCGATCGTAGGACTCGCTGTATCGATATTTCTCATAGAGTATCCGCTGATAACAAACGACAAACTATTAGCCGCCATATTCGGAGGGTTTTTCCTCGGTCTCGGTATAGGCTTAGCGATGCGCGGCGGTGCGGTACTTGACGGAACCGAAATACTCGCCATATTAACCAGTCGCAAGATCGGGATTACGGTTGGCGATTTTATTCTAATCTTTAACATAGTCTTATTTTCAACCGCAGCGTTTGTGCTCGGAGTCGAAGCAGCGCTTTATTCGATGCTCACCTATTTTGCCGCATCAAGAACCGTCGATTTTATTATTCACGGTATCGAAGAATACAATGGGCTAATGATCGTTTCTAGGAAGAGCGAAGAAATCCGGACAGCGATCCTGGATAAGTTAAGAAGGGGAGTTACGATTTACATAGGTCGCGGTGGAAGAGACAATGTCGAACGCGATATACTCTATTGCGTCGTCACAAGATTTGAAATACCAAAAATAAAAAGAACGATTGCTGAAATCGACGGAAGCGCCTTTGTTACTGTTCAGCAGCTGAGCGACATAAGCGGCGGGGTCGTCCACAACCCGCTCTCGCCGATATTTATGCCGATCGATATTTCCATCGCACCGGATAGGGAAATTGATGAAAACACGTGAAATTGCGGATTATTTGACCGGTGATCTTGTCGGGGACGGTGAAATCGAAATATCTGGGATCGCATCTCTTGAAAATGCGCGCCAAGGGGATCTGGCATTTATAGAGAAGTCCGATCTCATAAAGGACCCAGCCTCGATAAATGCTTCCTGCCTTTTGGTTCCCGAAACGATCAAGCCGGAATTCGCCAAATCTTATATCAAAGTTGAAAATCCCCGGCTTGCATTTGCCAGAATCGGTGAGAAACTTCATCCGTCTAAGGAAAAAACCGGGCTGCATGGGTCGGCCGTTATTTCGTCGTCATCCGATGTTCGCGCCAGTTTTATCGGCGCTTTTGCTACGGTCGGACAAAACTCCTCGATCGGCGAAGAATCACAAATATACGAAGGGGTGAGAATAGGCGATAACGTTGAAATCGGACGGCGTTCGATAATTTATCCGAATTGTGTGATTTACGATAATGTCTCGATAGGTGACGATTGCATAATTCATGCTTCCACGGTAATCGGAGCCGATGGTTTTGGCTTCGTAAGGGACGATGAATCTCACGTTAAATTTCCCCAGATTGGCTCCGTCGTTATTGAAAACAATGTAGAGATTGGTGCAAATTCCTGTGTTGACCGGGGCGCATTAGGCGAAACCCGGATTGGCGAAGGAACCAAAATCGACAACCAGGTTCAGGTTGCGCACAATGTACGGATCGGCCGGAGGGTGGTTATTGCTGCACAGGTGGGGATTTCGGGGAGCGCTACGATTGAAGACGACTGCAAAATCGGCGGGCAGGTTGGAATCGGCGATCACGCAACTATAAAGAAAGGAGCGGTAATCGGTGGAAAATCGGGGGTCTTCCCGGGCAAGATCGTGCGAAAGGGATTTTGGGGGGGAATACCGGTCCAGCCGATAAGAGACTATAAGGAGCAGAATGCATCAATTAGATCTTTGCCAAAACTCAAACAAGAGCTAAACCGGTTAAAGAAGAGGCTTTCCGAATAAATACAAATCGAATAAGTATCAGCTTTTAGCAACTTATGGGCGTTGTTGTTTCACGAAAATTATCAAATTCATTTGAAGGCGCGTTAGCCGGCGGAGGCGATCCGGCAACTTCTCCTCTCTACGTCTTTGGACCATTCCTTAAATTGATAGTAATTGCGGGTGTCGCTCAGGTGACGTTTGGAGCGACAATATGGCTCGCTGTCTTTACCGTCGTAATGGTTTCGGCAATGTACAGGCAGGTGATGACCTGGATTACTGACGGCAGCGGCGGAAGCGGGCTCGCCGAAGAAGAATTTGGCGGGTGGGCGGTTAAAATCAACGCGGCAATAACCGTCATTGAATATACGCTGACGTTTTTGGTGTCGATGGCCGCGCTGGTAACCTTTACCGCCGACCGGGCGTTTGAATTTGGTCTGCCGTTAAACAAGGCGTTCATGGGTATCGAAGGCGGTTACAAAATCGCGTTGGCAGTAGCGCTCAGCATATTTACCGGCTGGCTTGTCAACCGCGGTCCAAAAGTTTCAGCCCGGGCATTCGGCCCGGCTACGGCTGGGGTGCTGGCGCTGCTCTGGATAATGATATTTGCAACTATATTCAAATTTGGGCTTGTCTTGCCCGATTTGAATTTGCAGGCATTTTCAACCGAGGCCGTGAATTATGTTAATGAAGCCGGAGAAACCATCAATTCTTCATTCCTCCACCTTACCCTTGGCGGTTATGCCCGAATTCTAGCATTGATGACCGGAATTGAAATTTTCGCAAATCTCGTGGCAGCTTACGAAGGCCGGCGGGCGGAACGCAGCAAGAAAGCGTTTGGAAGTTTGATAATAATTATGGGGACGACGGCGCTGACGATGATCATCGTTGGCCCGGCAATACTCGAAGTCTCGAAGGCAACCGTTACGTCAGAGGTATCTGTCTTTACTCAAACGATGAATGCACTGCTCCCGACGTGGGCCTCCTATGCAGGTACCATTGTCGGAATCGCAGTGCTGCTTTCGGCGTGTGCGGCCGCCGCACAGGGAATTCAAAACCTCGCTCTCGGTTTGCGCTACCGGCATTATATCGCAGCCGATTTGGGACAACGAAACAAGTACGACGTTGCCGGGAAACCTGTTTGGCTGATGATTTTCGTCATCGGACTGTGTTTCGTCTTATTTGGTACCCACGAAGAAACATATCTGGCTCTTTATGCCGCAGGCGTTTTCATTTTACTCAGCATGACCGGTTGGGCGGCGTCCAAAAGACTGTTTAGGAATCTCACCGAAAGTTTTTCGGTGAGGATGACTCTGTCGCTGTCCGGTACATTCATCGCCTCGATTCTGACGTCAATCGCGACCATTATAATTTTCGAGGAACGGTTTTATGAAGGAGCCTGGCTCTATTTCGTATTGATACCGGCGCTTTATTTCGGCTTTACCTATTACCGTAATAAACTCGGCAACCCGCCGTCGGTTGAGGAGAGGCTCGGCGCAATAATTGCTGAACAGATTTACACTCCGATGTACCCTGCCGATCTCAAACTCGATGAAATTCCTTTTAAGAAAATCGTTGTTCCCCTTGACGGGTCGTCGCTGGCCGAGCAAGTCATTGCGATCGCTCGTTATTTCGCTCGAGAGTATGGCGCTGAACTTGAAATTGTTTGTGTTGAAAACAAGGAAGCCGAAGACGACATTCATCTTACGGACGCCGAACGGGCTGAAAACCGGACCGAATTGCAAACCTATATCAGCCACGTCGGTAGGCTGATTCAAAGCGACGGACTCAAAGTTGAGACTCATTTCCGAATCGGTGAACCCTCGGCGGAAATCGACGCGGTCTCCCGGGAGACCAACGCGGATCTGATCATTATGACCACCCGCGGCAAATTTGATATCAGCCAGCTGATCTCGCGAAGCATGGCTCAACGCGTTGTGCAAAAGACGTCGACCCCAACTCTTTTGATCCGGCCCACCAACAACTGGCGCAGCCGGCGGTCGGAGTTCAAAAATATTATGGTAGCGTTGGACGGCTCCGAAGCGGCCGAAAAAGTTCTGCCGTATATCCGTGCCTTTGCAAATCAGTTTAATAGCCGGGTATTGCTGTTCTCGGTTCCGGAAGGTTCCGAATCAGAGAGTTATAGTGAGACGATAAAGAGTTATCTTGACGGAATCGCATCGATCCTCAAGGCCGAGGGAATGAACATCTCGACGTACGTGACCGGTTCGGGTCCGGCGAGGACCATACTTGCCCTCAGCGAAGACGAAAGAATTGACTTGATAATGATGAGCTCACACGGCCGGGGCGGAGTCGACCGCTCGGAGCGGATACCGATCGGAAGCGTTGCCGAAAAAGTCGTCTCTTCAACACTCTGCCCGGTTTTCCTCCTTCCTCTTCACCGCGAAGACATGATTACACCTGAAATCGCGGCATCGGATATTAAACCGGAAGGCCTGATCGGAAACGAGGAAGAATAACCTAATCGATCATTCTCAGAACAGCCGCAGCCGCACGCGCCGAAGTCCCGGCGGATCCAAGTTTTTGGCAGACGGAAGCGAGAATCTTTCGCATTTGTTTGTTTTCGGCGGAATCGAGTAAACGGAACAATTCCCTGCTTAATCGGTCCACCGTTAAATCATTTTGAATTAGCTCTTTAACAACCCTTTCCTGAGCTATAAGATTAACAAGACCAAAGTGTTCTACTGAAATCAGCGGGCGGTGAATCATCCAATTCAATGCGGAAGTTTTATAAACTATCGCCATCGGCGTCCCGATCACTGCCGTTTCCATCGTTGCGGTACCGCTTGTAACCGCTGCGGCGTCGGCCGCGTTTAGCGCATCATAGGTTTCGTCTTGGACAGTGACAAATGCATCCGGAATGGTGATCCCTCGTGATACCAATTGATTGACAACGGCTTCTACCTCATTCATTTTCCGGGTCGAAGCCAGCGCGTTGACAAACTGAAGCTCGGGATTCAGGTAAGCCATTGACGAAGCGGTCTCGATTAGCACCGGAAGTATGCGGGCGACTTCTTTTCGCCGGCTTCCGGCCAGAATCGCGATGATCGGACGTTTGGGATCGAGGCCATTTTTTTCGCAAAATTCGTCTTTTGAAAACGCGGGCCGAATCTCTCCGACAATCGGATTCCCGACGTACTCAACATGCCTGATTCCGTGCGAGGCATACCAATCCTTTTCAAACGGCAAGATCGAGAGCAGCAAATCGACATTTTTTTCGATTGCCCTGATCCGGTATTTACGCCATGCCCATATCTGCGGGGAAACGTAAAATATGACCTTGAATCCCAATTGCTTCAAAGACTTCGCGAGTTTCAGATTAAATTCCGGAAAATCGATCAGGACGACTGCATCCGGCTGCCGGATCTGCGCTTCCCGTTTCAGGGTTTTAAATGCCCGCCAAAACATTGGCAGTGCTTGGGCAACCTCGGGAACTCCCATTATTCCGAATTGATCCGCCGCTACTATTGTTTCAACACCCGCTTTACGAAGCTTGCTCCCGGTCGCGCCAAAAAATTCGAACGTAGATTCACCCCGTATTTCCTTCAACGCGTCGACGAGTTTCGCCCCATGTGAATCGCCCGAAGCCTCGCCGACCACGATCATTATTCTTTGCTCTTTATTATTCACAAATTTCTCTCGGGAATGCCGCCGCGATGCAGTTTTTCAGTTGATCGTGGAAATGAATCTTCTTGCCTGAGCCATATTTTTATACTATCCTTATGGTTAAGTAAATAACCCGGTGATTGCTTTTTCGGTAATTGCCGCCATTTCGTTATTTCTCTATCTAACAGAAATCTTTCATTCTTAATCATTCCCTGTTCAAGGAGTTTTCATAAAAAAATATGTCGGTAAAAAATGTAAGCACAAAGAAAATCGGGTCAAAAGTCTGGCACAACGGAAAATTTATTGATTGGAACGATGCCCGGGTCCATGTAATGACTCACGCGATCAATTATGGCTCAAGCGTATTTGAGGGTATCCGTTGCTATAACGGGGTTAACGGGTCGGCGGTGTTTCGTTTAAGCGAGCACATGCAGCGCCTGGCTAACTCTGCGAAAATTTACCGGATGGATGTTGAAACGACGAAAGAAGAGTTCTGCGACGCGGCGTTGGAACTGGTCCGGCAAAGTGGGCTGGAGGAGTGCTATATCCGCCCGATTATCTTTCGCGGATTGGACGAAGAAAATCCGGCATTTGGAGTCAATCCCTTCCCTAACCCCCTCGAAGCATATATAGCGGTCTGGGAATGGGGTAAATATCTGGGCGAGGAAGCGCTTGAAAACGGAATCGATGTTTGCGTTTCGAGTTGGGCCCGGATTACTTCCAACTCGATGCCGTCGATGGCCAAAGCGGGCGCCAATTATATGAACTCGCAGCTTATAAAAATGGAAGCGATATTGGGTGGTTATACTGAGGGAATCGCGCTTGATGACCGCGGTTATGTTTCCGAAGGATCGGGTGAAAATCTGTTCATCGTAAATAACGGCAAGCTGATCACGCCGCCGCTGGGTTCCTCGATTCTTCCCGGAATCACGCGCGACTCGGTTATTCAAATTGCGAAAGAAATGGGGATTGAGGTAGTTGAAATGACGGTCCAACGGGCAGCGCTTTACCTTGCCGACGAGCTTTTCTTCACCGGTACGGCCGCTGAGATTACTCCGATCAGGTCGGTAGACAAAATTATCGTCGGTTCTGGCAAACGCGGAGAAATAACGGCCAAACTTCAGAACGTATTCTTCAAGGTGATCCGGGGGGAGCGACCGGCACCGAATGGCGCGCCGTGGCTGACGCCCGTCAAGGAGGCCGCCGAAAAAAAGTCGGCATCGGGAATGAAATAGAAACGGTTTGATTCATTCCCGATTACTAAAACCGAACAATTCTCAAACATCGGTTTTCGATTCGAATTTCCGAATTTGGGAAAAAATGCAAAGTTTATGCGGACGCAGATGAAATACAGATTTTGTCTGCGTTTTGCTTTACGCCTAAAATTCAATATGATCTCACCGACCAATAATCAGATGTAGACTTATTCCCGGTTTAACAATTGAGGTTCGACCTGGTTAGCTATCGTTTAATAGGTGCATTTAACTTAAATCGATTCTCTTCGCGAAGATCCCGTCTGAAAATCGATATGTCGAAACACGGATATTATATTCTCGAAATTACCGTCTTCGTTTGCGGCGCCCTGGTAATGATTTTTGAAATCACCGGCTCACGTATCCTGGCGCCGCATATCGGCACCTCGACGTATACCTGGACGAGCCTAATCGGCGTGATCCTGGCATCGCTCAGCATCGGCTACTGGCTCGGCGGGAAATTGGCCGACCGGAAGCCAAACATTGCCATTCTCGCGTTCGCGATATTCGTATCGGGCGGATTGGTTTCGGTGACGATTTTGTTTAAGGACTCGGTTTTGATTGTTCTCGGGGCAAGTTTCCTGTCACTCGAAATCAAGGCGGTTATTGCAGCTGTTTTACTTTTTGGGCCGGCCAGCGTTTTCCTGGGTGTCGTGACTCCGTATGCGGTAAAACTGAAAACAAAATCTCTCGAAGAAACCGGCAAGACTGTCGGAAACTTGTACGCAATATCAACCATCGGGAGTATCGTCGGAACATTCGCTGCGGGCTTTCTAATAATACCTTTTGTCGGAAGCAACCGGACTCTATATATAATTGCGGGAAGCCTTTTTTTACTCGCGGTTGTTCTGGCACCCTTTTCTGTTTCAAGGGCCAACATCGGTTTCCTGGTTCTATTCGTCGTGGGAATAACGGCGACCGAAATCCAAACCGTTTATCTTAGGCGGTCGATCGGCTTTTACGATTTCGATACCGAATATAGCCGCGTTCATATTTTCGAAACAAAGCACAAAACCGACCAAAGGGCCATTCGCGCTATGAAAATCGATCCAGTTTATTTTCAGTCTTCGATGTATCTTGACAGTGACGAATTGACCTCTGAATATGCAAAGTACTATCACCTCATAAAGTATTTCAGGCCAGGCTTTACACGGACGCTGATGATCGGCGGCGCCGGTTATTCTTTTCCCAAGGATTACCTCAAAGCCTACCCCGAAGCGGAAATCGAAGTCGTCGAAATCGATCCGCGAATGACTTCCCTGGCGCACAGGTTTTTCAGACTCAAAGAGAACCCGCGGCTTAAGGTTATTCATGAAGATGGCCGTGTTTTTTTAAACCGTTCGGAGAAGGAAAAATATGACGCGGTTTTGATGGATGCGTTCAGCACTCTCTTCACCGTTCCCTTTCAGTTGACTACAGTTGAAGCGGTCAGGCATATCGACCGGGTACTTAAAAATGAAGGCGTCGTAATATTTAATCTGGGGGCTGTATTAGAGGGTGAAGGAAGCGGTTTTCTCCGCGCCGAGCTTGAGACGTACCGGGCTGTTTTCCCGAATGTCTATTTATTTAAGGTAGATCCGGCGGCAAAAGATTCTGCTGTACAGAATATTATTATCGTGGCCGACAAGAGTTTGCGCAAAAACTCATTTCGCTCCTCCGATCCCCGCTTTTCTTCATTGATTGCGAATCGTTATATTAAAGCCGTATCCGGCGACGCTCCGGTTTTGACGGATGATCTGGCGCCGGTAGAACGCTACAATTCCTTTATACACAGCAGGTAATGGACGATTGCCCAAGACAATTTGTTTGGGGAGCCGGCATTGAAGATTCGATGAATTGGCGCCCCGCCGGTCATTTTGCGCCATTGAAATAAACAGTTCAGGGTTCACCGGCTAAAAGCCCTGTCCGAATTTCTCAGTGCCGAACGCTCCGATTCCATTTAAACGAAAGCTGAAGACGAATTGGCTTTCGTTTCGCACGCCGACATTGAATTTGTAATATTGGCTCGTCACGGCGCAGCAGTCAAAAGCGTATCCAATCGTATAGAGCGAACTTATCAGCGGGCTGCCGCCCGAAGCGCGACGATTTTGAAAATCCCAGAATAGCGAGGTTCCTCCGTAAACTCCTTTATCCCTGTTGCCCAGAAAAATCGCGGGACTCCATTGCGATCCGCGGAGCGTGCCCGCTTCCTTTCCAAACCGGTTGCTAAACTTCGCCAGAGCCGGAATCAGGGTGACGGCCCGGGTGTAGTAAAAAGTCTGGAAGAATTTGACCAGTTTTCTGTCGTATCCGACAGTTGCAGATATGGTTCTCATCCCTTCTCCCTGGACACCCAAATCCATACGGGTATTTACAAATACGGTCTTTTGCGGACGGTAAGTCGCATCAATACTCAACGGAGAAAACCTTCTCGGGACACCGCCAAAGGAATAAAAGGTTAAGTCAGTGATCGAAGTTATCTGATTGCGCTGTCCCGGCACGAGGGCGCCGCCGAAATAGGGATCGATGAAATATTTACCCCTTACAGTTAAGGTAAATATTTCATAGGGTTGAATTGAAAGGCCTTCCTTTTTCAGATCCGGAGCGCCGGCGAGCATTGTGCGGGCGTCCGGTGTAACCGCCTCCGTATAACGGCGGGTGAAAAACCTGTTCGTAACACCAAATTCAATCTCGTTGGTGTCGGTTTGGATGTCACCATAGTCGAACCTGATTATCTTCTTAAATTCATTTATGCCGCGGATGAGTTTGTACTTGAGGTACGGTTCGATAACATGCCTGAACCGGAATCTATCATCTTTACCGTAAAAATTTCGCGCCAGGGCGACCGGCCGCAGGTCCAACTCCAACTCGCCGTATTTGCGGATCACATCGCGTCCGACCACTTGCCGCTGTTCATCCAGCGAATTTGAATGATAAGTCACTCGGCCGCCGGCCGTAGCCGTCAATGAGAAGTACTTGGTGTTAAAAGGAATCGTTACCTGCGGATGGGCATCAAAACGTTGACCCACCGCCGGGCCGACGATCGGATCGCTCCCGACGGCGTCACGGTAAAGGGACAAGCTATCAACAACTTCCCGCCGGCTCATGCCCTCGAGGCTGGTCTTAAACGAGAAATAGGCGTCCTTGAAGAACTTGAGCGCGGAGGGTCGTTTCTCGAAATGCACACTGGGAAAATTACGTGTTTTGACCCGGACGTTTGGAATTGAAATTACCTGAGATCGCGCCAGGACATTGATCGTATAATTATCCCAGCTCTTATTTACAAAAGCCTTCGAAACTTCGATCGGCGAGGTTATCTGTTGAACACCGTCTGAAAATACCTGCCGAAACGCCAGATTCGACGTGATTCTGACATCGGCCACGCCAACAAACCCGTTTTGAAAATAATGCACGCCTTCGGCGTAGAAACTCGTACCGCCCTGATTGGGATTCTCCGTGCTTTCTTTTGGCCCCAGAATTCTATCGACGACCGCATAATAACCGGCGTTAAAAAATGAACGGGAGTTTGCGCGGGTGCGTAAGTCAAATCCGTACCCTATCCCGCGCGAAGTATAGAGGTCTGTCCGCAAGGTGATATCGGCTGAACGCCCCAATGTCTGATAGTAGGCGCCGGATAAGCGAAAGCCCTTTCCGGAAAACCCAAACGTCGGTGTCAAAAAGCCCGACCCCCGGTCACGCTCTTTAATCGGTATCGAAGCGTATGGAAGCTTCAACAGCGGGATTCCCTTAATCCGGAACGCCGGGGCCTTTAACTTCACCCGGTCATTGGTTACGATTATCGCTTCGTCAGAGGTAAAGCTCCATTTAGGAACTGCGTCTTCGCAAGCGGTAAACTCGCCGTTTTTAACTACAACCTCGTTTAACTTTGTCCGTTCGACGCTATCAGCCGTAAAGTACAGGACATCGCCGTCCTGCGTCTGATTAGTGTACCCCGTTGAATTGAGGAATTTACCGAGCTTGGTCTTATAATTCCATGTCCCGGTCGCACCTGTTATCCGCTGATCTTCGCCCTGATCGAAAATTACGCTTCCCTCGGCAATAATCTTATTGGTTTCTTCATAAAGCGTTATTTTGTCGGCCTGCAAACGATAAATGCCGTATCGAACATCTACCGCGCCCTCGTGTATCACAATCCTTTTCCCCGCTTCACCCTGAGCAGACGCATTTTCCGAGTAGACGACCAATTCATCACCGCCGCCCTCAGGCTCATATCCTGATTCCTGTCTTTTATTCGCTGTCTTGAGATCTCGTTCGGGAGCTACGGGATTAACGTTCGGATTGTCGGTTATCGGATTCGATACCTTTCGGTCGACGGGATTTGTATCCTGTGAAATTCCAAATTGGACCAAAACCAATCCGAGGAAAATTGAAATTATGACCGTCAGTCTATAACGCATTTTATGGTTATTCGGGAATAAAAGTGATGCTAACACGAAACGCCGAAAATGATAAATTCTATATGCTAAACTACCTTAAAAACTCAATTTATGGCTACCGAACCAAAACCGACGGTTCTAATCGTGGAGGATGAAGAACTGATGCGCCGGATACTCCGGCAGTTGCTCGAAGAGGAAGGATATCGGGTGTTGACCGCGGATGGTGCCGATAATGCGCTTGAAATCTTCTCTGAAAGCGAGGTTTCTGTGACGGTGACCGATATCAAAATGGGCGGTATTGACGGGTTGGAATTGCTCGACCGAATCAAGTCGCTTGATGAGAATTCGGTTGTAATCATAATGACCGCCTATTCATCGGTCGATTCGGCGATTTCGGCCCTCAGGAAAGGCGCTTACGATTACATTACCAAACCGTTCGTCAATGAAGATCTTCTTCAAACCGTAAAAAATGCGATCCGGGCGAGTGAACTTTTCAGGGAAAACCGTTTTCTCCGGCGCGAACTGGATAAACGCTATAGTTTTTCCGAGATAATCGGAAAGAGCGAGGCCCTCCAGAGCGTGTTTCGGATCGTAGAAAAGGTGGCCGATACGAATGTCAATGTACTGATCCAAGGAGAGAGCGGCACCGGAAAAGAATTGATAGCGCGTTCAATTCATCACCATAGCTCCCGGGGAGGAAAGCCATTTCTGGCAGTCAATTGCGCAGCACTGCCCGATGCGCTGCTTGAGAGTGAATTATTCGGACACACCAAGGGGTCGTTTACCGGTGCCAGTCGCGACAGCAAAGGACTCTTTCGATCCGTCGAAGGCGGAACCCTTTTCCTTGATGAAATTGGCGAGATGCCGCTGACGCTTCAGGTCAAGCTCTTAAGGGCGCTCCAGGAACATGAAGTAACTCCGGTCGGATCATCGAAGGCCGTCGCGTTTGATGCTAGAATTATTGCCGCAACCAACAAGGAACTTGAGAAAGAGGTCCAGGAGCATCGGTTTCGAGAAGATCTTTATTATCGGTTAAATGTGATCGAGATTAATGTTCCCCCGCTTCGAAACCGCCGGGAAGACATCCCGCTTCTTGTAAAACACTTTATCGCTAAAGCGTCACGTGAACATAAATCGGCACAGAAACCGATCGATGATCGGGCGATGACCGTTTTGATAAACCGAAGTTGGCAGGGAAATGTCCGTGAACTTCAAAATGCCGTTGAGCGGGCATATATTCTCGGCGGCGACCGGATCGAATTTGAGAATCTCCCGCGCAGGATTAGAGATGAATCGAATGAATCGTTTGAAATCCGTGATCCGGAAGGTTTGCGTCCGACATTGGAAGAAATCGAAAGAAGATATGTTCTGGAAGTGATGGAATCGGTCAGCAATGATAAAGCGGCGGCGGCCGGCATTCTCGGAATCGACCTCTCTACACTTTACAGAAAACTCAAAAAATACAACCGATTGTAAACCCTATTTCGACTGCAGGATAAGGACAAAATAGTCCGTCTCCTTGATCCGAATTAACGACCCCGAGGTGTATGGTGGTTTAAAAAACCGGGCCGCGCTGTAAGCTGTTCCTTTGAGAGTATGGTCTCCCGACGTCTCACCCTTAGCGATCAATTCAGCCGGAAACCAGTTTTCGGCTTCAAGTTCGGTTGCAAAGGGCGCCTTGTCGCTTCCGCCAACAAGCGAGCCGATTTCGTTCTCTGAAAACCTTAAAACTGCGGTCAGCTTTGAGCCGGTTTCACCCGGTTCCTGGTTCGAATTCGCATTCGCCTCAATCTTCTCCTCACGCCAAACGCTTTCTTTAGGTTCGAACGGTAGATTTACCAGTGTATTTAACGCGACCTCGTCATCATCGACCTCATTTGCATTCGAATTCCCCATGTTCGAGTTAAAATTGGTATTGATATTCGGCCTGAGACCATTGCTGTCGGGGTTTGATTCTCGAGGAGTTAGACACGAGGTAAGCAAAATAGCGAAGCAAAAGACACCAAGAGAAGCGCATATATGGCGAAACTTCATTCGACAATTGTAGAATTATCGGCCAAGCTTTGCAATGATTGCCGTAACTTGCTGCCGATTGATATTGTTACCCGTTTCAATGTAGATTTGAACCGGTGAGAATACCCCGGGCCGGTCATTACTTCATATGAATCTTTTGCGAAGAATAAAAGCGTTTGTAATTCGCGATTTCCAACTCGCTATTTCGTACCGTTTCGAATTTTTTATAAAAATACTTTGGATTTTAGGGATTACGACGACCTTTTACTTTATTTCGCGGCTGGCGACGACCGGATTTATCAGTTTCAGGTATCCAAACTGGCAGCAACTGCTGCCGGCCTGGTTAACGGGACTCGCGATGCTTAATTATTTTCTTGTCGGTTTCTCGTCGTTGGCAAACGCGATTCGCCAGGAGCAAATGCAGGGTACCCTCGAAAGTGTTTTATTGACTCCCATAAACGTGCCGACCGTTATTATTTCGAGTTCGGCCTGGTATTACGTCGAGGCGACCTTCTATTCATTTCTATATCTATTTTTTGGCTGGTTTTTCTTTAATGTTCAATATAAAGGCAATTTTCTGTTGGCCGCGTTGTTTCTGATTCTGACGACATTGTGCCTCGCCTGTTTGGGAATTCTCTCGGCAAGTTTTGCGATGGTATTCAAACGCGGAGATCCGTTTGCGGTTTTGCTCGGCGCCGGAACGGCATTATTCTCCGGGGTTTTTTATCCCAAGGAAATGCTCGAAGAAGAACTGGGGGCAGCCGGCAACGCTCTGTCCGCAATCAACCCATCAACCCACGGACTCCAGGGGATCCGCGATATCCTGATCCAGGGAAAAGTATTCGCCGAAGTTCAATGCCAGCTGGCTATATTGCTGGGATTTCTGCTGGTATTACTTCCCTTTTCGCTGTGGGTCTTTTCAAGAGCGGTAAAACGCGCAAAACGCGAAGGCAGTTTGATTCAATATTGACCCATTCTTTGCCTTTCGGCCGGGATTCACGGTGTCGTTGTTATTTATCAAGTCATAAATTAAAATAATAGCGGAACTCAATCCGCCGATTCACAATAAAACATATGCCCGAATTAAAAAAGCAATTGACCGAAAGTCAGGAAAAGAAGAATAAGTGGGAGAAGGAAACGTTAACCCCGCTGCTTGAAAAAAGCCCCGAGCGAAAGAAGACCTTTGAGGGAGTTTCCTTGGAACCGGTTGAAAGGCTTTATACTCAGGCGGATATTGAGGACATTATTGCTGACGGCGAAATCGGGTTCCCGGGGGAATTCCCTTACAAACGGGGAATCCATGCATCCGGGTATCGCGGAAGATTTTGGACGATGCGCCAATTCGCGGGGTTCTCATCACCCGAGAAGACTAACGCCCGGTTCAAGTATTTGATGAAGCAAGGCCAGACAGGCCTTTCGGTCGCATACGATTTGCCGGCATTGATGGGTCTGGACGCGGATTCGCCGCTGAGCGAAGGCGAGGTAGGAAAATGCGGCGTCGCGGTTTCTTCGTTTGCAGATTTCGAAGCCCTGTTTGACGGAATTGACCTTGAAGATGTTACCGTCTCGCAAACTATAAACGCTCCTGCATGGATATTTCTGGCCTTTTACGCGGCATTGGCCGAGAAACAGGGTGCGGATTTCGAGAGAATTTCCGGAACGCTCCAGAACGACATATTAAAAGAATATATAGCGCAGAAAGAATGGGTGTACCCGATCAAACCGGCGATGAAGATTGTTGTCGATACCCTCGAATTTTCGGCCCGGCACCTTCCAAAATATAATCCGATTTCGGTCTCCGGCTATCATATTCGTGAAGCGGGCGCTACGGCGCTGCAGGAATTGGCATTCACACTTCGGGACGGAGTCGAATATGTTCAATACGGAATAGACAGGGGACTTGACCGATCGGAATTCGTTCCCCGAATATCGTTTTTCTTCAATGCGCACAATGACTTTTTTGAAGAAATCGCGAAGTACCGCGCCGCGAGAGTAGTCTGGGCAGAAACGATGAAAGACCGGTTTGGCGCGAAAAATCCGCGTTCGATGAAAATGCGTTTTCACACCCAAACTGCCGGGGTTTCTTTAACCGTCCAGCAACCTCTCAACAACATCGCCCGGGTGGCCATCCAGGCACTTGCCGGAGTTCTCGGAGGAACCCAAAGCCTTCATACCGATTCCTATGATGAAGCGTTGGCGCTCCCGACCGACGAAGCAGCGTTGATCGCACTCCGCACACAACAGATCATTGCCGAAGAAACCGGCGTGGCAAACACCGTGGATCCGCTCGGCGGCTCGTATTATCTTGAATCGTTGACGCAGAAGATGATCGAAGGGTGTTATGACTACTTTGATAAGATCGACGGATTCGGCGGAATGGTAGAGGCAGTCGAGGCGGGTTTCCCGCAGAAAGAGATCCAGGAATCTGCCTATCAATATCAAAAGGCCGTCGAACGCGGCGAGCAAACGATCGTCGGAGTCAATAAATACGTGATGGAAGACGAAATTCGAAAGGTGGATATCCTGCAGATCGATGAAACCGTCCGCGACCATCAACTGGAACGATTGGAACGGGTTAAATCGATGCGTGACGGCGGTGCGGTTCAAAATTCACTCGAAAAACTCAAAAAGTCCTCCCTTGCAGATGAAAACCTGATGCCGGCAACGATTGAAGCGGTAAAGGCATATGCGACGATCGAAGAGATTTGCACTGCGCTTCGCGATGTTTATGGTGTTTATGAGGAACCCGCGTTTTAATACCGCGGCAGGCATATCTTTTGAAGTTTGGTGGAGCCGAGGGGGATCGAACCCCTGACCTCAGCATTGCGAACGCTGCGCTCTCCCATCTGAGCTACGGCCCCTTGTTCACTTCAGCGAAAATAGATTAATTGCGGCTAAATTTCAAGCGTTCCGATCAAGAACCTTGACGGAAACCAACTTTGTAATTTAAGATGTCTACCCTTTGACTGCGCCGCACGGTCTGTCAGGCCGTTTTGTGACGTCAATGTTTCCAAGCAACACAGCGCATACGTTTGCCGTCTCAACTCCGTGCGTTTTTGAAAATTATCTTTACTTTCACGAACGACTTTGCCAGACGCGATTGATAAACTAAAATTCCGATAGATGTTAAAACCGCAAATTATCGCTATTCCAATATTTGCTTTGTTTATTGCAATCGAAGCATACGCGGTGATCCGTCAAAACCGAAGTCTGTTTGACCGTAAGGACACCGTGATAAATATATTTATCGGTTTCATCAGTGTCGGGTTTGGGGTTCTTTTTGCGCTCGTTACAAGCCAGGCGTATATTTGGGCCGCTTCAGCAACTCCGGTTCAAATGCCGATGAATACCTGGTGGGCGTGGGTTCTGCTCGTTTTTGTAGACGATTTTGCTTACTATTGGTTTCACCGGATCAGTCACGAATCGCGTCTGTTTTGGAATTTTCACGTTGTCCACCATTCCTCAAACCAATATAACCTGAGCGTTGCGGTGCGTCAGAGTTGGTTCAGCGGGCTCACCCATTGGATATTTTATATGCCGCTCGCGTTTTTGGGATTTCCCTTTTGGGCATTTGTATTTATCCACGGGCTCAATCTCATATACCAGTTTTGGATTCACACCAAGTTTATTGGCAAATTGGGCTGGCTCGAATTAATTTTTAACACGCCCTCGCACCACCGGGTCCATCATGGAGTAAACGAACAGTATCTGGATAAGAACTATGCCGGTATATTTATCATTTGGGACAGGCTGTTCGGCACATTCATCGAAGAAGGCGATGAAGTCCAATACGGGATTATCAAACCGATTAATAGTTATAATCCGCTTTGGATAAACACGCACGCGTGGGTTGAAATGGCCGCGGCGATAAAAGAAAAGGACACCATCATTGAAAAATTAAAGTGCGTTTTCTCATCGCCTAACCTTGAATATAGCGGCGGTTCACTCCAAAAACTCAAACTCAGCAATACCAATTAGTATGAAACGTAAAATTCTTTTCGTCTGGATTTGCCTGCTTGCTCTCATTTCAAACGCCGAATCCCAACCGGGCGAAGTAAAGGTGACACCGGAGAAAGTGATTTACAAGAGAACGTCAAACAAAGTTCCCGAGTTCAAAAAAACGTTTGTGGTGACCTATCCGCGGTTTTCAGGGATCGAAAACCCGGTAGTTCTGAAGACACTGCTAAGTTCGGTCAATTATTGGAAGGCTTTTGGCATCAGCCTCGAGGAAAATCTTTCGCGCAGCTTTTGGCTTGAAAGCCTTAAATACAAAGTTGCCTATAACAAACACAATATTCTTGGAATTGAATTATTTATCGAAGGCTCCGGCGCTTATCCTGACGAATCGGTCAAAAAACTGGTACTCGATCTTCGGACCGGCCGCCGGATCTTTCTAAACGATGCATTTACCGACATTCCGGGGCTTCTCCTGAGTATCGATAAAGAACAACAGTCCGAAATTAACATTGCAAAATCAGAATCGAAAAAACGGGGTGCGAACATCGCCACCCTGATCAATAGACCCGGAAGTGGGGTGAGCAGGATAGAAGAATTTTCGGTGAGCGACGCGGGAGTTATCTTTTATTACGACTACGGCTTTCCGAACGCAATGAAGGCGCTCGAGCCCAAGGGACGGTACTTTTTTAGCTGGGCCGATCTGAGAGGTCATATAAAACCGAATGGAGTTCTTGCCCGGTTTGCGAATTAGCCGAATACCGGCGGAATGAGACGCGGTTTGTAAATTGATTTTGAACGGACTAGAATTCCAGTAGTGTAAATCATTGTTATGCCGTTTCGATTTTAAGAACGAATATTTCTATGGGCGAACGAAAAATACGTGTATTAGTCGCGAAACCGGGACTTGACGGCCATGATCGCGGCGCAAAAATTATCGCCCGCGCATTGCGGGACGCGGGAATGGAGGTCATTTATACCGGCCTCAGACAAACTCCGGAGATGATTGCAACCGCTGCCGTCCAGGAAGACGTCGATGCAGTCGGAATCTCGATATTGAGCGGCGCTCACAACACGCTTTGTCCCAGAATAGTCGAATTACTTAGGGAAAACGGAATGGACAATACCCTGGTACTCGTCGGCGGTATTGTTCCACAAGAAGACATTACGCTGCTCAAGACAAACGGCGTCTCGGAAGTTTTTCTGCCCGGAACCTCAACCGATGACATCGTCGATTTTATAAACACGAATGTCCGAAATGACGGCTGAATCTCCGTTTTTTTGACATTCAGTGACCTGTTTCCGGCAGCTTCAATCAAAAAAAAAAATATTTTC
>JBFGKW010000008.1:0-49862 GCA_041576495.1 Aridibacter sp. | reverse complement strand
CCCTTCAACTTCTCAGCCGCATTCCAGTCACCCGACGCTCTGAATTTGCCAACAGCTCGTCCAAAAAACACCGGATCTTTTGAGAATGGTTATCCTTATGATGTTTTAACATCTTATCCAAATACTGATATAAGTTTTGTATGGCAATACTTATTGCAGAGGACAATCCGATTCAGCGAAGATATTTAGGTGAGATCCTTTTGCGTGAATTTCCTTCATCGTCTCCGATACTCGAAGCATCGGACGGCGAAGAGGCAATCACGCTGACGCTGGAAAAAAGACCGGAACTTTGCATTCTTGATATCCAAATGCCAAACCTCTCCGGCGTCAAAGCAGCAAAACAAATATGGCGCGAATTTCCCGAAGCGAAGATCGTCTTCTGGACACAGTTTCCGCATGAGATTTACATCAATGAAATAAGGAAAATCATACGGGAGGTCGATCCTCAGCCGGCATATGGATTCATCCACAAAAATAATCCCGAACCGCGGCTCCTTCGTTTTGTGGCAACTGTGCTAGAAGACGGCGCGGATATGATTGATCCGGCATTTAAAGATTCTTTTAAGCGTCCGCTGCTTACGGAATTTGAAGGAGAAGCTTTGCGCTTTCTGGCGCTCGGGTTATCTAATTGGGCGATTGCCAGAAAATGCAGCCTCTCCCAACGCGGGGTTGAAAGCCGGCTTGCAAATCTCTATGAAAAACTCTTTACGAATCTTTCGGAAGGAACCGAAAACGAAGAGTACGATAAACTTGCGTACAACGTTCGAACGCGGGCTTTTTTTGAATCTCTCCGCCGCGGCTTAATTAACAGCGACGAACTCGAAAAAGCCGAACGCGAATTAAAGAGTTGGGTGGAGCGGGACCAAACCCGGTTTCGAAACGAAAAGAAGCGTTAGTTTTGACCAAACATTTAAGAAAAAAGTTCTCCGTCAGCCGTTTCCTTAAACCGGCGCTTTTTTGTCCGTTATTCATTTTAGTGACGGCCTTTCTCATCGGCCAGGACCAGCCTTCCGGCGAATCGATTGAAGAAAGCATTTTTCAATCGTCTCAAAATCTTCATCAGTGGGGAGCAATAAATTCATTTCACGGACTTCCGTCAGAAAAAGTAAATGCCATTTCGCAAAGCCGCGATGGTTTCCTTTGGTTTGGAACCGATAACGGCCTGGCAAGATTTGACGGGCGGCGGGTCCAAACCAACTTGTATTCTGATCTCTCTTCGGTACGCATTCTTGACCTTGAAACGGATTCGACCGGCACCGTTTGGATCGGCTCGGAGAAGGGCGGTTATGTATATCGAAACGGTGTATTTGAGAAAATCAAGGAAACGGCAAATCATTCGATCATTTCGATTTTTGTAGACGAGGATGATGACGAAATTATTCTGGCGAGCGCCGAAGGAAGCGTCTTTAGATGTCTGCCAAATCAGAATGCACCCCCGGCCGCGATAAGGATTCTAGAAAGCGAACTTCCGATCCGAAGCGTATCCGGATCGGCGTCAGATTTGCTGATTGGCACATTCAACGACGGCCTTCAGAAAATCGAAGGTTCAGATTCGAAACCGATCCTTACCCGGCCGCGGCCGTTCTTCGTAAATGTCGTGAAACGGGGCCCGGATGGAAATATTTGGCTCGGTACCCGTTCAAGCCCCGGCAACAGCGGGTTGTTTTTGTCGGAAAAACTGCCGGATCTCGTGTTGGTCGGCGAAAATCTGGGAACAGTGAATACGATCTCCTTTAACGGTCAGCAGCAGATCTGGGTCGGAACCGAAAACCGTGGAGCCTATCTGTTTGAAGGTACTGCGTTTCGTAAAAGATTCACTTTTGAAAACACTTCCGGCGGATTGCGTTCAAATCGAGTGCTTGCGACCTTCATCGATCGCGAGCGAGTCGTTTGGTTTGGAACGGATAAAGGAGTAAGCCGTTTTGACTCCCGAAGTCCGCGAAATGAAAGTATATCCGACAACGTTCAGAGCAATTTTGTCCGCACCCTGTTCGAGGCTTCCGACGGAACTCAGTTGGCCGGGACAAACCGCGGATTGTTCGCGTTTAATCCGGCAACCAGCAGTTGGAACGCAGTTGGAGGCTTTGATAGGGATATTGTGCATTCGATCTCCGATCTCGGAACCGGAAGCCTGCTGATCGGAACTCAAACCGGTTTTTATATGCTCGAGACGGAAGGCGTCACCGCCCGTAAACGTTCACTGCTTTCAACCGACACGACGCGTTCGATCGCTCAATTCAAGGGAAAAATTTATTATGCAGCTTTCGATAAGGGGATGAAAACGATCGAAGGCAATGGTGAAAGGCTTTTGTTCAAGTCACAAATAATTTCGCTTTACTCAGAAGATAACAAAACTCTCTGGCTTGGCACCGTAAATCAGGGGGTCCGGCGATATGACGGCGCTCAAATCAGTTCGACACCCGAACTGGCCGGGATCGGAGGAGATGTGGTCAGGTCGATCGACGGCAACTCAAAAGATGGAATCTGGTTTGCAACCAACACCGGACTGTGGATGCTGAAAAACGGCAAGCTTGAATCCCTCATCGAGGGTGTGGAAGCCCGCGCCGTATTGGTCCGGCGTAACAGCGATGGGGATCTAAGGGTTTACTGCGCCACCGCCAATGGCCTGTTTAACATAGCGTTTGACGATCATTTTGGCTGGATCACTTCCCGTCTCGATGTCGAACAGGGACTTTCTTCACAAAACGTTTTTGCCGTCCTGCGCACTGGCGACGATTCGATCCTCATCGGCACAAACCGCGGGATTGTGCGATTTCAGCCCAGCGACACGCCGCCCATTCTGGTGCCCAACCGGATTGTCAGCCAGAGGGTCCATCAGCTATCGGAGCTAAGATCCGGAATCAACCTGGCATATCCTCAAAACGCTTTATCAATAGACGTGTCAGCCATCAGCAGCCGTACTTACCCCGAACAATTTCAGTATTCATTTCTGGTTTTTAACGACAAGAATGAATTGATAAGCAAAAGATTCGGAAATGATTCGCAATTCTTAATGGAAAATCTAATTCCGGATACTTATCGTGTGGAGGTACGCGCTTTTGACCGCAACCTGACCGCGTCCGCGCCGCTGACGTTTCAGCTGAACGTAGATGATGCGCCGTTTCCGTTGGTTGCCGCAATTCTCGGAGTATTACTCGTTATCGCTCTGACCGCGCTTATTTGGGCGATTTTTTCACAGCAAAAGATATTCCGGACTAGTAAGGAGCTTGCTCTTGCAAACAACGAGCTGAATGCCGCACGTCTCGATCTCGCCAATGAAGCCGAACGTGAGCGGCATCGGATTTCGCGAGACTTACATGATCAGACCTTGGCAGACCTGCGCCATTTACTGCTGATGGCTGATGACGTTTCAACCGACAAAGCTCCGGAATTCCGAAGCGAGATTGAGGGTGTATCGGAAGAGATTCGCCGGATCTGCGAGGACTTGAGCCCGTCGGTGCTGGAGAACATCGGTTTCGCCGCCGCGCTCGAATGGGCCCTGAGAAACTCGGTAGAACAAGTCTCGGCAGAGAAAAAAATTCGCAGCAGTTTTAAGGGCGGCGAAAATCTGGAAGAAAACTTAGACCTCAGCCGGGCGGAACAAATTCAAATATATAGGATCGCTCAGGAGGTTTTGAGCAATATCGTGCGGCATTCAGACGCAACCGCAATAAATATGTTGGTCGAGAATTCGCCGGATTCCGTGTTTTCAATGAGGATTGAAGATAACGGAAAAGTATTTGACCCGGAACAGGTTCAAAAGGGCCGCGGACTTTCAAACATCCGTGCGCGTGTCGAACTGGTCAAGGCGGAATTTGAGTGGCGGAGATCGGAAAAAAAGGGAATGGTCTTCATACTCAGAAAATAAAGTGTGGATAGCCACAGTTTCCTACCGTGGGAGCACACCGGCGGATCGTTTGTTGTCACGTTCTTACAAACGGCGGTTAATAGGATAATACAAGCAAGGAAAAAGTGATTCCGGAGAAATCCGGATCATCCGTTGGATCAGCGTTACCAACTGCGGTCTGCCTTTTTGTTACGACAAGTTCAAGTCCAACGCTCCGCCTACCTAAGTCAGCCCGCTTCGCCGCAGAACCGTAACGCTAAATATTTTAGATCAGGAGAATCTCCCGTATCGTGCTGTTACCAAAAAAGGGACCGGAATCTTCCGGCCCCTTTTTCTGACGAAAACACTGATCTGAAGTCTAGTTTGCAAATTCCCGGACCACCTGGCTAATCGATTCCTTCGCATCGCCAAACAGCATCCGGGCGTTTTCCTTAAAGAAGAGGGGATTATCAACCCCTGCAAAGCCCGAGGCCATCGAACGTTTTAAAACGAATACCGTCCGGGCAAAATCGGTATTGATAATCGGCATACCATAAAGCGGACTCGACTCGTCCTCGCGTGCCGCCGGATTGACGACATCATTTGCCCCGATCACGATCGCAACGTCAAAGTTTTCCATACGCGGATTGACAGCATCCATTTCAAGCAGGACATCGTATGAAACATCGGCTTCGGCCAGCAGCACATTCATATGCCCGGGCATCCGCCCGGCAACCGGATGGACGCCGTAAACGACCTCGGCGCCATTTTTTTCCAGAAGTTCCTGAAGCTCTTTAACAACGTGCTGGGCCTGGGCTACTGCCATCCCGTAACCCGGCACAATCAAAACGCTTGAAGCCGCTTCCAAAATATAATACGCGTCTTCGGCGACGATCGGTTTTACAGTTCCCTCAATCAAACCCTTTGCCGTGGTAGGCGAACCAAAGCCGCTGAACAAAACGTTTGAAAGCGAACGGTTCATCGCTTTACACATGATCTTGGTGAGAATAATACCGCTCGCCCCGACCAAGGATCCGGCAACTATCAACAGAATGTTATTTATCGCAAACCCTGCCGCACATGCCGCTAACCCGGAATAACTGTTTAATAAAGAAATCACGACCGGCATATCGCCGCCGCCGATCGGGATTACAAACATCACGCCAAACAAAAACGAAAGGCCTATGATGACGTAAAGGTAGTAGCTGTTTGATGGATCGAGCGTAAAAAGAACCCCGCAAACAAGGATCGCTGCCATCAAAACAGTGTTAAAAATTTGCTGGCCCGTAAATAGAATCGGTTGGCCGTTTAGCGTGCCGCTCAGTTTTCCCCAGGCGATCAGGCTGCCCGTAAACGTGACACCGCCAATCAAAATGGAAAGAAAAATCGTCGTAATCGTAAAATTCGTAACCCCGGTGCCAAAAAGCGCGGCCCATCCGACAAGAAGACTAGCCAATCCCCCAAAACCGTTAAAAAGCGCGACCATTTCCGGCATCGCGGTCATAGCGACAATTCTTGCCGCAGCTGCACCGATCGCTCCCCCTAATGCAATCCCGAGAATGATCCACTGGTATTCCACGATCCCCCGGTCAAATAGGGTGACGACGATGGCGATGAACATCCCCAATGAAGAAATCAGATTCCCGCGGCGGGCGGTTGCCGGCGAACTGAGCTCCTTGAGCCCGTAAATAAAGAGAGACGCGGACAAAATGTAAATAATGTTAATTATAATTGAGACGTTCATTTATTCGCTCAGCTCCCGCTTTTTCTTTTTGAACATCCCGAGCATCCGGTCGGTAACCAAATACCCGCCGATCACGTTGATCGTTGCAAAAGTAACGGCTGCCACTCCCAATATCGTTGCCATCTGAGATTGCTCCGCCCCGGCGGAAACCAGCGCGCCGATCAGCGTTATCCCCGATATGGCATTCGAACCCGACATCAGCGGCGTATGAAGCGTCGCCGGTACCTTATTTATCAGTTCGAACCCGAGAAAGATCGCGAGGATTAAAATAAAAGCTAAAAATACAATTTCCATAATTATTCAAACTATCGCAGAATTAACCGCAATTGGGCTTCCAGACCCACCCGGATCAGCGTCCGAGACTCTTGACCATCTCACTTACAATCTCGCCGCCGTGCGTAATCACACAGCCCTTCAGGATCTCATTTTCAAAATCCAATTTTAACGATTTGTTTTCCTCATCCCAAAATTCATCGATCAGATTATAGAGGTTTGACGAATACATGACGCTCGCGTCCCTCGCGACAAAGTTGGTCCAGTTGCCGTCTCCGACGATCGTTACACCGTCGATCACGATCGTTTCACCGGCTGCCGAACCTTCCACGTTGCCTCCGCTTTCCGCCGCCATATCGACGATCACGCTCCCTTTTTTCATTTCCTTGATCATATCCCTTGTAACAATTACGGGAGGCTTGCGACCAAACACCTGAGCAGTTGTAATAACGACATCTGATGCCGCAATCTGCTTTTTCTGTCCCTCCTTTTGGAGTTCGATTTGCTCGGGCTTGAGTTCGACGGCGTAACCGTCCTTGGTCTGCTCAATTTCTCCCAAATCAATATCGAGAAACTTTGCCCCGAGAGACCGAACCTGCTCGGCAACGACCGGCCGCGTATCAAAGGCGATCACTTTTGCCCCAAGGCGTTTCGCGGTCGCTATCGCCTGGAGGCCGGCAACACCCGCTCCGATGACAAAAACGGTCGCCGGTTTTAAGGTCCCGGCAGGCGTCATCATCATCGGCAATATGCTCGGGAGCTTTTGGCATGCAATGATCACCATCACATATCCGGCGAGGTTTGCCTGCGAACTGAGGGCATCCATTTTCTGCGCGAGAGTCGTCCGCGGAATCATTTCCATACTGATCGCCGTTATCTGATGTTTTTGAAATTCCTCGATCAATCCGGTTTCTTTAAAAGGATCTAAAAAACTAATGTGCACCGATTCCTTTTTTAGCTTCGGAATTTCATCGACCGCGGGTTTTCGGACACGCAGCACAACATCGGAAGTCCCGAGAACCGTTGACCGGTCCGTGACGATAGAGGCTCCCGCCTCTGAATAACCCTCGTCTGCAATACCCGATTTCTCACCAAGCCCGGTTTCGACTTGTACAGTTGCCCCCAGACGAACCAGCTTTTTTACGTCGGACGGTATTAAAGCGGCACGCTTTTCTGAACCGTGGGTTTCTTTTGGAACGCCAATCATCATAATCATTTAGGGTAAGACTTGTTTTTAAAAATATGATAGCAGAGGATCGCCAAATCGGGAACTCTTCAAGAGATTTGATATGTGGCGACACTCGTCGGAGTTTCAAAACAGCGGACCTTGTATACCGTTACCCGTTCATCCTCAATCCTCGAATTCACATATTCACAAATATAGGCTGCGAGATTTTCGGCTGAGGGATTCAGTTCTTCGTCAAAAGGCGGCAGCTCATTGATATTCCGGTGGTCGAGGTATGCAACGATCTCGTCCGCCGCCTTTTTGAGATCGCCAAAATCAATCAGAAGTCCTATATTATTGAGCTCTTCGCCCCGGGCAAATATCTCGATCTTGTAATTGTGGCCGTGCAGGTTTTCACACTTCCCCTTATACCCGCGGAGTTGGTGCGCGGACGAGAAATTGCGCTCGATCATAACCTCGTAAAATGATGACATAGTGCAGAGCCTGACTGATTTTGTAATGTTCCGGGATATTGTACCAAATTGCCGGAGTATTCGTCCCCGGCGGCGCAGCGGTAATTCGGCGCAAACCCAAACCGGGGAGAAACCGACTATTTAACCGACCGGCACTCGATCAAACCGCGCTCATCATAATCGAGGGCATTCTTTCTAATGATCCCGCTGTATTCTTCGTCAAAACTCTTTCGCCGGTGGTGTTTATCCTGATTTTCAATAAACTCCGCGGTCCGCTTAAACTCTGATACGCCGATTGAAAAAGCCCCGAATCCACGCTGCCAGCCAAATCCCTGTTGTTCTGGAAACGTCTCTTGAATCCATTGCGACGAACTTCCCTTAAGCCACTGGATTGCTCTGGACGTCGATAAGGTCGGCGGCGTTGAGATCAGCAGATGAAGATGATCCGGCATCCCTCCTACGGCAAGCAGGACTATTCTCCGGGCACGGGCGACGACCGCCAGGTAAGGGTAAAGCCGGCCTGCGATCATCGGCGTGATCAATTTTTTACGGTTTTTCGTGCAAAAGACGCAGTGGAGCATCTGATTTGTGAGTATTTGAGGCATTTTTTCTCCAAAAGTGAGGTAGAGTAGTCGGATTATAATTGAAATCCGCCGAAACGCCAAAATTTTCTTAAAGTACCGGTCAAGAGTTAAAAATGTTCACTGGCATTCAATTCCGCCGCTTTTTCAAACATCAAATCAACATCCCTCAAATCACCGGTGATTCGGGTCCGCGGCAGGCTGCTTAAAAACTCGCGGCCGTAACTTTTGGTCCTCAAACGTGAATCCAAAAGCGCGATTACGCCGCGGTCACTCGTACTTCGAATCAACCTGCCGATGCCTTGTTTTAATGAAATAATTGCATTTGGCACGCTGTATTCGAAGAAGGACCGGCCTCCATTTTCGTCGATATAACGCGTTCGGGCCGCAACCACCGGATCGCTTGGAACGGCAAACGGCAATTTGTCGATGATAACGCAAGAAAGCTGTTCGCCGCGGACATCAACGCCCTGCCAGAAAGACGACGTGGCGAATAGCACCGCATTCGACGTGTCACGGAACTTGTCGAGTAATCCGGCCTTCGACATCGAACCCTGAAGAAAACATGGAAAATTCACTCGCGAAGAAACGATCTCGTAAAGACCGTTCATCGAATAAAAACTCGTTGAAAGCACGAACGCGCGGCCGTTTGTGATCTTTATCAGTTTTTCAATTTCACCCGCAGCAAGCTGAATGAATTCCGGTGAACGCGGGTCGGGCATGACGGGAGGCAAGTAGATGATCGCCTGTTTTTCATAATCAAACGAACTCGGCGCGAGGAGGGTGTCGGTTTTTCCATCGTCGAGCCCCAGACGATTTTGAATAAAATTGAATTTGCCGTTGCTGGAAAGGGTCGCTGAAGTCAACACACAAGTTTCCACCGATTCAAACAGTTTTTCCTTGAGGAGCCCTGACACATCGATCGGAGAGGCCCGAAGGAAAACACCTCTTCCGCGTCTTTCAAGCCAATAAACAAAGTCCTGTTCGGCCTGAGATACTATGAAATCAAGGTCAAAACGGGTTTGCCGGATACGCCGAACGAGAGAATCCGCCTCCGGAATTTTTTCACTGAAAATATCGATCCCTTTCTCCAGTCTTTCAAGAGCGTTGTCAAGCTCGAAATACGCTTCGCCGAGCGGCGTTGCCTCGATTTCGCCCGAAGGGGCCGTTTTGGCAAACGAATTCGGAATCAGCGGAAACCGGCCTTCCTTGCCCCGGCCCTCATTAAACCTCGCCCAAAAGTGATCGGCAAAGGTAACGATTCGTGCGGCAAGTTTGGTCAGGTCGGTGACCACGACCGCATCGGTGATCGGAAGCGCATCCGCGTCGCGGGCGAGTTCGTCTATTTGGAAACTCGATATTTGAAAACCGAAGTAATCGGCTGCAATGTCTTCGATCAAATGTGCTTCGTCAAAAATCACCGCGGCGTAATCCGGCAGCACCTTTCCGTACTGGTTTCCCCGAACATTCAAATCGGCGAAAAATAGGTGATGATTAACGATGACAATATCAGCTTCGTCGGCACGCTGGCGCATCCGGGTCACAAAACAGGGTTCGAAATCCGGACATTTTTGACCGATGCAGGTCTCACTTTTTGCATTTATCCGGCTCCAGAAGGAGATATTTTCGGGAAGATTGACCAGCTCGGCTTTGTCTCCCGTTTTTGATTCACGCGACCAATGCCTGATCTCTTCGAAATGGTCCAGTTGATCGAGGCCCTCTAAAATCGGTTGATTTTCAGCTTTTTGAATCCTGTAAAGGCACGCGTAGTTTGAACGCCCCTTCATATAAGCAGCTGTAAACTTTTTTGGCAGTATCTTCTGGAGAAAGGGTATGTCCTTCTGCATCAACTGCTCCTGCAGGTTTTTCGTCCCGGTTGAAATGATGATCCTCTGATTCTTCCCCAGCGCCGCCGCGATCGCCGGCACCAGATAAGCCATCGTTTTTCCGGTTCCGGTACCGGCTTCTACGATCAGGTGTTTCTTTTCTTCAAACGCGCGGATGACGGCGTTGGCCATTTCTAACTGCCCCTCGCGATATTCGTAGTCTTGAAGATGTGCGGCCATAAGGCCGTTTTTCCCGAATATTTCTTCCACGTTATTTCCTGCCCAAGATCAACCGCGGTTACGCCCGGTTCGAATGAGATTGGATATGATTGTACGGCTAAACGCGGATCGTGTCTAAACCCTAATTTTGAACGCTTTAACGAACAGATTTTTTTGACTCCAAGCAAATTGATTTGTTACCCTTTAAACTAGGTTAAACCTCTCCGTTACAGAAATTTAACCTGAGCTTGATTGCCATCCGGCCCGCCGCTTATTACACTCTAAATATCAGAAATATGAATCAGGAAGCCGCCGAGCTTGATCCGATACCGGAGACAAGGGGCAAACATCATAAATCGGCTTTGTCGGTAGACGATCCGCAGTATCTATTCAACCGGGAACTCAGCTGGCTTGAATTTAACCGCCGTGTGCTCGGCGAAGCCCTTGATCCGGATGTTCCGCTGCTTGAACGGTTGAAATTTCTTTCAATATTTTCGACTAATCTGGATGAGTTTTTTATGATTCGGGTCTCCGGCCTGAAAGAACAGATTGCGGAAGGTGTCAGCAAGACGTCGCCGGACGGCAGGACTCCCGAAGAACAGGTGCGTGAAATACGCCAGATACTGCGCCCGATTCTGATTGAGCAGATGTTTTGCCTAAATGAGGACATTCTTCCACAGCTGGCCGCTGAAGGCATCTCGATAACGCCTTATAATGAATTGAAAGCGCGGGAAAAACGACGGCTGGACGAGTATTTTTCACGAAACATCTTCCCGGTCTTGACGCCGCAGGGCGTTGATGAAAGTCATCCCTTTCCGTATATTTCCAGCCTTAGCGTCAATCTCGGGGCGATCGTCAAACCAAACAAGGATTTTAATCACGGGAACCTAAAGCACCTTTTTACAGATAGCAGGTTCGTCAGAATCAAAATGCCGCCGACTCTTCCGCGACTTATTCCGATCGACGAGGACAAAAGCCGGTTTGTACCCCTGGAAGAAATCATCGCTGCCAATATCGAAGATCTGTTTCCAAACATGAAGATCAATAAACCATCACTGTTCCGGGTGACGCGGGACGCAGATATTGAAATCCGGGAAGATGAGGCAGGCGATCTTTTGCGTACTATGGAACGCGAGCTTCTTCACCAGCGCCGATTTAGCTTTCCGGTAAGAATCGAAGTCGAATCCTCGATGACTGACAAGATGACCAGCTATATTGCGGGTTCGATCGGGCTCACCGAAAAGGATGTTTACAGGATCAATGGTTATGTAAACATACCCGATTTAATGTCGCTCTATTCGATTGATCGACCGGATCTAAAGGATTCACCGATTACATATTCAAAACCCGCAGCGCTGAAAACCCAGGAGAGTGTATTTGACGTTATCAAGAAACAGGATGTTTTTGTTCATCATCCTTACACGGCCTATTCAACGATCAGCGATTTTCTGGAAGCGGCTGCGGAAGATGAACAGGTCCGGGCGATTAAGATTTGCCTTTACCGCACGGGAAAGGATTCCCCGATCGTCAAATCGTTGATGAAGGCGAGCCAGAACGGCAAACAGGTTGCGGCTCTGGTCGAATTGAAAGCGCGTTTTGATGAGGAAAATAATATCGAGTGGGCGAGACGTCTTGAAAACGAGGGTGTCCACGTGATCTATGGAATGCTCGGGTTAAAAACCCACTCGAAAGTGATGCTCGTCGTCCGCCGCGAGGACAACCGCTTGAGGCGATACGTCCACATCGCTACCGGCAACTACAACCCGATCACGTCAAAACACTATACCGATATCGGGCTCCTGACTGCCAATGAAGAAATCGGGGAAGACGTGAGCGACCTGTTCAATTTCCTGACAGGTTACTCATATCAGACAGAATACCGCCAGCTGCTGATTGCGCCAATCGATCTTCGTGAAAAAATGCTCGATTTGATCAAACGCGAGACAAATAACAAACTAAAGGGTAAGGACGCCCGGATCATAGTAAAGATCAACAGCCTGACCGATGATAAAATTGTTCGGGCCCTTTACCGGGCTTCGCAAGCGGGAGTTGAGATCGACCTGATAGTCCGCGGAATCTGTGTTCTGCGGCCGGGAATTAAAGGGCTCTCGGAAAATATTCGCGTCGTTTCAATTGTCGGGCGCTTTCTTGAGCACAGCCGCCTGTTTTATTTTGCGAACGGGGGAAACGAAGAGATTTATCTGGGCAGTGCCGACTGGATGCATCGGAACCTTGATCGGCGGGTCGAGGCCGTAGTTCCGGTAAACGATAAGCAACTCGTTAAGTATCTTAAGGATGAAGCGTTGTCAGCCTACCTCAGGGACAATCTAAACGCGCAATTATTGGACAGTGACGGCGAATACACACCGGTCGAGCCATCGCCGGATGAAGATTTGTTTGATTCCCAGCTTTATTTTGTAGGACATGATATTTAGTCTCGGCCGGCCTGATTCTCGCGCACCCGTCACTTTCCGGCAATAAATAATTGATAAGCCTTCCTTGTTTAGGTTTTTGTTCCTTTTGGGTTAAGATTTAGCTACTGAATCGGTAATCTTAAAAAGGAATTGTATATCGTGAGTGAAAATGTCTCGAATTTGTCGGAATTGATAAACGCTAATTTCGGTGCAAATGCCAGCTATGTTGAGGGACTGTATGACCGTTATCGAAGCGATCCGAATCTTGTCGATGAATCGTGGCGGGCCTATTTCGACGAGCTGATTGAATCCGGCAACGGTCAGTCCGGAAACCCGCAAATCTCCCCGACCCCTGTCGAACCGCTGAAAGCTCCTGACGTGACTCCCGCTGCCAATCCGGCCGCCGGAGCAAAGGTTGAGACAAGAATCCGCGAAGGGGTAAATGCGACACCGCTGACCGGTGTTTCGAAGGTGATCGTTGAGAATATGGACGAAAGCCTGACGGTACCGACCGCGACTTCGGTTCGTAATGTCCCGGTCAAGCTTCTCGAAGAAAACAGAAAAGTCATAAATGAAAGCCTCACATCCCGATCGCTCGGAAAGGTCTCTTTTACGCATTTGATCGGCTGGGCAATCATCAAGGCAGCCAAAGAATATCCCTCGATGAACAATGGCTACGGCGTCGTCGATGGCAAACCGTCACGGCTGGAAAGTGATTCTATAAATCTTGGAATTGCGGTTGATGTTGAAAAAAAAGACGGATCCCGAAATCTGTTGGTCCCCAACCTCAAAAGTGCAAATGAAATGAGCTTTTGGGAATTCTTCAATGCATTTAACACGACCATTACCAAGGCGAGAACCGGAAACCTCACGCTTGATGACTTTCAGGGAACGACGATTTCACTAACCAACCCCGGTACACTTGGAACCGTCGCATCCACCCCGCGTCTGATGTCCGGACAAAGCGCAATTATCGCCACCGGCGCGATTCAATATCCCGCCGAATATCAGGGAATGACCTCTGCCGCTTTATCGCTCCTTGGGATCAGTAAGATCATGACGATTACCAGCACCTACGACCATCGCGTCATTCAGGGTGCGGAAAGCGGTCTTTTTCTTGCGAAAATTCATCAATACCTGGTCGGCAATCACGGATTTTACGACGAGATATTTGAGGGCCTTGAAATAGCTTACCCACCGTTGCGTTGGGCGGAAGACTACAATCCATCGCTCCTCGGCGGTCAACATACTCACGAACAAACCGTCAAGCAGGCAAAGGTCTTGCAGCTGATAAACGCATACCGAAAACGCGGTCATATTCTGGCAGATATCGATCCGCTTAATATGACCACGCATTATTCTCCGGAACTCGAACTCGAAAATTTTGGCCTGACGATCTGGGATCTCGACCGGGAGTTTATCACCGACGGCCTCCACGGGAAAGACCGATCCTCGTTGCGCGAGATCCTATGGGTTTTGAGAAGAGCATACAGCGGCAAGGTCGGGATCGAATATCGGCATATTCGAAGCCGGACGGAAATAAGCTGGCTGCGGGAAAAAATTCGACAGGAATTTGTCGATGATGAACCGCTGGAGGTGGAAAAACAAAAGGATCTTCTCCTAAAACTCATCGAGGCCGAGCAATTTGAGCAATTTCTGCATCGCAAATACCTTGGCCAAAAACGATTTTCACTTGAAGGATGCGAGACCGTTATTCCGCTCCTTGATCAGTTGGTTAATCTCTCTTCAGCGCAGGGCGTCGAAGAGATTTTTATGGGAATGGCGCATCGGGGCCGGTTGAATGTACTTGCAAACATTGTCGGAAATGCTGAGACGGGTGATATGGCCGAGCGCATTTTTACTTCGTTTGAAGGCACTTCTCATCCGAGTTTTCCGGCCGACGAAGGCGACGTTAAATATCATCAAGGCGCGACCGGAAGGCGTACGACCCAAAGCGGAAACGAGATAAAAATTCAGCTTTCCTGCAACCCGTCTCACCTGGAGTTTGTCGATCCGGTAGTCGAGGGAATGTCACGTGCACGGCAGGACCAGTTGCTTGAGGCCGATGAAACCAGGGGCGAAGAAATTCTCGATAGAGTATTGCCGATTTTGCTCCACGGCGATGCCGCATTCTCGGGCCAGGGTATCGTTATGGAGACGCTGCAACTGGCTAATTTGCCGGGATACCGCGTCGGCGGCACGATCCATATCGTGATTAACAATCAGATCGGGTTTACAACTTCGCCTAAAGCGGGCCGGAGTTCGATTTATTCTACCGACGCGGCGCAGATCACTCAGCTTCCGATCTTTCACATCAATGGCGACTCACCGGAGGCCGCCTACCGTGTGGCCAAGATTGCCCTTGAATACAGACAACAGTTTAACAAGGATGTCGCGCTCGACCTGGTCGGTTTCCGCCGCCTCGGTCACAACGAAGGGGATGAGCCGAGCTATACCCAACCTCTGATGTACCAACGGGTGAAAGACCATCCGGGTGTCAGGCACGTATATGCTCAGGAACTGATCCGGAGCGGGGTCATCACCGAAGACGAACTTTCCCGGATGACCGACAAGGTGGTCGCAAAATATGAGGACATTCTCAAACGGGCAAAAGAAATTGCATCCGAAAGGAAAAAGGTCGTCGAACTCCCTCCCCCGATTCTCGACGAGGATGGTTCCAACGTATTGGATACATCGATCTCGAAAGAAACTCTTAAACAAGTTTCCGACAAAATTTCTCTGATCCCCGACGGGTTTAATATCAACCCGAAAATGGTCGGTCAACTGGGGCGCCGATTTAAGATGGGCTCAGGAGAAACGCCGCTCGATTGGGGGTTTGCTGAGGCTGTCGCGTTTGGCTCGCTGGTTCTCGACGGGATCAGTGTTCGGCTGAGCGGGCAGGACTCCGGGCGCGGAACGTTCTCGCATCGGCATTCGTTGATGTATGACACCCAGACCGGTGATATTTGGAGCCCATTGGCAGAACTCCGAAGTAAAGAGAATGCGAACGCAAGATTCAATGTTCACGACAGTTCACTGTCAGAATCAGGCGTGCTTGGTTTCGAATATGGATATTCGAATATCGAGAAGGATTCGTTGGTGCTCTGGGAAGCCCAATTCGGGGATTTCGCCAACGGCGCTCAGGTTATCATCGATCAATACATATCAGCTTCGGAAGATAAGTGGCAAGAGAAATCGCGGCTCGTAATGCTCCTCCCGCACGGATATGAGGGCCAGGGGCCGGAACATTCATCGGCGCGCCTCGAACGCTTTCTACAGCTGTGCGCAGAGAATAACCTCCAAGTCTGTAATCCGACCACGCCGGCGCAGTTTTTCCATTTGCTTCGGCGCCAGGTAAAACAGGACATTATCAGGCCGCTGATCGTGATGACCCCCAAGAGCCTGCTTCGTCTGCCGGCCGCAACATCATCGGTTGACGATCTAACATCCGGCGGGTTTCAGCCGTTAATTGACGATCCCGCGGTCACTGACAAGTCAAAAATTAAAAGGATCGTGCTTTGCAGCGGAAAAGTATATTACGACCTTGAAGATACGCGTTCCAAATCGGACGTTGAGGAAGTTGCCATCATCAGGTTGGAACAGTTTTACCCGTTCCCGGCGAGCGGGTTAAAAACCATTCTGGCCGCTTATTCGAATGCCAAGGAAATTATCTGGGCGCAGGAAGAATCAAAAAACATGGGCGGATGGTTTTTTGTTGAGCCGCGAATCGATGAGATTAAGCCCGAAGGAACCTCGCTTAATTATGTCGGCCGGACAGCCTCTGCTTCACCCGCCACCGGATCTTACGTAATTCACGGGCTGGAACAAATCAGACTAATTGAAGAAGCCCTTTTTGACGAACGAATGGCGGCGCCGTAAAGTTATTAATTCTTTGTAAAACGCCGGAACCAGTAATCGCATCTCACTATCGGTTTCTTCACGCCCGTTCTCGCAATAAATCTATGTCAAAATTAAAATATCTTGCGACGATAGTGCTTTATTTCGCCTTGCTTCCGGCGGTGGGCCACGAGACGGTCGTGCCTGCCGACGGAAAGAGTTTAATCCACGGCGGCACCGAGCCGTTTTCGGTGCAAAAGAGCGAAACGGCGCTCACCATTGCGGCTGTCGGCGATATAATGCTCGGATCTCCGTTTCCGAACGATTCCAGGATGCCGCCAAATGACGGAAAAGGCCTGCTGAAGGCCGTCGCACCGATACTTCAAAAGGCCGATATCGCATTCGGCAACCTTGAGGGCCCGCTCGCTGACGGCGGCGTTTCACCAAAATGCGGAACCGGACGGCCTCGATGTTTTGCTTTTCGAATGCCTACGAGATACGCAAATTATCTAAAGGACGCGGGTTTTGATGTGATGAGCGTTGCCAACAATCATGCCCTTGATTTTGGCGACAGCGGACGCGTGTCCACTCGTCAAACTCTTGACGGCGTCGGGATAAAACACGCCGGCAGCGATCGCGGGGCTTTTTCAACCGCATATCTGAATGTCAATGGAAAAACGGTCGCATTCATCGGATTCGCCCATAACAGCGTTTCGCTCAATGTCAATGAACTGGTCGCGGCCCGGCGTGCCGTGGTCGAGGCTGACAGGCGCGCGGATATCGTCGTCGTTTCTTTTCACGGCGGAGCTGAAGGAGCCGCAGCTCAACGGGTTCCATTTAAAACCGAGATATTTTATCGTGAAAAACGCGGAAATTTGCGCGTTTTTTCCAAAACGGTTATCGATGCCGGGGCCGATTTGGTTTTGGGCCACGGTCCGCACGTTCTTCGGGGGATGGAAATTTACCGGGGCCGGCTGATCGCCTATTCATTGGGCAATTTTGCGACTTATGGCTGGTTTAGGTTGGTCGGCGCAACGGCCGAGACAATGGTGCTGGATATCAGAATCGATAACGAGGGGAGATTTTTAGGCGGTAAGATTCACCCGTTTGTTTTAGTCGACGGCGGTATTCCGTCCGCTGACCCGAGCGGTTCGGCGATTACCACATTGCAGAGACTGTCGCGGCTTGATTTTCCTGATTCGGCACCGAACATATCAAATAACGGAGAGCTTTCCGTTAGGTAGCTTCTTACGGTTTTTTTTTATTTATCAGGACAACCTTTGATTTTTCTTTTTCCGCCTTCTTATTTTCACTTTCGATCCGCAAAACCAAGCGGGACGCGTGATTCCGTGCGATCAACGGAACCCGTTCGTCGTTACTGAGGTCCCTTAAAAACGGAATAATTTGAACCGGATCAGCAATCGCGTTCCGGCGGAGATTTGAGTCGAGGCCTTTCACCATCTGAGGAGTCCGCAGCGGTTGGTTATCGCGTGCGACGTTAAAGTCAAAAATCCAGATGGCCTGCGTTGCGATTCTACGGTATTCGTCAGCGATCGCCTTGACTGTCTGATTTTCGGTCCAGTTGAATTCTTCTTTCCGTTCCCGCTGATCCCGTTTGATTGCAAGCCTGACCGTACCAAGATGGGCATAATCTCTAATCTCAGACTGATATTTCTCGTTTGAGTCGAAAAAATTCGCGGCAGTCCACGAACTCTTGATCTTGTGAAGTGTTGAATCCGAAAGTTTTAGCGGTTCGGTGAAAATCTCATCAAAATCGTTCTTTTGAAATCGAATTTTTCCGGCGCCGTTTTCATCGTGTTCGATCCAAATGTTTGAAACGAGAAATTTCGGGTTTTCAAACTCGTAAAAATAGACGGGGGTGCCGGCATTAATCTCCGTCAAATTGCCGGAATTCGCAGTTGGATCGACCGCGGGCCGGGAATTTTTTTTGATCGGGTCTTTCTGCCCAAAAGCTGAAAAGGAGAAGATAAGAAAGAATGAAAATAATAAACTCAAACTTTTCATAAACTCAATCAAATCGAACGGAAACGATCTTTGAAACACCGGCCTCCTGCATCGTGACGCCGTAAAGCGCTTTTGCGGCCTCCATCGTCCGTTTATTGTGTGTTATCACGATAAACTGAGTATTTTCAGACATTTCCGCAACACGTTCGACGAATCGTCCGACATTTGCATCGTCAAGCGGTGCATCGACCTCATCCAAAAGGCAAAATGGCGAGGGGCGGTATTTGAAAATCGCCAGCACCAGTGCAATTGCGGTCATCGCCTTCTCCCCGCCCGAAAGAAGAAGCATATTTTGCAGGCGTTTGCCCGGTGGCTGGGCGATTATCTCAATCCCGGATTCCAAAATATCGTCGGCTTCGAGCAATGTCATCTCGCCTTTTCCGCCGCCAAACAGTTCGCTAAACAGACTTGTGAAATTCACGTTTATAGCCTCAAACGCGTCAAGAAATTTTTGGCGCGATCTGCGTTTGATTTCACGAAGTGCATCTTCAGCCGCTTTTATGCTGTCTATGATGTCCTGCCGCTGCCTGGTCAGAAATTCAAGCCGTTCCTCGGTCTCGCCGAGTTCTTCCATCGCAAGCATATTGATGGCACCGAAATTCTCTAACTTGGCGCGCAGGTTTTCGGCCTCGGCACGCGATTCAGATAAATCAAAATCATCTTCCAGATTACTTGTTTCGATCAATTCTCGGAGAGAAATGTTCAAATCCTGAAGACACCTTTCATCCAGATTCTTTAATCGAGTAACCGTTTCTGCCTGGTTGATTTCAAATCCGGCCCGTTCGTCTCTGGCCATCGCGGACTGCTTGTTCAATTCACCGAGTTCGCCCGACAGCGAATCAGATTTTTCGCGTGCCTCATTAAGATGCGCCATTGCGGATTTGAGTTCGTCCTCTTCCCTTGCCAATTCATCAGTCGCACCGGCGATCCGCAATTCCAATTCCTGGATCGAATCGGTTATCTCAATGACCCTTTTCTTATTCTCGCCAGTTTCTTCAATCTGTCTATTAAGCCGGGCTTCGAGTTCGTCCCTTTCGGTGTAAACCCGAACCAGCGCATTCTGCGTAGAACGCTTGCGTTCCGCGGCGACTTCAGCCCGGGTTCTTTTTTGACTCAAAACAGCATTTTCCTGTTCGACCAGTTTTCTTATTTCCTGCAATTCTGCAGACACCCGGTCGATCTTTTCACCCGACAGCAGCCTTGCTTTCTCGGCCGTTTTGGCGTTTTGCCCTGATTCGACCCTCCGTTGCTCGATTTGCTTTATTTCAGATTTGATCTGGGATGATTCGTCAGTAACGACGCTTTGATGCCTTTCAGCCCTTTCAATTTCCTGCGCGAGCGATTTTGAGTGAATTTCCTTTGATAGTAATTCCCGCTCGACCTTTACCACAAAGGCCTGTAAATCCACCAGGGCGTTTTCCTTTTCTGCCAAGATTCCTTGTGTTTTCTCGGCAGCCTGTTCGGCTTGTTCCTTTTCTCTTCTCGATTTATCAAACCCGTTAGCTAATTCACGGAGTTCCCGCTTAAACGCGAGCAACGAAGAGTTTTTTTCTCCGCTGTTTACGTTTCCGCTGATATATAGTTTACCGCCGATCACGAGGTCGCCGTTGAGGGTAATAATGATATCGGCCTTTTTGCCGTTTATCTTGTCGGCCGAGTCGACCACCGCGGCCGACATTTCCCGCGGAAAAATATTCGCCAGAGCATCCTCGAAATCTCTTGAGACTCCGAGCAGTCCGGAAACGGAATTCCGGTCCGAAGACTTCGATCCATTTTCGATCGCGGGATCAAAAACCAAAACCGGTATCCGGCCCAGATTCTTGCTGCTCAGGAATTTCACAACTTTATGAGCGTCGCTCTCGGATCTGACAAGTATCGTCTGCAAATAGGATCCAAACAGGTTTTCGATTGCCTTTTCCGCGTTTTTATTGACGTCAAAACGGTCGGCAAGGATACCCAGAAATTTTACGCCAATTTTATTTTGCTCGGTAAAGAGCCTTTGGACGCTCGGCGCATAAATTGCGCGTTTCTCTTCCAGTTCTTTCAGTGTTTCAAGCCGGTGCTTCTGGCGTGAAAACACTTCGCTCAACTTCAAGAGAGAATCTTCTTCCCCCTCCAGCCGGCTTCTAGCCTGACCTGCTTCTTCGACAAGTCCTTGTTTTTCCGCATGCAATTGGTCGAGCTTTTCGCGTTCGGCCCGGATGCTTTTTGCCAACTCATCGAATTCCTTTAACCGGGCTTTTAACACTTCGTCAGCACGAGTCTTTTCACGGGCCAGCCCCTCAACCCTCTCCCTCAGCTTTTCCAGCGTCGTCTCAAACTGGCGTTCCACCTCGGCTAGCCGCTCAACCGCAGCCGTGTGCTCCAGATGACCTTTCCGCTCGTTCTCCAGTTCAGCCTCGACGCCGCCAAGGTGATCCAGCTTTTTCCGGTATTCCGTTTCGGCTTCAACGAGGGTCGCCTGTTCTTTTTCCGCCCTGGCAACTTCCAATTCTTCTTCCTTCTTGAGCCGCTGAATGTCCTTGCCGATAATCGCGATCCGCTCTTCGGTAACCTTGATTTCCGCATCCAAAACCGCGGCGCGGGAATCTAGTTCCTTGATCTGATCTTGCTGATATTTATGCTCCCTTGCCGTGCGGTCACGGTTTAACGCATTTTCGGAATGCCTTTCCCGGACATCGGTCAAATTTTCTTCCGCGTTTCGCGCTTCCCGCGTCGCATTTCGAAATTCCTCGTCGCGTTCGGAAACCTTTTCCAAAATCTCTCGTTCGTGTTTGGCGGCAAGGCCCAACTGATTTTCAAGCTGACTTATATTGTCTGAGAGATGTTTACCTTCCGCGGCATATGTATCCTTTAACACCTGCCTCAGATTCTCACGCAATATCTTGTAGCGTTTGGTTTTGCTTGCCTGACGCGCAAGGCTGCGCGTCTGTTTTTCGATCTCAGAGACGATATCGGAAATTCGGCCCAGATTGGTTTTCGCGGATTCCAAACGAGATTCGGCCGCCCGCTGCCGCGTCCTGAACTTTGATATTCCGGCAGCCTCTTCGATCAGTCCCCTTCGATCCGAAGGCTTTGAAGAAAGGATTTGTCCGATTCTACCCTGTTCGATTATCGCGTAATGCGCTCCCGAAAGCCCTGTTCCGGAAAATAAATCCTGAATATCCCGTAAACGACAGATCTTGTCATTTAGCAGGTACTCGCTTTCGCCCGACAGGTATAACCGGCGTGTGACCGTAACCGCTTCGCCGGGCGCATAATCAAGCACGAAATTTCGCGGTCTCCAATGCCTTTTGGTTTTTACGGTTTTTTCGATCGTAGTGACCGAACCAACTTGCGCGGCCTTTACCTTTTCAAATTCGACACCGTAATCGCGCCCGATCGAATCCGCCAGGTTATCCGCAGCCGATTCGGAATCATCCAATTGCTCCGCTTCGATGATATCGACGTCTACCGCATTTTCATCTATTATCCCGAGCTTTTCATCGATATCGACGAGTTCGGATTCTTCGGATGGAATTACGGAATCATCCCGCTCGAGATGAAGCACGACTTCCGACATACCTCCGGGGCTCCGTTTGTCGGTGCCCTGAAAGATAACGTCCTTCATTTCCTGGCCGCGTAAAAACTTCGCCCGTTGTTCGCCTAAAACCCATGAAATCGCGTCGCTGACATTCGATTTTCCGCATCCGTTTGGCCCGACAACCGCAGTGATGCCCTGCCCGGTAAAAATAATCTCGGTATAATCTGCAAAAGACTTGAATCCTGTGATTTCTAGACGTCGAAGTTTAAACATATAGTGTTGCTTTGAGGAACTAGCCCTATATTTTGTGGTTTTACCCGATTAAAATCAAGTTAGAAACGCAACATTACGCCTGTTTTTGAAATTCGGATAAAAAATGCGAGAATAGCGGATTGGTTTTGACAGTAATTATGGACGGTTTGTTGAAAAATCTATTTGACGGCGATCCGCGTTCGATAGCCCGGGCGATCTCAAAAGTCGAAGACGGTACCGATGATTCGGCCGAAATTATGAAAGCGGTTTTCCCAAAGACAGGCCGAGCCGTAATTATCGGGATTACGGGTTCCCCGGGAGCCGGAAAATCGTCCCTGGTTGATAAAATAGCGCTTTATTACCGTGAAAAAGGCGACAAGATCGGTATCATTTGCGTCGATCCTTCGAGTCCGTTCTCGGGCGGTGCAATTCTCGGTGACCGAATCCGGATGCAAACGCTCGGGCTCGATAAGAATGTTTTTATCAGGTCGATGGCGACCCGCGGAAATCTGGGCGGCCTGGCGCGGTCAACGGTTGATGCCGTTGCAATTCTCGATGCGGCAGGATTCGACAAGGTAATCGTTGAAACCGTTGGCGTCGGCCAGGATGAGGTCGAAATCGTAAAAACAGCCGATGTCTCGGTGGTCGTGCTGGTCCCGGGAATGGGGGACGATATTCAAGCTATAAAGGCCGGGATAATGGAAATCGGTGACGTTTTTGTTATTAACAAAGCCGACCGTGAAGGGGTGATTCGCGCAGAGAAGGAACTTGAAGCCCTCCTTTCACTTGCGCATCGGCATGATTTTTGGGAACCGCCAATCGTCAAGACGATCGCGACCGAGAACAAAGGCATCGAGGAGCTCGCGGAAGCCATCAAAGCCTATTCGGACTTTCAAAGACAGGGAGAAAAAAGTCTTGAACGACGAACCGCAATTGCCAAGTGGCGACTGCTTGAATTGCTTCGGGAAAAACTGTTGCTCAACATCCTGAAAAAAAGCGGGACAGAACAGAAACTCGATGAATTTGCCGCTCAGGTGGCGAAGAAGGAAAAGGATCCGTTTACGGCGGTCGAAGAGTTGTTGAAATGAAAATAGACCATTTGGGTATTGCAACGAAAGATATCAGTGAGGCGCTGACGTTTTGGCAAGACGCGCTCGGGCTCGAACATGTCCACACTGAAGTTGTCGAGGATCAAAAAGTGCGGGTTGCGATGCTGCCCGTCGGCGAGTCCAAAATTGAATTGCTTGAGCCGATCTCGGAAGATTCGCCGGTTACGAAATTTTTGGAGAAGCGGGGCGGCGGCATCCATCACATCGCGGTCGAAGTCGAAGATATCGAAGAATCGCTTAAAAAGCTGAAAAACGGAGGGGCTGCATTGATTGACGAATCGCCCCGAACCGGCGCGGGCGGTTGCTTAATCGCTTTTGTTCATCCAAAATCTAGCGGCGGAGTTTTAATAGAGTTAGTACAGAAAATTGAGGAGTAATTATTTTGAGCAGTAAAGTAAAATTGTTGATACTCGTCGCGGTAATAATTACGTGCGGCGTCGGGCTTGTTATTTGGAAGGATCGTGTCGGCGGACACGGCGACGCCCTTACCAAGATAACAAAAGAAGAAATGGAAATGCTGGTTAAGGATCTCAATCCAATGCAGCAGCGGATGCTCGCCGAAAATGCGGAGCAAAAGAAAGAACTTGCCAAGAATCTACAGGAGTTTCTGGCAATCGCCAATCAAGCAAGAAAAGAGGGTTTTGCCGAAAAACCGGAAGTTAAACAAGAACTCAAATATATGAAGAAAGCGATCCTGGCGCTGAGTTATGACAAGGTGAAGAATAAGGATAAGCCGATGCCGCCGCTGAGTATGATAACCGAAGATCAGATCAGCGAATTTTGGGGGGAAACTGGTGGAAATGCCCAAAAAACCCAGGAAGATCGGAAAGCCGGCCCCGAACCGCCGGAGGCGGAAAGTACATCCAATGTTCAGAAAGACAAAGAAGTTGCGCCGCCGGCAGCGGAGGAAAAGGAGAACGCCGCTAAACCTTCTCCTCAAAATTCCCCTCAGGAAAAAGAAGAGCAGAGTTTTGTGGCATCGATCTTCAGCGCGGTAGGGCTCGGATGGGCGGTCGAAAACGCCGAAAAACGTCAGCGGGAAGCCGAGTTCCACGACTTCCTTGAGGCCCAAAAGAAGCTTGAAAAGGAACGCGGCCAACGCCCCGAGGGTCAGGAAATGACCGAAGAACAAGTTAAACAAATGCGGGATTCCTTTGCCCGGTTTTCGATTTATGAAAAAGAAGCTAAATCGAAACTCGACGAACTCGGCGAAGAATTCCTCCATAAAGTGGAATTCCAGACCAAGCTTCAGCAGTCGCAGCTGCTGGCACAGCTTTATGCGCGAGAAAAACTAGTTCCAAAACTGGATGTGTCCGAAAAGGAAATTGCTGAGTATATCGATAAACATCCCGAGCTGACGAAGGAAAAGAAGGCAAAAGCGGATGAGATATTAAGAAAAGCGAAGGATGGCGAAGACTTTGAGAATCTTGCCAAGGAATTCTCCGAAGACCCCGGAAGCAAGGAACAGGGCGGACTTTATGAAAACGTACCGGTCGGTCAGATGATTCCCGAATTTGAAAAGGCGGCGATGGCTCTAAAGCCCGGGCAAATTTCGCCAAATCTTGTCAGGACGAAATTTGGTTATCACATTATAAAACTCGAAAAGAAGGGTGAAACCAAAGGCCCGGATGGAAAGACGGTGGCGTCTTATGATGCCCGGCATATTCTGATCACGACTTCGGTCAAGGATCAGGACAACCCGATGCAGCAGGAGGTTCCGCTCGACACTTTCGTCAGTAACAAGCTTAAAAAAGAAAAGCAGGACACCATTTTGGCGGAGATCTTGAAAAACAACCCTATCGAAGTCGCGATGGACTTTGAGGTGACGCCTCCCGCAATTCCGCAGCAGCCGCAGCTTCCGCCGGGAATGCAGCTGCCGCCGCAAAATGGCGAACAACCGCCGGAAGAGGCACCGGAACCTAAAACGAAAGAAAAGGCTGATAAGAGATAGGCAAAACGGCGGCAATAGCCGCCAAATGCCGGTTATGCAGTTTGGCGATTATAGAGTGGAAATAATTCCGGACACGGAATTCAGACTTGATGGCGGGGCAATGTTTGGTGTTGTCCCGCGTGTTTTGTGGGAGAAGAAATGTCCGCCCGACGAGCACAACCGGATAAAGATGAATATGAATTGTCTGTTCGTCGAAACGCCGGATGAACGAATTTTGGTTGAAACCGGAATCGGCGAAAAATGGTCCGAAAAGGAATCCGCAATGTACGGTATTATTCGGGAAAGGCCATTGGCGCAGACACTCTTTGACAAAACCGGATATCGACCAAACGATATAACGATCGTGGTAAACACGCATCTTCATTTCGACCACGCCGGCGGGAACACGATTTTTGAAAGTGATCAGGGGCCGATTGTCCGTGATCGGACGGACCAGAAAGACAAATCGGAAAGCCGGGTTCCAGTACCTCAATTTGCGAACGCGCGGTACTTTGTCTCTCAATCCGAATTTCGACACGCTTTGAATCCGCATGAGCGCGATCGTGCGAGCTATTTGCCTGAGAATTGGCGGCCGGTACAGGAAACGGGACAACTCGAACTCAAACCGGATGATTACGAGGTCGTTGAAGGATTAACGATGGAGACGATTCGCGGGCATTCGGAGACGATGCAAACGGTAAAGCTCTCGCGGGGCGGGAAGACGCTTTACGGATTCGCCGATCTGATCCCTATGAAACCTCATATTAGTCTCCCCTGGATTGCGGGATTTGACCTTTATCCCACCGAAACACTTGAAGCCAAAAGAAAACTGATAACTAGCGCTGTTGAAGACGAGTGGATTTGTCTTTTATATCATGATTTTGAAACACCCCTTTGCCGTTTGGAATCAGTTGATGGAAAATTGGATGCGGTCGAATATACCGGATAAGCCGTCGTCGGACGGTTTACGAAACTATAAGACCGTAGGCGCCCACGGCCCTGAGGAATCCGGCAAACGATTCTTCGAAACAATTCTATTTGTAAATTTTTTTACCGAAACAAGGGACGAGATAAATGGAAAAAGTAAATATCGGAATAATCGGCGGCAGCGGTTTATACCAGATGCCGGAGCTTAAAAATGTCAGAGAACTTGAGGTTAATACTCCCTTCGGAAAGCCTTCGGATGCATTTATCATCGGAGAACTCGAAGGCGTAACCGTCGCGTTTCTGCCCAGACACGGCCGCGGGCACAAACTTATGCCGACCGATCTTCCTTTCAGAGCCAATATTTACGCTATGAAACTGCTCGGCGTCGATTATATTCTGTCAGTTTCGGCGGTCGGAAGTCTGCGGGAAAAGTATGCGCCGACAGATTTTGTCATACCGAGCCAGTTTTTTGACCGAACGCGCGCACGAACCGAGGAATCGACCTTTTTTGGAGATGGAATTGTCGGTCATATTACGTTTTCGCATCCGGTGTGTGAGGAATTGGGAACAATTCTCGAGGAGTCGTGCAATACCGTTGACGGATTAACGGTTCACCGCGGGGGAACCTATATTTGCATGGAGGGTCCGGCGTTTTCGACCAAGGCGGAATCAAAAGTCTTTCGAAACTGGGGCATGGATGTGATCGGAATGACGAATCTGCAGGAGGCGAAGCTTGCCCGTGAAGCCGAAATCGCGTATGCGACCCTTGCCCTGGTCACCGATTATGACTGCTGGCACCCCGAACACGATTCGGTCTCGATCGAGATGGTTATCGATTATCTGACGAAAAACGTCCGCAATGCCCAGCTGGTGCTAAAGGAAGCGGTCCGCCGGGTTGATTCAAAAGAAACGCCGAATCCGTTTGAAGGTGCGACAAAAAGCGCCATCTTTACGCAACCCGATCATTGGAATCCGGAAACGGCAAAGAAACTGGATGCGATAATCGGGAAATACAACCCTAACCGGTAAGTATAAAGCGAACAAAGTCTCTACCGGAATCGGAGCAACCGGCTAAAGCAATGTCGCCAAAAAGCGTGACCAAACAGACCCGTAAAGCGGGATCATTCTTTGGATTTTCCATCGGTGCTTCCCGCTTTGTCCGTTTGCTCGACAATCAAACTGGTTCCGTTTTTCGTAATTTTCGGCTTCCCACCGTCTGGGCCTTCACCGTAGTAGACCTTATTGCTTGTGCCCGACACTACAATTTCGCCGACCCTGTCGACATAAACCTTGTTCGAGACCCCGTCAACCGTTAGTTTTTTACACTCGCCCGTCAATATGAATTTGTTGGCGGTTGTCGACTCTTCGACTTCAACCTCGCGGCCGTTGCAGGTATAGTTTTCGGATTTGCCCGATCCCGAGAGGACGAGCACACCTCCTTCCGTGGTTTCTGCCGGCTCAACGGCGTTTGAATTGTCGTTGAATGCCGTGTTGTCGGTAACGTTGGCATTGACCTTGACGTTGCTGATATCTGTTTGATCGGTTCCGCAGCCGGTAAAAATGATTGTGATGATCGATAAAATTATTATGCTAAGTTTCAAAGTTTTATCTCCGGGATTGTAAATTGCTAAACCAGGATATTATGCTAGCATTTGTAAAAAATGCATAGCAGATGTATTTGAATTGCCGGCACAACTGCTAAATCCTGCGGAATTTCGAACTTTTTGCAGGAAAAATGCATCTGAAGTGTTAAATGAAGCATTAGACTTTAAGTATTTGCAGTTATTCTCGTCCCGAAATTAAGTTATGAAAAAAGCAATAATCATTTTTAGTTTAATAATCGCCGTGTTTTCGGTTTCGGCGGCGGCGCAAAAGGAAAAAGAAAAAGTAGTTCTCCCGCTCGATCAGATCCTCGAAGCGGATGCAAAACATAATTTGAATGTCGCGTGGCAGTATTTCAAACTGAAGAAGGCGTATCAGGCGGCGCTAATGCGAACCGAGGAAACCCTTGCAGCTCATCCGACGTTTTCGAAGATAGACGAGATACTCTATATTTCCGGTATGAGCAGCTATTATCTGGCGAATGGGAAAGGAAAACAAAAGATAAATCCGGAAATGCTGAATGATGACGAAAAAGAGAGATTTGCCCCGAAAAGGCTGATTGAAGATGCGGTGGCGTTTTTGGGAACACTGGTTGAGGAACACCCGGATAGCAAGTACCGGAAAAAGGCGGAGAAATACCTGAAGCTGATAAAACCAGAGAAATGAATTTGAATCAATTCGCGGGTTAACAAACAGGCGCATCTCCGGGCGGTGCGGGTTTTTCAATAAACCCGCACCGCATATTGATTTCGATGATACCGTTCGCAGCGAATGGCCGCGCGATTCCAACGAATCATCTTCACGCCGGTAAGATTGCATTTATCCGCCCGCGCTAATTAGATTGTATTCAGCCGCAGCTGCGGGCTGCCGTATACCGATCGCCGACGATCTATGGTATCGTGTGAGTTTGTTTTTTTCGCAATATTTTATTTCAAAGGAACTTTTTTAAATTATGTCTTTAACAGTTGTAGGATCGGTGGCATTTGATGCGCTCGAGACGCCGTTTGGTAAACGCGATAGAATCTTGGGTGGCGCCGCAACCCATTTTTCACTGTCATCGGGGTTTTTCACCGATGTCAATGCAGTCGGCGTCGTCGGGAATGACTTCGGCGATGCGGAATGGGACGTTTTCAGGCGTCATAATATCAATACTGACGATATTGAGGTCGTTAAAGACGGAAAAACCTTTTTCTGGCGCGGAAAATACGAATACGATATGAACACCGCGCATACGCTCGATACACAGCTGAACGTATTCGAAAAATTCGATCCGCGGCTTTCGGAAAATTCCAAAAACTCGAGGCTTTTGTTTCTGGCGAATATCCTGCCGATGATTCAAAAGCAGGTCCGCGAACAGTCGACTGCAGAATTTGTCGCGATGGATACGATGAATTATTGGATCGATTCGATGAAAGACGCCGTGATTGAAACGGTAAAGGTAGTAGATTGCGTAATCATAAATGACGCGGAGGCCCGCCAATTGGCGGGCGAACCCAATGTCATCACTGCTGCCAAGAAAATATTGAAATTGGGGCCTAAAGCAGTCACCATAAAGCGCGGCGAATATGGTGCGGCTCTTTTTACCAAAAAAGCGTACTTTGCAATTCCGGCATATCCGCTTGAAAGCGTTTTTGATCCAACCGGCGCCGGCGATACATTCGCCGGTGGTTTTATGGGCTATCTTGCCAGTCAGGATAGAATCGACGAAGATGCGATGCGGCGGGCGATGATTTACGGTTCGGTCATGGCTTCGTTTAATGTCGAGAAATTTGGCACTGAAAGAGTCGATGAACTGACGTATGAGGAAATAAACAAGAGGTTTAGCGATTTTAAACGATTCACCCACTTTGAGGAAATTCCGTTTGAAAAAGTAAATTCGGCGGGTTAACTTCCTCGAAACAAAATTCGCGGTTTTCCTTTTAAGATCGCACTAATTATAATTTTATCTCAGACATTTTGTTTGTTGATCGATCAATTCGATCTGTGTAATGGCCACAACCGAAACGAAAAAAGATTCGGGGATTAATCCCCTGCGCAATTTCCTGATTCTGGTTGTCGGGTTTGCGAGTCTCGCCTGTATTGCCGTAGGGCTTGTCCTGGCGTTCGCGTCCGCAAATTTTAATTCTGCCCAGGTTTGGGCAATGATCGGATTTCTGTTTGCGTTTCCGTTTTTTGGAGTGGGCGTTATCGCCTGGTTGGTGTTGCGGCATGCCAATAAACTCGCCGTATCCAGCAAGACCAATGAGATTAAATGGGAGATCGTTAGTTCGGAGAAACAAAAAGAGAACCTCAACCGCGCGGTAAACCAGTTGGCCGCGATAATGAAAGTCCCGGAAGAACAGCTGACGGACCTCCGATCAGCCCACATCGTTGCCGAAGATCTGGCGCTGCGGAAGATACAGCAGGAATCGCATACTCCGATTATGAGATACGTCAATGTCGGTGACGTGCCATTTAGCGCGGTTTATGTAGATCAGGATTTGATAACCTGCGTCCAGGTCACTTTTGTCGTCTCGCCCGAAATCAGGCAGGAGAGAATCAATCGGATATTGAATCAGATGGCATCGGCCAAGTCGGCGCTCAACGGTTCTCTCGAAGGGTCTAAAATGAGGCTCCTTCTGGTTTTGGTAACCCAACTCGATCAGGAAGGAGAGGAGCAGCTGCGGTCGTCATTGGTCAGCAAATTCTCAGCAACCCCGGTGGACGTCGATATCCGGCTGCTTGATTTCCTTGCGCTTCAAAATATTTATTCCGAAAATTAAGAAGTCCGGTGTAATTCTAAACGCTTGCGTTTTGTTGCCTCCGCTCTTAAACTTCTTGATTCTATCTATTATGCTCGAAAATAAAATTGGATTGATTTTGGGTGTTGCAAACAAGCGTTCAATCGCCTGGGCATGTGCCGAAGCTTGCATCGAAAACGGCGCGAAACTGGCGTTTTCGTACCAGGGAGAGCGACTCCAAAGAAATGTCGAAAAGCTGACTGCCGAAATTGACCGGACATTGCTGGTGGCTTGCGATGTGACAAAGCAGGCGGAGGTTGATGCTGCATTTGAAGCGATCGACAAAGAATACGGCCGGCTTGATTTTCTTATCCATTCAATCGCCTTCGCACCGCGCGAGGCGCTCGAGGGTGAATTTCTGACAACCAGCCGCGAGGCGTTTTTGACGGCTCTTGAAATCAGCGCGTTTTCATTAACGCAGGTTTCACTCGCCGCCATGCCGCTGATGAAAGACGGCGGGAGCGTCGTCACGATGAGCTATTACGGAGCTGAAAAAGTCGTCCAAAACTACAATGTAATGGGTGTTGCGAAATCCGCGCTTGAATCTTCCGTACGATACCTTGCCAACGACCTCGGCAAAAACAATATCCGCGTAAATGCGATCAGCGCCGGCCCGATCAATACGCTTTCCGCCCGCGGCGTAAAAAACTTGGGTTCATTTCTCAGCCATGTAGAAAAACACGCTCCGCTGCGGCGGAATGTGGAGGCGAGAGAGGTGGGAAATACAGCGTTGTTTCTGGTCAGCGATCTTTCGTCGGCAATCACCGGCGAAACTATTTATGTTGATTGCGGATACAACATTATGGGAATTTGAATCCGGTTGTAAAAAACCGCTTGATTTGATCGGGTTGAGTTACCCTTAAATCAATTTAATCAGTTATCTCTAACAAAAAAACTAATCCTATGTCAGACGATAAGAACGGCCCGTTCAACAAACCTAAAATTCGCCAAAAGACAAAAGTCGAACCGGTAACCGTAGCCGAAGCAAAAGAAAAGGAAAGATCACTCGAATGGCGCTTTACCGACGATGAGGCGCTGCTTCGTTCGCCCGAGCCGAATGATTTATTTAAGAGCTCCGATTCTTGGCGCGTATTCCGGATTATGGGTGAATGCGTAAATGGTTTTGATTCGTTGGCTACCATCACCCGCGGCGTATCGATTTTTGGTTCGGCGCGGACACCCGAAGATAGCGAGTATTACGAGGCGGCGCGAGAAACCGGAAAGCTTCTCGCAGAATCTGGTTTCGAGGTCATCACGGGCGGCGGGCCGGGCATTATGGAAGCTGGAAACAGGGGCGCATTCGAGGCCGGCGGTGTATCGGTCGGATGCAACATCGAATTGCCTTTTGAACAGGAGCCGAACCGCTACCAGAACCACGAACTCTCGTTCAAGTATTTTATGATCAGAAAAACGATGTTCGTAAAATATAGTAATGCATATGTAATATTCCCGGGCGGATTCGGTACGATGGATGAAGTTTTTGAAGCGCTGACGCTGATCCAGACCCGGAAAATACGGAATTTCCCGGTGGTAATGTTTGGCTCAACATATTGGAAAGGATTGCTTTCCTGGCTGACATCGACGATGCTCTCGGAGAAAAACATCGATCCGGATGATCTCGGATTGATGTATCTCACTGATTCGCCAAGCGACGCCGTGGAGTTTATTAAAAAATGCTGTACGGAAAACGGAACATAGGCGTTTTGTTAAATGCGGGCCCCACGTTTTAATAAACGTAAGTATTTTGGTTAATAAATAAGTTCTTCATCACGCAAATCGCGCAGTCCTTCCTTTTCGGCCTTTTCGGCGTCGAGCGAGGCCAGAGTGTTTAAAAGGAAATTCTTGTTGCTGGCAATATCGATTACAACCGGAAACTTTTGATCGGAATTTACAAATTCAAAATTTCCTTCATTGAGCTCGATGATTTTCCGAAACGCAGCCATGCTGTCCATCCCTTCCGCCTGTGAATCAACGATCTTTCCATCATTAAACGCGATGCTCGCAAAATGCTTTTCCGTTTTTAGCATCAGGAGGCCGGTCAGACGTGAATTCTCAATCGCCTGAACGGCATCGAAAATGCTAATTAGCTTCAGATCGCCCGAGAGTACTATTTTTTGGGAACCGTCTTTTTCAAAAGTCCTCGGATTTTCGCGTGACTCGCTTCGCATTCGGGCTATTTTAATGGCTTCAAGACCCGAGGCAATTGAGATTCTGGGATCAAGCGATTTTGCCTCCTGGAGCCGATCATGTGCCAGGTCGAAATTGGAGCGCCGGATATAAAGACTCGCAAGCGCTAAACATTGCTCCGTCGCTTCGTCCAGATTCTTATAAAGATTTGCTATCCCGCGCATCTTTTCGCGGAGCGAAACAGAATGCGGACGGACGTTTATCGCATCTCTAAGCAGCTTAAACGCCTTTTCAGGTGAGTTGTATTTAACGAAAAGATCAGCATCGATGAGAATTGTCTCAACGGAATCCTCGAGCAGCGTGAGGTCGTTTTCTTTTAGGTTTAGACTCATAACCTGACAATACAAACTTGTTTAACAACTATAAACTACCATATTAGACTCATTTCGTCATCAAAAAGTCGAATGAAATAAGCCTTATGGCTATTATCTCACGGATTTTCCTGTCGGCCCCGACTCCGCGAGTTTTCTAAAAATCAATCTTGATCCCGATCTGAATCCTCCGCTGGCCGAGCGTCCTGGACGGCGTCAGAAATCCGCGTTCAAATTCCGGCGTACCGGCGGTCGCCAAATTGATGAAGTCGGATCCAAAACTAAAAACCGTGGCATTTAGTATATTATCGAATTCGATCTTCGGCCGGATGCGAATACGCTTCTTGAATTTAAACTGACGGCTGAGACTCATATTCAGAATAAACAGCGGCGGTCCGATGCCCGCATTTCTCCCGAGATTACCTCCGGGGCTTCCGATCGGCGCTAGCGAAAACGATTCTAAAAGATTCGCTGGAAAAGGATCGTTTGGGTGCCTCCAAACGATGTCGCGGGGATTACCGTTAAAATTCGGACGATCGGTTCCGACATCATCCAGATTGCGGTCGCTTCCGCCGATCGATATGTTGAACGGACGCCCGGATTCAAGTCGGACTAACGGCGAAATCCGGAGTTTGCCCAAGAGTCCGGGCAATTGAATCGTACCGGAGAATCTGATTTTATGACGCCGGTCAATCAAACTGCGCGAAAGTTCGGAGCGAAAATCGCCCTGTACCTGCGCCGAACTCGTATCTACGAATCCGTCGTCCCTCGTTTTGGACAATACATAGCTAAGCCGAACCGATGAGCGAAACCCAAAACCGATATCTGAATTACGCCGGCGCAATTCTATTGAAATTCCCGTAAATATGCTTTTTCCGATCGAACCGACCCGTTCGAGTTGACGAAAATCATTTGTGACGGGCCTGCCCAATTTCTCTTCCAATACGCGGCGCGCTATTCCGATGGGTTCCAAGGTCGATGTCGATCCGTTCAACGTGTTCAGGTTTACGACGCAAAGCGGTGTGCTGCTATTGCAGTCGGCTCCGGTATGAAAATTCTTGTCCCCATTTGTGTCGGCCCGGTCCCCCAGGATAAACCGATAGATATCGGTACCGCTCGAGGTGCCCGAAATCGTCACATCCCCGAGTGAAATCAGGTATTCGGTAAAACTTGAGAAACCGGCCGGCAGCCGGATCGCGTTGACATTCTGCTCCCGCCATAATCGTACCGCTTTGTTATAGGTCAAGTTTGCTTCGAGCGCAAATCCCCTCCCGATGTCGAGTTGATAACCAAGATTGGCTTGATAGCTCTCGGGAATGCTGATCCCTTGATCCAGTTCGCGCGTCAAAACGTCGTATGAGAAACCCCTTCCGAGATCTGCAATACCTGGTACCGATTCGAGATCCGGAATCGTAGGCGCCCCCGGAAAGCGGCGCGAGACAAAACGGAGAATCAGACATTCGTCTCTTTTTGCCTGGGCTGGATCGCTAAAGCAGCGTGTTTCGTCTGACGGACCGTCGAGCCGGTTACTGTCAAAGCGCCGTTGATTTCGATCGATCGTAAAATCGTCGACGGTGCGAAGAAGCACACGGTTATAAAATACTCCGGCGCCGAAGCGAAATACGGATCTTCCCGCCTTTCCGGGCGAATACGCAAGAGCGAATCGCGGTCCCAGATTGTTTTTATCTTCAAGCAGTGTTTCGCGTTCGTATCTCAGTCCGAAATTTACTGAAAGATTTTGGCGCAGCTGCCAATCGTGCTGAACGAACAATGCCGCGTAAGTATTGACCAGTGTCGAAACCGAACCGCTGTTACGCCGGAATCGAACGGCCCGGTTATCGAGAAATCCGTTAACATCTTCGAAATTTATGGTGCCCGTCGTATCCGCCAGCTCACTGGTTGTAGATGAAATCGACTGGATATCCGCGCCAATCCTCAAATTGCGGGAGCCTCTTGCGAGATTTGCCGTTTCCTGTATTTGAAAACGCCTTTCACTCCTGGAATTTGCAAAATTCGCGGTTGAATTGCCGATAACCACCGTTCCGTTGATCCGGTCTTCGTTTCCGGCCAGCGTTTCATCCCTGATTCGCAATAAGATAACCGGATCGAGCGGATTTTGTGTCCCGAAATCGGGCCGGTATATCGAATATTGAAAACGTATCTGGTTTACGAACCCGGAATTGATGACGATATTGTCAGTCAGATAAAACGATTCGCTATTCCGGGTTTTCCCTTGGAGTGTTTCCTCGAGAAACCTCGTGGTTTCCCGGTACTGTCTGAATCCCTTGCTCCGGCTCCGTTGGAAATTGGCAGTAAGGTTGTGCACGTCATTGAAATTGTGATCAATTCGCAGCGTCAATCGGCGGCGTATTTGCGCCGTCCTGACACGGGCTATGTAAGGTGCGATTTCGGCGCTTCCCGGTTCGTTTAAGTCCCGGCGGGCGAACTCCGGGTGTGTCGGCGACGGCAGATTGAGGAGCGGATTCTTTTGGACCGGTACTGCCGTAAATATCTGGGTTGCGGCATCCCGGTCGCGGAGCGAATAGGAGCTGAAAAAGTACGTCCGATTCTTAAAATACCAAAACGGAACCGAGCCGCCGAGTGTTCCGGAGGGTTCATACTCGAAAAATGGCAGTCGGGACAGCCCCCTGCGGTTATTGTTGTATGTATTGGCGTTAAGGCGGTGACTTTCGAAATCGGCGGAAAGACTTCCACGGAAGTTCCGTCCGCCGGCACGGGTGCGAATGTTTATCCTTCCGCCTGAAGCACGGCCGTATTCGGCTGAAAACTGATTGGTAACGACCTGAACCTCGGCAACGGCTCCGGGGGGCGGCTGAAACCTTTCAGCGGCGGTCCGGTCATCGTTATTATCAAGCCCGTCAATCGTGATATTCGTTGAATAAGCGGCGCTGCCGGAGAGTGAAAAGCTTCCGGCACCCAGGACGCCGGCTGGCTGGTCCCTTTCATTTCCGCCTCCGATCCGGTCATCGGTAGCCAGGTTTCGGATTGAAAGCGGCTCCTCCACGACTCCGGATAATGTGAAAACAAAATCAAGAACATCGTTTGAAGTGTTTGGAAGCGCGTCAATTTCGTTTTGGGTTAAGGTTGCTCCGACAATCGTCCGGGCGGTGTCAATGACAGGTGCTCCCGCGGCCGAAAGATCCACAGGTATTTCGGCCTTTATTCCGGCGGGCCGGATAACCAATGGCAACCGGAGGTTCTGGCCGGAAATGGTGTCGTAAGTGCCCGTTTCGGTAGTTTCAAACCCGGTTGCCGAGGCCTTTATAAAGTATTGACCCGGCCTGAGTTTGATCAGCCGAAACTCTCCAACGGAATTCGTCGTAACGGAACGAGATGAGCCGGTCGCCGCCATTACGGCAGTCACCTCAGCTCCGATTACGATGTCGCCGTTTGAATCGGAAACCCGCCCTGATATCGTGACATCATCAAGATCCTGCATCTTAAAATCAACGCAAAATAGGGCACAAATTTGAAATACAGTTAATACGGAAAGCGAAGCTTTCGTGAGGAAAGTGGTCATGAGGTACTCCTTAGAATTTTGTGAGGTTAAGGAAATTTAGGGGTATTGTGTACCAGAACCGGCCGAAAAGTAAAGGATTACGGGGAAAACCCGTGAATTCTATTCATCTTCCTCCGAATCGGAAGGGTCGCGGAAGCGGAATCGACGCGAAACCGGAATCAGGGCTTCGGAGCCCGAATATGTTCCTACCTGACTCGAGAATTGGTCGGCGTGAGTTCTCAAATAGTCGAAAAACCGCTCAAATTCGCTTTGCATGGCATCCATCTTCTCACGCATATTGAGGATTATTTCTACACCGGCAAGGTTTACGCCGAGGTCTTTAGTCAGCGACAAAATCAGTTCAAGACGCTCGAGATCTACGTCCGTATAGAGTCTTGTGTTGCCATCCGAACGGGAAGGTTCGATAAGGCCTTCCCGCTCATAGCCTCGGAGCGTTTGCGGATGAATATCGTAAAGTTTTGCGACCACGCTTATCGTATATGTTTTAATCTTCTTGCTCATTAAAACTACTTCAATCCCATGACCCGACGCGGATTATCCGAATTAGCCTTTTCAAAATCGCGCAAAATCTCTTTTGTTTCTTCACTGATCACCCGCGGCAGCGTAATTTTTACCTCGACAAACTGATCTCCGCGAACATCTTTATTCCTGACGCTGGGAATTCCACGCTCACGGAGTCGAATTTTTTGCCCGGACTGAGTTCCGGGCGGAATTTTCAGGGTCGTCTTCCCTTCAACCGTTGGAACTTCAATTTTCGCGCCGAGCGCCGCCTCTGGTACGCTTATCGGCACCGTCACGTAAATGTTGTTCCCTTTCCGGCTAAAGTGGGGGTGCTTACCGACATTGGTTATAATATAAAGGTCTCCCGGCGGCGCACCCAGTCTTCCTCCTTCGCCCTTTTTCGGAATCCTGACCCGTGATCCCGTATCGACGCCGGGCGGTATTCGGACTTTAACTTGTTCTTTTTTGGGAGTCACTCCCTTCCCGTGGCAGACCGAACAAGGTTGCCGCCGCCGGCCCGTACCGGCGCAATCCGGACAAGGCTGGGAGAACTGGAGTCGACCTCCCTGTCTGCTCACCTGCCCCGAACCACTGCAAGTCGAGCAAGATACGACCGGGCCGCCCATGTCTCCGGCCCCGTTGCAACGAGAACACTGCGTCGAACGATTGACCGTTAGATTTGTTGTAAGTCCGGTGACCGCCTCTTCGAATTTGAGTGCCAGCGGTATCTCGATGTCGTCACCCTTTTTGGGCAACGGCCTCGGCGCTTCGGGCTGCGGCTGGGCACCGCCTCCCCCGCCGAAAAGATCGGAGAAGATATCGCGAAAGCTTGACGATCCCCCGGGGCCCGCCGACGAAGAACTTCCCGGAGTCGTGTCCCAGTTGAATCCTGAAAAATCAAATCCCCCCGTTCCGGCGCCTGCGCCGGCGCCAAACGGCGAATTTATATCAAGATTGTCATCGTAATACCCGAATTTATCGAAAACTTTTCGCTTTTTCTCATCGGATAGTACATCGTATGCCCCCTGAATTTCTTTGAATTTTTCCTCAGACGCTTTATCGCCGGGGTTTACGTCAGGATGGTATTTACGCGCAAGCCTGCGATAGGCCTTTTTAATATCCGCGGCCTTGGTGTCTTTTTTGACGCCGAGTATCTTGTAATAATCTATTTTCTTCGCCATTCACTTCGCTTGAGAACGATAAGGCGGCCGACACGCCCTAAAACCCGCCGGCCGCCGGTTACTCAATTAACCGCCTTCAGCTTTCGATTCAGCATCGTCAGAGGCTTCTTCTTCAGCATCCACGTATTCCGCGTCAATAACGTCGTCATCAGATTCCGCGGATGCGGTTTCATCACCGTCGTTACTGGCGGCGGCTGAAGATGCCTGTTCATCAGTCGCACCGGTTTCTGACGCAGACTGCTGCGAATAAAGGACTTCTGCGAGTTTATGAGACGCCGTTTGCAGGCTTTCAAAAGCGCCGTTCATCGCCTCAACATCCCCGTCCTTAAGGGCCGTCTTGGCGTCACCGATCGCCGCCTCGATTTCGCTCGCTTCCGAATCACCAAGCTTATCCTTGCTTTCGTTGAACGACTTTTCAACGTTATAGACAAGCCCGTCCAGACGGTTCCGCGCTTCGATTTCCGCTTTTTTAGCTTCATCGTCCGCCGAATGCGACTCCGCATCCTTCATCATATTGTCGATTTCTTCCTTCGAAAGGCCCGACGAGGCAGTAATCGTTATCTTTTGCTCACGCCCCGTTCCAACGTCCTTGGCGGAAACGTTGACGATTCCGTTGGCGTCGATGTCGAAGGTCACTTCAACCTGCGGAACTCCTCGCGGCGCCGGCGGAATTCCTACCAGATGGAATTTACCCAGCGTCTTATTGTCTGGAGCCATCGGGCGCTCACCTTGCAGCACGTGGACCTCAACCGATGTTTGATTGTCGGAGGCGGTGGAGAAGATCTCTGACTTGCGGGTCGGAATCGTCGTATTGCGCGGTATCATCTCAGTGAATACTCCGCCCAGCGTTTCAATTCCTAACGTTAACGGGGTCACATCGAGCAAAAGAATATCCTTCTTCTCGCCCGACAGCACGCCGGCTTGAACCGCCGCACCGATTCCCACGACTTCATCCGGGTTAACCGACTTGTTGGAATCTTTTCCAAAAAATCCTTTAACCATCTCCTGCACTTTGGGTATCCGCGTTGAACCGCCGACAAGAACGAGTTCATCTATATCACCGGGTTTCAGACCGGCGTCTTCGATCGCCTTTTCGACCGGCGGCATCAAGCGTTTCAAGATCGGCTCGACAAGTCCCTCAAATTTAGATCGGGTGAGCTTCATCACCAAATGTTTCGGTCCTGACTGGTCGGCCGTGATAAACGGCAGGTTGATTTCGGTCTCCATCGCCGTCGAGAGCTCGATTTTGGCTTTTTCCGCTGCCTCTTTTAATCTTTGAAGCGCCATTTTATCGCTGGTCAAATCAATGCCCTGATCCTTCTTGAATTCTTCAATAATCCAATCGATCAGGCGGTCATCAACATCGTCTCCGCCCAAATGGGTGTCACCGTTTGTCGATTTTACTTCGACGACGCCTTCGCCGACTTCAAGTACCGAAATATCAAAGGTACCGCCGCCAAAATCAAAAACAGCAATCGTTTCATCGGCTTTCTTATCCAAACCGTACGCGAGCGCCGCCGCGGTCGGTTCATTAACGATCCGCATCACTTCAAGACCCGCTATCTTACCGGCATCCTTGGTCGCCTGACGCTGTGCATCGTTGAAATATGCGGGAACTGTAATTACCGCTTTATCAACAGTTTGCCCTAAATAATCTTCTGCCGACTGTTTCAATTTCTGCAGCACCATCGCCGCAATCTCAGGCGGCGAATAATGTTTGCCTTCGACGTTGATCCGGACATCGCCATTTGGCGCCTTTTCAACTTTGTACGGCACCTGCGAAATCTCCTCCGACACTTCATCGAATCGCCGTCCCATAAAACGCTTGATCGAATAAAGCGTATTTTCCGGGTTTGTAACCGCCTGACGCTTAGCGACCTGACCGACTAATCGATCACCGTCTTTTGTAAACGCCACGACTGAAGGGGTGGTTCGGCCGCCTTCGGAATTCGTGATAACCTCGGGCTCACCGCCTTCCATAACCGCAACAACCGAATTAGTCGTTCCTAAATCAATTCCTATAATTTTACTCATCTTAAACTCTCCACTTTTTCTTAAATCTTCTGCCCCATGTTCATAAAATCAAGACACAATAATTCCTAATTTAACCTGAGCCAGTAGAAATTATAAGATGTGAGTCTGTTCTTGTCAACTATACTTGAGCATCTGCTTATCAGCAATTTGAAAATGCGCTGATGTATTTCGTTGAGTTTAGGGGTAATTCGGGCTCCGGTCCGAGAGGTAATGAACCGTCATTTGCTGGCAGCGGACGTGCTAATCCGGGTGGCTTATTTACTTCTCTTCCTTTTCATTCATCAGCGAAGCTACGAAAAAAACATAATGAAATCCTGAAAGGAACGCAAGAGCCACGACAATTATGTAAACGGTTGGAAGATAAAACCCGCCCGTTGAAGGAAAAACCGCCGCGAGGAGTATCAATCCGACGGCCAAAACCTGGACCGTCGTACTGAGTTTTCCCAGCCAGGAGGGCTTGAAGTCCGTAAACCCGGTAATGATATTTATCGCTGCGGCGACGGTAATGATCAAAACATCCCTACCGATCACGGCCGCCGTAACCCAAAATGGAACCGGCAGGTACTTAACCGGCGGAAATATATCCGGAAGCGTCAGGATAATAAAGGCGGTCGTCATCAAAAGTTTGTCGGCAATCGGGTCGATGATCGTTCCAAGCTCTGATTCCTGGTCAAACCGGCGGGCAATGAACCCGTCGACACCGTCGGAAACGCCGGCAATGATAAACACAATTAATGACCAACCGCTGTAACCATAAAAGAGGAGGCTGGCAAAAACGGGTATGAGGGCCATCCGCAAAAATGTGAGCAGATTCGGAACCGTAATTATATTTGAAGCCATTTTTTCTCAAATCTTAACTTAAAGTCTGCCCAAAATAAACCCGCCGGATTCTTCGAACCAATTTAAGCGAATCGTCGCTTAAACCGTCTTTGCAAAATTAATCGTAGGTTTATATAAACTGACATAAAGTGGTGCACGACAGGAGAAATCTTCAAAACCGAAATGGGGAAATACTAGGATAGGTCTTATCTCCCGATCGTTAAATGAACTTCTTCTGTCGACTCCCATCTTTATCCATTTGCCGCCACGTCAAAAAGAATCGATGAACCCGAATATAAATTGTTGGCAATGCCGGAACGAGCTTCAACTCGCGCATCAGGCACGAAATTTTGCGCTAAAGCATTATTACTGTGATGTCTGCGACCTCTGCTATGAACTGCGGAACGGCCGAAAACTCATCAATTGTTCGGCCCCGGTGAGGTATTCGAAGGCGAAAAAACCCACAAATCCTCACACGCATAACAAGATCGCATTAAATGTGTTTGGAGTTCAGTAGTTTCTTCAAGAAATATAGCTTTACTGCTATTCTGAGCGGAGCCGGATAAACGATATTTCAGGCGGACACTGATATCGCACTGGTAGGACGACCGTTCCGATACCACGGGTGATATAAATCTGCGTATTCTTGCGTTTGTGGAGGCCGCTTTTCAAACGGCGGTGCGCCAGCACCTTTTTTTCCTGATCGCGTATTTTGACCTGCCCGCCGTGAGTGTGTCCGCTAAACATAGCATCGACTTCATAACGAACCGCCTGCCTTAAGATAGCGGGGTTGTGGGCCAGCAAAAGCTTCATTTCATCGGCATATGAACCGTGAAGAGCGGCCGCTAGATCGGTTTTACCGGCCATATGATCGTCCACGCCGCACAGCCAGAACGACGCGCCAAAGGCGGTGAACCGAAATCCCTCGTTGATCAAAACCTCGATCTTCTCCTCACGAAGGTGATGGGTCACAAGATCGGAATCGGTCCAATGATCGTGGTTTCCGAGACAGGCGAACGTTCCGAATTCGGATTTGAGCCTCCCCATGATTTTAGCCATCGGTGAAATATACTCGCTGTCATGGGAAACATAATCGCCGGTCAAGAAAACAAGGTTCGGATTCAGTTCGTTGGCGATCTCAACCGCGTTTTCAATATGATTACGGTCGGTAAACGGACTATGGTGAATGTCGGAAAGATGGACGATCCGGAACCCGTCGAGCTTCTTCGGCAACCGGGGCAGCGCAACCTCAATCGATTCGACGGTAAGCGAGTTAGCCTCGTTTATCGCATTACGGGCAACTTTGGAAAAATTACTGGCCAAATCTCGGAGGGGCGTATCTGACGCGACCGCAGATGTAATTCTTTCAGAAATCTTTGCTTTTCGGGATGCAAACGGCTTCATTTAGTTGTTTATATTTTCCTGCGGACTACTGGTTTACGCGAAGTAATTATACACGCATAAAATAATAAAAGTCTATTTTCTCAATTCTCAATTCCGCTAATTCCCCGGTTACAGATTGAGTTTCCAGAAAATAGGAACAAGCAGAATCGAGACTATGAATACCACAACGGTCAGAATCGATCCAACCTTTACAAAGTCGAAGAACTTGTACCGCCCCGGAGTGTATACGAGAACACAAGCCGGTTCGAGTGGTGTGATAAACGAAAATGAAGCCGCATAGGTAATCCCGATGACGAAGGTCCGAGGATTTAATCCCAAAACGACTGCTGTTTTGATGGCAACGGGCAAGACCACGAGCGCAGCCGCTTGATTCGACATCGGCTGCGTCAGAAACACCGTCAAGATAAAAAACCCGGCCAGAACGGCGGTACCGCCAAACTGCCCGAAATTGGTTTCGATTAAGCCCGCTAACATCTTGTCGGTGCCCGTATTCTCCATTGCGACTCCAAAGCTCATCATACACGCGATCAAAACCAATAGCCTGAAATCAATCAGTGAATAAAGCTCCGCGTAACGAACGGTCTTTGTCATCAGCAGCAGCATCACGCCGAGCAGGACGGCGATTGCCAGCGGCACCGGAATACCGGTTATGATTTTCGACAACGAGAGCGCGAGAAAAAGCCCAAACGCGGCAATCGCCCATTTTCGCTTTTGAGTCCGCAAACTGCTGGCTGATACGTCCTCAAGCAAGAGTATTTCCCGTCCGACGACAAAATCCTCGATCTTGCGGCGCCTGCCCTGAACGAGCAGTACATCACCGAATTTGAGCATCACATCGCTCAATTTCTCAAAAAACGTCTCTCCGTGACGGCTTACCGCAAGAACGGTCATATCAAATGATTGCCTAAAGCTCAGTGTTTTAAGCGTCTGTCCGACAAGTCTCGAATCCTTCATCACCAACACTTCAAACAACTCGACGTCACCACTCTCAAGCAAATCGTCATTGAGTATGAAATCAGGATTGATCTTAAGTGTTGAATCTTCCTTAATCCGCAAAATGTTATCGACGCTTCCTTGAACCACCAGCAAATCGTTGGCGCGAATTTTCACCTCAGGGAATGGGATTATTCGAGATTCTTCTTTGCCGCGGATTATTCCGATGACGTTTAAATCAAACTCCGAGATCAAGTCGACCTCGCTTAAGGGCTTTCCGATTAGCTTTGAACCGGGCAGCACCAAAATTTCCGAAACGTACTCCCGAATCGCGTACCTTTCGGAAAACGATTCCTCTCCGCCGCGGCTGGGCAATAGTTTCCGTCCGACAAAAAGCATGTATATCAGTCCAAACGCCAGGGTAACGACTCCGACCGGCGTTAATTCAAACATTGAAAACGGTTCGTACCCATAACGCTCGTATGCGCCGCTGACCGCCAGATTTGTGGAAGTACCGATCAAGGTGCAGCTGCCGCCCAGGATCGCGCCAAATGCGAGCGGCATCAAAAGCTTTGAAGGTGGAATTTTCGCCCGGTTAGCGAGCCCGATTACTACCGGTACAAACATAGCCGTCGTAGTCGTGTTTTTCAATACCGCGGCCGATATCGCTGCGACTATCATTATCAGCGCAGTCAGAAAAAACTCGTTGTCCCCGGCAATCCGGTATAACCTTCTTCCGATCAAATCGACGAGACCGGTTTTTACCAACCCGCCGGTCAAAACAAATAGCCCCGCAATCGTTATTATTATGTCGTCGCCAAACCCGGCAAGACCTTCCTTTACGGTAAGGACACCGGTCAACACGAGGCAAATTACCAGAATCAACCCGACAACATCGACCGGGATTTTCTCCGTCGCGAATAGAATCAGCGCGACTGCCAAGAGGATCAATACGATTGTGATTGGACTCATGGAGGGTTAATGATATAGGAATTCGTCAAACCAGGGTAGCGGGGTTCAGTTGCCTCGGATCAATGAGATCGGATCTAGCTCTAGAAAAATCTAATCGTATACGCGGCACGGATACCACGCCCGATTTCCGGTGCGAAATCCTTGATAAACGAAACGTGATTCCGATAGAGTTCGTCGGTCAGATTATAGGCGCTGACAGTAAAAACGTGGGCGTAGTGCTGCGTCCCAATGACATACGACCCGGTGACGTTCAAGATGCCGTAACCTTCCGTGGGTGTTTCGAGCGTAAACACACGATCCTGTCTCGCCGCGACAATCACTTCAGGCCTGATATTAAAGGAGTTGAAACCAAAGTCGACCCCGAATTTCATGCGGGCGGGCGGAATCCGTATCAAATTAATTCCGGAATCTATCAACTTGGCCCGAACGGCGTCTGCGCTAAAAAATGCGCCGACAACTCTGTTTATTGTCACATTTAGGTCGAATTCGACCCCAAGATAATCCGCATCCGCCTGCGAGTATCTGGCGACCGGCAACCCATCTTCGAAATCCACCTCGCCGTCGTTGTTTTCGTCCTGCGGCGCAAGAAAAACAAGATCCTTGATTCGGTAATAGTAAATACCGCCGGTAAACCGCAGTTTGTCCGATAGATGTCTGAGGGAGAGGTCGATTCCGTTAGTTCGCTCGTTTTTCAAGTTTTCATCACCGATCTCAAAGGTCACGGTTCCAATATGGGGTCCGACATTATAAAGTTCCTCAAGTGCCGGCGCACGATAGGAGTTTGTGTAATTCGCCACAAAGGCTCCGCCGCTCCATAGTTTTACATTCGCCCCGAAGCCTCCCGAAAACCCTGTAAATGACCTCGCGGCCAACTGATTATTAACCGGATCATACCGATTGTTTTCGATCCGGCCGCCGAATTGGAATTTTATCCGGTCAAATGAGATTTCCTCCAGGCCAAAAAACGAAACCGAATCGTGGTTTACCTTTCCCGTAATAAGCTGTTCCGCCCCGTTTACCTCGTAGTCACGCCGGAAACCCTCGAATCCGAAACGTCCGGTCAGGTTTTTGTATTTTGCCTGCTCAAACATCGAGCGGTAAGAAAACGTCTTGTTCTCAAACACCGTTCCAACCGAATCGATACCGTCGGCGGTCTCGATCTCCTTGTGCCGGTAATCCGTGTAGTTAATATTGTATTTGATGTCAGACAGGAACGAATCAGATATTTCCCGGAATCCGCCCTTCAAATTAAAACTGTGCCGGCGCTGCCTGACGTCGATTTCTTCATCCGTCATAGGTAAGAAGCCCGTATTGGCGGTGTTGCCGCCCGATTCGAACAGCGCGGCAAATGGAACTCCGTATCGCCGAAGGTCGATACCGTAAGAACCATTGGCAAATGCGTGTTTACCGTAATATCCGATACTGAAGGATGACGTGTTTACCCGCGACGAAGAATTCGGAACCCGTCCAACCGGCGTCTGGTAGTCCCCCGTCCGCTGAGCGCTGGCATCACCGCGAATTAACCAGTTTCGGTAACCATATTCGAGTCCGCCGGAAATCGCCCCCTGCCGTTCGGCGGTCCCTCCCAGTGTTGTCAGATTGCCCCTGAATCCCGTATGGCTGCTGTCTTGGTCGCTTGAAATTACATTAATAACCCCGCCGACGGCGCTGCTCCCGTATAAGAGGGTTGCCGGTCCCTTAACGATTTCGATCCGCTCCGCGCTAAGTGGATTTACTGTCTCCCCGTGATCCCCTGACTGCGAACCGACCGAACCGCTTCCAACCCCGTCTTGGAGCACCTTGACCCGATCTCCGTCGAAACCGCGGATCACCGGACGCGACGCCCCGGGACCGAACGAGCGTTTTGCAACCCCGGTTTCGGACTCCAATACCTCGCCAAGTGAGGTCGATGCCTTTTCCACAATTCGGGTTGAAATAACCGAATCTACCGTTTGAAGTGATTCGATAATCGTCTCTTCAGTGCCGGAACCGGTAACCGTGACTTCATTTCTGATAGACCTTATCTCGAGCTTGAAATTTAACGTTATTTCTTCGCCGGCGACAACATCTACGATTTTTGTGAGATCGGCGAATCCGTCCAGGTGGACAGTAACCGAATAGCGGCCTACGGGAATATCAGTGATTTGATATCTTCCAAATTCATTTGACCTGACAGTCCGGTTTAATCGGGAAACCCGGACCGAAGCGCCGTGAAGCGCCGTATCATTGCCATAACTGATTTCGCCGGAAATCGTCCCGGTCTGGGCGTGCGCCGCCGCAGATAACAAAATCGTAAACAAAAACAGAATTAAATACTTGATCATATATTCAAACTTTTCCGAATTTGATTCTCTAAAAAATTAATTGAATCATAAATTTGTTTTCACACTTGAATTTAATTTGATTCGGTTTACGGCAAGGGGTTGTCATCCAAATTAATTTTTCGTTGTATTCCTAAAAACCGCATTGAGCAGCCAGGGATTATCAGATTACCCCCGATTCCAAAAACGTAATGGTCGAGGTTGCCGTGTTGAGTTCGGCACTGATTCCGATCGGAAGAGTAAACTGGTTTCGAATATGCCCAAACGAAAGCCCGTAAATGACGGGTATCCCCAAATCTCCCAGGCGATCCTGAAATACTTCGATAAGCGAATGGGAAGGAGCGCTTTGGTCCGGTTCGCTCCTTGTAAACACACCGAGTGCGATTCCTGAAAGGGAATGCAGCTTCACACTCTGCCGGAGTTGCGTGAACATCCGGTCGATCCGGTACGGTTGCTCGTTAACATCCTCGAGAAACAAAATATCACCTTTTATTTTTTTCAACTCATATGGGGTGCCCGCCATTGCGGTCAACAGGCTGAGATTCCCTCCGATCAAACGGCCGCGGCAGACTCCCGGAGTAATTACGCGAGTTCTATACATTTCCGGGTCTTCTCCAACCGGAACCGGAGGCAGTCTGACTTCGTAACGTGAAACCGGATTCATCAATGCGTTTAATACGTGAGTTTTCGTATAAGCCGTAAAATTCGAAGCGCCGACCGGCCCGTGAAACGTTATCAGCCCGGTTTTTTGGAATATCGCATTGTGGAGCGCGGTTATATCCGAGAATCCGACAAATACCTTTGGATTCTTCTTGATCAATTTATAATTTAGGTCGGGCAGGAGCCTGGATGCCCCATATCCGCCCCGAACGCACCAGACCGCGTCGAATCTCCGTTCGGCAAACGCCCAATGCAGGTCATGAAGCCGTTCCTGATCGGTTCCCGATAAAAATCCGATTCCTCCCCTCGCGTATTTCCCGACTTCAGTTACGAATCCCAAATCGCCCAGGTTTTTAAGGGCGTCTTCAAAGGTCTGTTCGGATACTCCGCTCGATGGAGAAATCACCGCGACCCGCGATCCGACCGATAACCTTTTGGGTTTGACGATCTTTTTAATCATAGACTTGTTTTTTGGTCTTCCGGCGACGATCGGACTGATTGCGAACGGAATCAATAGCAATCCCTTAAGTAATTGACGTCTTTTCATACAAATTCCGAATCCATTCCTCACTGGATTCTATTTTACGGTCGTGGCGAGGCTGATATGCTTTGGCGCAGATTTATCCGCCGTAATTCTGAGCGGTACGCTCCAAACAAGCGATTTTATATAACACACCCCCGTATTGTCGGTCCGACAGTAGTAAATAGACAGCCGGGCGGTAAGCTTGGCATTGCCAACTCGCGTCGGCCGGATCGCCACCCTTAGCGGCAGATCATCAAATTTTTCTTTTAAGTTCTGTTGCCGGGCATCGGCGCCTTCCAGCCGGATATCGTAACGTTGCGGCGCGGTCGGATTCAGGTGAAAACCTTCGGGCAATTTTACCGAAAATTCGAGGTAGTTATCATCCGACAATGAAATCGTTTTTTCGGCAATCTCGATTTGCGCCAAATTCGGTGCGACTTCCGCCGTTTCGATTTGTTTCGGAGGCTTTAGCCCTTTGATATTTAGCGTCGAAACAATTCCGGTCTTCAAGTCTACCACCCTGATGGCGTGGTTATTGGTGTCCGCTACAAAAAGCCTGTCTCCGGCGACACTTATTCCGGCGGGTTCGTAAAAAGAAGCATTCTTTCCGTCTTTTTGGCCTTCATTTCCGGTTCCGACCAAAGTCTTAACGGTTCTCGATTCGGCATCGAGAAGTTTTATCTTGTGGTTATATGTATCCGCCAGGAGTAAGCGGCCGTTATAGATCGTAATTCCCAATGGGTGCTGAAGACGCACCTCATCACCCCGGCCATCCTTGTCGCCAAACACGAACAGGTCTCCCCCGACCAACGTCGAAACGGTTTCTTTTTCAAAATCAATCTCGCGAATGATATTTGTTTCGCTGTCGGCGACAAAAAGCTTTCTGCCGTCGGAAACGATACCGGACGGCTGGCCAAAGGCCGCCTGTTTGATATTTCCGTCGGTACGGGCCTCCCAACGCGTTCCGGCGTACGGTTCGATATAATTACGCAAAAGGTCGAGGCGCCAAATCTGGTGAGAACCCGCCATTGCGATATAAAGGTGATTCCCGACTTTCTCAAGATCCCAGGGCGAGCGGAGGGCAGTCTCGCGGGCGGCGCCTCCGAATCCGTCAAACTCCCTCAGTGAGCCGGTGCCGGCAATCGTTTCCACGGTTCGCGCTTTAAGGTCCACTCTACGAATACGCTGATTTTCGGTATCTGCAACGTATAGATTATCGCCGTCGACGGCGAGTCCCTGCGGTTTATTGAATCCGGCCGATTCGTAATCGCCGTCGTTATTCGACGGTTCACCGCTGCCGATCGTTTCGATCAACGATCCGTCAAGTTTAGTAATTACGATACGATTATGATTTGAATCGGAAATGAACAAACGGTTTGATCCGGCATCCGTTAACACCTTTCCCGGAAACGCGAGCGGGAGTTCCCCGACCTTTGCCCGTTCCAACGCTAACACAAGCGGCGTCTCATCAAGCTGACCCTTTTTGCGAAACGCCGCGATCGTCTCGCCGATGTTTTGATCGAGCGTTTCAAAATGCCCTTCGCCCGATACGCCGCCGATCACATAACCTGCCGGATCAATCAGGATCTGGGTCGGCCACGCACGAACCGCGTATGCCTCCCAAATCTTGTAGTCGGCGTCGTTGACCACCGGATGCCGGATTCCGTAACGAAGAATGATTCTCCGGATATTCTCCGTCTCGGCCTCGTTCTTAAACTTCGCGGAATGGACACCGATGACGACAAGATTATCGGCATACTTTGCTTCAAGCATTTTCAGGTCAGGGAGAATGTGGATACAGTTTATACATCCGTAGGTCCAAAAATCGAGCAACACGACTTTTCCCTTGAGGCCCGCTATTGAAAGCGGTTTTTCGGTATTGAGCCAACCGCGCCCGCCCTTCAGCTCGGGGGCCCGAACTTTTTCCTGTCTGTTAAAGGATGCCACGCGGTCCGCCGGAAACGAAAAT
>JBFGKW010000007.1:0-53732 GCA_041576495.1 Aridibacter sp. | reverse complement strand
TAAAGTCCATATCAAGACATTACGAGCGAATCCGGATATTTTAAGGCCCGCTTTTCCGTCTCGCGGTTTTTCACACCAGCGAATGCGCCATATTATTTATGTCAACCCCCGTATTTATAAACTAAGAGCGCCGGAAAAAGGGGTCAGGGCAATCATTGCGCACGAACTGGCTCATGTGCTTTACTATACAAAAAAAGAATCGGATTCAGTTGCTGGGGTTGGCCCGACTCGTATCAGAGGGCTGTACATCCCGGTTTGAGCGGAAAGCGGATCTCGAAGCGATTTTGAGGGGCTACGGCGAAGGACTTATCGAATATCGGAATTGGTTATATCAGAACATTGGACCGGACAAAACAGCGCGCAAAAAACGCCTTTATTTTTCACCGGAAGAACTCAATTTGATGCTTGAGACATTAAACGATATTCCGGCGATGATAAATATATGGCGGAAACGGGTTCCCGAAAACCTGGAGGAAATTAAGAGCAGTGTCAGGGGCGTTTAAGGAAAGAATCATCGTGGCGCTCGACGTCACAACGGCTGACGAGGCTCGTGAATGCGTTGCCGAACTCAGTCCGACGGTGGGTGCTTTTAAGATTGGTCTTCAACTTTTTACCTCGGCCGGTTCCGATTTTGTGAGAGAACTGGTTGAGGATGGAATCAAAATATTCCTTGATCTGAAGTTTCATGACATACCCGCAACCGTCGCAAAAACCTCGGTTGAATCGGCTCGTCTCGGAGTGTGGATGTTTAACGTCCATTCCAGCGGCGGAACCGAGATGATTCGGCGAACGGTCGAATCCGTAGAAGAAGTGTGCCAAAAAGAAAACTTGGATCGGCCAAAAATTATTGGCGTTACGGTATTAACGAGTTCCGATAAGGCTTCACTTCGCGAATTGGGCATTGAGGAAACGGTTGATGAACGTGTATTAAGGCTGGCCAGAATTTCCTTGTCCAACGGATTGAACGGTGTCGTCGCATCGCCTCGTGAGACGGATTTGATTCGCCAAGAAATTACCGGCCATGATTTTTTGGTAGTCACTCCCGGCATTCGGATGACCGAAGTCGAAGGGGAAGATCAGAAGCGGGTGATGACGCCCGGCGACGCTATCATACACGGGTCCGATTATCTCGTCATAGGAAGGCCCATTCTCAGCGCCGCCGACAAGACCGACGCTGTCAAACAGATCATCACCGACATCGAAAATCGTTTAAGAATACTTGCCTGATCCCCTTGTTGATCCCATTCGGTATCATCAATGGAATTCCCTCACGTAATCCCTTATTGAAATTGAAATCTGTTTTCAATTAGTTTACAATTCTTATAGACTCGTCATTGATTGGAAGAAAATGATGGTGGATCGTCGAGACAAAATTATGACGCTTGCAAATCTGGAAATCGGCGCTGTGGCCAAAGTCAAAAACGTCACCGGAAATTCGGCGGTTTCGCGGCGTTTGATGGAAATGGGGATCATACCCGGTGTCTCCATAAAGATCATAAAAACTGCGCCTTTTGGCGATCCGATCGAGATTCGAGTACGAGGATACAATCTTGCGATGCGCCGCAACGAAGCTGAAGCAATCGAGATAAGTGATTAGACCCGTCGACGGGCCACGGCGATTACGAATTGGAAAACGTTAAACCATCGAGATCGGAGAACATTCGTGCCGGAGCAATTAGCCCTAATCGGGTGATCGCATTGGCCGGAAATCCGAATGCCGGCAAGACAACATTATTTAACGCCCTCACCGGACTTCGTCAAAAAACTGCAAATTATTCAGGTGTTACGGTCGAGAGAAAAGAAGGCAATTGGCGCGTCGGCGTGAACAGCTTCAGATTAATCGATCTCCCGGGACTCTACAGCCTCGACGCGACTTCGCTCGACGAACGAATTGCCCGTCAGGTATTGATGGGCACATCTTCGGATTTACCAAAGCCGGATGCAATTATCGCGGTAGTGGATGCTACCAATCTGGAAAGAAATCTATATCTCGTAACGCAAATCCTCGAATATGGAATTCCGGTTGTAATCGCGCTTACAATGGTTGATTCAGCCGAGAAGCAAAACCTTGAAATCGATACGGCAAAACTCTCCGAATTACTTGAAATACCGGTTGTAAGCGTAAGAGCGGCGCAAAGAGAGGGTATTGACGAGTTGAACAAACATATATCTGGACTCACCGCCGGAGCAAAAAAGCCCGATGCATTTTGGATTACCGACGTTGGCCCATCCGGCGGATCTGCAGAAGAAGACATACATTTGAGTCTGACCGGAGACGAGGCCGCAAACAAGAAGATCTTTGCCCGCTATAAGTTCATTTCAGAGGTATATCAGGAATCGGTCAAACCATTTGACGAAGATGAAGCCCGGTTTTCGGAAAAGATCGACCGCGTATTGACCCACAAACTTTTCGGACTGCTAATCTTGATCGTCGTTTTATTGATAGTTTTTCAAACGATTTTTACGTGGGCCGCGCTGCCGATGGATCTCCTTGATTCCGGGTTCGGGGCCCTGGGGGACTTTGTCGGGTCGGGAATGCGTGACGGAATTCTCCGCGACCTGGTGGTCGACGGTATCATCGCCGGTGTGGGAGGAATTTTGATTTTCCTTCCCCAGATCCTGCTTCTCTTTTTGTTTATATCGATTCTCGAAGATACCGGCTATATGGCGCGGGCAGCATTCTTGCTTGATAAATTGATGTCGCGGGTCGGACTTCACGGCAAAGCATTTCTGCCGCTAATGTCGAGTTTTGCGTGTGCAATTCCGGGTATCATGGCGACACGCACGATCGAAAATCGGCGTGACAGGCTGGCAACGATCCTGATTGCTCCGTTTATGAGTTGCTCGGCAAGATTACCGGTTTACGCATTGATGATTGCGGCGTTTTTTGCCGGACAGAACGTGTTCGGCTTTGTTTCACTCGGAGCGGTATTGATGCTGGCGATGTATACTCTCGGAATTTTAGTCGCCGTCGCCGTTGCGTTTATCCTGAAAAAGACGATATTGAAGTCGCCTCCGCCTCCCTTTGTGATGGAACTTCCTCCGTACCGCCTTCCAAACTTCCGGACCGTATTTCAAAATATGGCGACCCGCGCCTGGCTGTTCATTAAACGGGCCGGGACCGTCATTATGGCGATCTCAATTATTCTTTGGGCGTTGATGTATTTCCCCAGGGGAAGTGAACCGGTCGATGTCAATGCCGGGCACCAGGTTGCTGGCGATGCGCAAGGAGACGATCGCAGCCTGAGGCGCCTTCAGCTGGAAAACAGTTATGCTGGCATGCTGGGCCGAACTATCGAACCGGCTATCGCGCCGCTCGGTTTTGACTGGAAAATCGGAGTCGCCATCATAGCTTCGTTTGCCGCCCGCGAAGTTTTGGTTTCGACGCTTAGTATTATTTATAACGTCGGTGAAGATCACACTGAAGAATCTCCGACACTGATCAAGGCGATCCGCGATGCCAAGACGGCCGGTGGAAAGCCGGTCTGGACTCCGCTCACGGCCTTGTCATTGATGGTATTTTTCGTACTCGCAATGCAGTGTATGTCGACGCTCGCCATTGCCCGGCGAGAAACAAATTCCTGGGCATGGGTTATTTTCATGTTTTCATATATGACCGTGATCGCGTATGTCGCTTCTTTTGTTACTTATCAGGGCGGGAAATACTTGGGCTTCACTTAGTTTCCAAATTACTAAAAACAATATCTTTGGGATTCGGTAATTCTCATCAACTTCGGTATAATTGGCCAACTTAAAAACAGCCAGCAAATTAGGTTCCGGAAGTTTATGCCAAAGCGAACAGATATCCGCAAAATTTTGATTATCGGTTCTGGTCCGATTGTGATCGGACAAGGATGCGAATTTGACTACTCGGGTACCCAAGCCTGCCGTGCACTCCGCTCCGAGGGATTTAAAGTCATACTTGTAAACTCGAATCCTGCAACAATTATGACCGATCCTGAGATCGCCGACCGCACGTATATCGAACCGCTTACCGTACAAACCGTGACCGAGATAATCAAACGCGAAAGGCCCGATGCACTTCTGCCAACCGTTGGCGGACAAACGGGTCTTAACTTATCGGTCGATTTACACGACCAGGGTATTTTGGAGGAACATGGTGTCGAGTTAATCGGGGCAAACATCGAATCGATCAAAGTCGGCGAAGACCGACAGCTCTTTCAGGAGGCGATGAATGAAATCGGAATCCGCTCGGCAAAAGGAGATTTCGCGCACAATTGGGATGAAGCGCAAAAAATAGTTCTTGAAACGGGTTATCCGGCAATTATCCGGCCCGCGTATACGTTGGGCGGAACGGGCGGCGGGGTGGCATACAACCCGGAAGAATTTGAGGAAATTGTTGAACGAGGGCTGGCCGCATCGCCAGTCTCTCAAGTCCTGATAGAAGAATCGATTTTGGGCTGGAAAGAATATGAACTCGAAGTGATGCGCGATCTCAATGATAACGTCGTGATCATTTGTTCGATCGAAAACTTTGATCCGATGGGAGTCCATACCGGGGATTCGATCACGGTAGCGCCGGCACAAACATTGTCGGATGTCGAATATCAGCGTCTGCGCGACATGTCGATTGCGTGCATTCGCAAAGTCGGCGTCGAAACGGGAGGCTCAAATATCCAGTTTGCAGTCAATCCCGAAAACGGGGAAGTTCGGATTATCGAGATGAACCCGCGGGTTTCAAGAAGTTCGGCGCTGGCGTCGAAAGCAACCGGTTTCCCGATAGCCAAAATCGCCGCCAAGCTTGCCGTTGGATATACGCTCGATGAAATTCCCAACGATATTACAAAAAAGACGCCCGCATCGTTTGAACCGACCATCGATTATGTCGTCACAAAAATACCAAAATGGGCATTTGAAAAGTTTCCGGGTACCGAGGACGTGCTTGGAACACAGATGAAATCGGTTGGCGAAGTGATGGCAATTGGCCGGACATTTAAGGAAAGTCTGTTTAAAGCATTACGTTCACTTGAAGCAGTTAAACCTCTGCGATTACAGGGGATTTCGGACAACGATCTGCAAAGGAAATTGGCCCGGCCGAATTCACAGAGATTCTCGTACATAACCTATGCGCTGCAGCACGGGTATTCGATTGATGAAGTAAATCGATTGACAAAAATCGATCCATGGTTTTTAGACCAGTTAGTTGAAGTAATGCGGATTCAAGACCGGATTGAAGGACGCAATTTGCGAGATGTTCCGGCGGAAACGATGCGTTATGCAAAAGAATATGCCCTGAGCGACCGGAGAGTGGCGTTTCTCACCAAAACCACTGAGGACGAGGTGCGGGCGTTGCGAAACGAACTTGCAATAGTCCCGGTTTATAAACGCGTCGATACATGCGGGGCGGAATTTGAGTCTTTTACGCCGTACCTTTATTCAACCTATGAAGAGGAATGCGAATCGAATCCGTCCCAACGCCGTAAGATAATGATCCTTGGTTCGGGACCGAACCGTATCGGACAGGGAATTGAATTTGATTATTGCTGCTGCCATGCGGCGTTTGCACTTTCGGAAGCCGGTTTTGAAACAATAATGGTCAATTGTAATCCTGAAACGGTTTCGACCGATTACGACACATCAGACCGTCTTTATTTTGAACCGCTGACATTTGAAGACGTGATGAACGTTTTTGATATCGAGCAGCCCGGGGGCGTTATAGTCCAGTTTGGGGGGCAAACGCCGCTAAACCTGGCCGACCGGTTGCACCAAGCGGGAGTCCCGATTATCGGCACCTCTCCCGATTCGATCGATCTCGCCGAGGACCGCAAACAATTTTCGGCACTGCTTGAGGAATTGAATATACCGCAACCACCGAACGGCACCGCGGTTTCTTCGGTTGAAGCAAGGAAAATCGCAAATGTGATCGGCTACCCGGTTGTCGTTCGCCCCAGTTTCGTACTGGGCGGAAGAGCGATGGCGATCGTCTATGATGAAGAAACTCTTGATGAGTATATGCGTACGGCGGTCGATGCATCTCCCGAAAAACCGATTCTGATTGATAAGTTCCTGGAGCGCGCCGTAGAGATCGACGTCGATGCGCTTGCCGATGAAACCGCCTGTATAATCGCCGGAATACAGGAACATATCGAGGAAGCCGGGATACATTCCGGAGATTCGTCTTCCGTTTTGCCGCCCCAAAAGGTCGCCGAAGAACATATTGAAACGATCAGACACTACACCAAAAACCTTGCCAAAGCCCTAAACGTCAAGGGTCTGATGAATCTTCAGCTGGCGATCAAGGATGATCGCGTATTTATAATCGAAGTGAATCCCCGCGCCTCACGGACCGTTCCGTTCGTGGCCAAAGCAACCGGGGTGCCGATCGCGAAAATCGCGTCGTTGATAATGGCGGATGTCAAAACGCTTGCAGATTTTGAATTGCCGGAAATCCTCAGCGTCCCCCATGTTTTTGTAAAATCGCCGGTTTTCCCGTTTAAGAAATTTCAAGGCGTTGACCCGGTTCTCGGTCCTGAAATGCACTCTACTGGCGAGGTCATGGGAATTGGTGAGACTTTTGGAGAGGCATACGGCAAGGCAATGGAGGGCGCCGGGTTGGAATTGCCGTCTCGCGGCAAGGCATTTATTTCGGTCAATGACGATGACAAAGGACAGGCGGTTATCCAGGCCCGGCGGCTGGTTAAAATGGGTTTTCAGCTAATCGCTACATACGGCACCGCAAACAGGCTGAAGGAAGTGGGCCTCGACTGCGAAACGGTATTTAAGGTCAATGAAGGGAGGCCGAACACCGCCGACTATATCAAACGGGGTGAAATAGCGCTTGTGATCAATACGCCGTTGGGCAAAACGTCGCATTATGATGAACAGGCGATACGCAAGTCGGCACTCCAGTTCAACGTTCCTACCGTTACTACTATGACCGGTGCCGAAGCGCTAATTGAGGCGATTGCAACCAAGATGAATGAAGAAAGGGTCAATGTGAAAAGCCTTCAGGAGATCCATAATGGAAAATCAGTGTCCGCGATTGTTAATATGAATTAATATCTTGGAGAACCTTCAATGGGCTTCCCAACCCCCAATTGTAAAAACATAGAGCATCAAGTTTCTCGATAAATTTCTCAAATTAATTTGTTCAATCCGCCAAAAATATTAGGATCCGGCATTGCGCAGATGTTTTTTTCGACATTTTCGTTCGCGATGGCCAACGTTTTCGTCAAACAACTTTCCAATATGCCGGTGATGGAGATCGTGTTTTTTCGCAGTGTCGTCGCCGGTCTCTTTTGTTGGATCGGGATAAAGCATGCACGGGTTTCATGGCGCGGAAATAACAAGCCGTTTTTGATTTACAGGGGCATCGCCGGGACGGCGGCGCTGATCTTATTTTTCGTTACCCTTCAAAACATTCCGCTCGCTTCCGCCACCACGATTCAATACTTGTCGCCGATATTTACGGCCTTTATCGCCATCTTTTTTCTGAAAGAAAGCGTCAAGATTCTGCAATGGGCATTTTATGCGATTGCGTTTAGCGGGGTGCTCCTGATCAAGAATTTCGATGCGCGGGTCTCGTTATCCTACCTGGTAATCGGAATCATTGCCGCGTTCGGTTCGGGAGTCGCGTATAATTTTGTCAGAAAGCTGAGAGATTCCGAACACCCGCTTGTTATAATTCTATACTTTCAAATAATCGGGTTGATTGTAAGCATTCCGGCATTGTTTTTCGTTTGGCGGACCCCGGTCGGTTTAGAATGGGTTTATTTACTTCTGGTCGGCGTCTTTTCACAGCTCGGGCAGGTTTTTCTGACAAACGCCTTCAGCCGTGAAAAAGCCGCCAGTGTAGCGATCATCGTATACTCGGGCTTGGTCTACGCGATTTCGATCGGCTGGATCGTTTACGGCGAAGAATTGGGTCTGTTTACATTTATGGGAATGCTTTTGGTTGTCGTCGGCGTAATGGCAAGTGTGGTTTACGGCAAGAGGGTGAGGGATATTGAAAGGCTGGAGTCGGCGGTAGAATAATCCATGATTAATGCTGAAGAAACAATCAAACGTATTTTAGGGGAATGCCGGACGATTGCTGTTGTCGGACTTTCGTCGACTAGCACCCGACCTTCAAACGGGGTTGCGGCGTTTATGAAGGAAAAAGGATACCGCGTAGTACCGGTCAACCCGAATGAAACGGAGGTTTTGGGGGAAAAGGCTTACCAAAACCTGACTCAAGTTCCGGAGCGGATCGAATTGGTAGACATATTCAGGCGATCTGAGTTTGCAGGCGAAGCGGTCGACTCATCGATCGGAATCGGTGCCAGGGCAGTTTGGCTTCAGGAAGGCGTCGTAGATCAGGCGGCTGCAGAGCGGGCCGAAAAGGCCGGGTTGTTGGTGGTTATGAACCGCTGTTGGCTAAAAGAGTATTACCGGCTTCACGTTTGAAAAACGTAATACTGTGATCGGAACCAAAAAAGCGATGAGTATTAATCTAAACGCGATCGTGGTAACAGTCAGTGATACCCGCAAGCAGTCCGACGATATTTCCGGGGCGTCGCTCGTCGAACTACTGAAAGGTCTCGGGGCCAATGTAATCGACCGGCTTATCGTCTCAGACGAGTTTGAAGAATTGCGCCAAACGCTTTACTCATTGACGGAAAATGAGGATGTAAATCTGATTCTGACGACCGGCGGGACCGGTTTTTCCGATCGCGACAACACCCCTGAGGCCACTCTCTCGGTCATCGAACGGGAAGCTCCGGGAATCGCTGAAGCGATGAGATTTGAAACGGCCGCCAGCACAAAGTTCGCGATGCTCTCACGGGGAGTTTCGGGTATTCGCAACAAAACATTGATTATTAACCTTCCCGGGTCTCCAAAAGCGGTCAGAGAGTGTTTTGCCGTGATCAAAGAAGTGCTGCCCCATGCAGTAGAACTTATCGGCGGCGTCACCGCACACAAAGACGAAACATAGGTTGCTTCGTCTTAAAAGTATCCTAATTAGTTCGACGATAAATATTATTGATAATGAGAATCCTTTTTCGAAATCTATCTTTCGGTATCATATTGACTGCCCTGGTTTGCGGTTGCAGAATTTTTGGTATCGACGAAACGGATTTGACCGTTCGTCAGCGAATTGAAAATCAGATAAAAGCGGTTGAATGCGATAACGCCTTGCGACTCAGAACAACCAAGGAATTGTTTGATAAGTCAGGCGCGCTAAACGACATCGCGATCGAACGGTTCGGAAATGTCTACAACGTAGTTGCCACCGTAAAAGGAGAATCTGACGAAACGATTGTCATCGGAGCCCACTACGACAAAACGACGCTTGGCTGCGGCGCAATTGATAACTGGACGGGTGTCGTAATCTTGGCCAATCTCCTTGAGGCATTTAAGAAATCGAACAATCACAAAACATTAAAATTCGTGGCTTTTGGAAAGGAGGAGATCGGCCTGCTGGGTTCAAAAGCGATGGCGGACGCAATTCAACGTCAATCACCGGAGAAGTATTGCGCCATGGTCAATCTTGACAGCTTCGGCTTCACAGAAATCTGGGCTTTGGAATCAATTTCCGACCGATCGCTGATCGAAATTGCCGGTAAGATTGCCAGCCGCCGCGGGGTCGATTTCGCGGTTAAGGAATATCCGGGAGCAAGCTCTGATTCACAAGCATTCCGGGATGCCGGTATTCCGGCCGTTACATTTTCCGGGCTTGACGAAAACTGGCGTGATTATCTCCACGGAAAAAACGATGTCACCGGCGCCGTCAATCCGTCGGCCGTTTTTGAAAGCTATCTCTTTGCGCTCGAGGTTGTTAAGGAGATCGATCGAAAGCCGTGCAGATCATTCCGGTGACTATTTTTCAGGAAAAAGATCAGTCGATTCACCGGGGTGAACTCCGGGCCAACAATCCAGGGCGAAACGGGTCAGGTCTCTGGCCGCGGGTTTTATCTGACAATTTCGCTGACAACCTTTCCGTTGATGATCGTACCGACGCAATGAGTCGTATATTCAAAGGGATCCCCGTCAAACAGCGCGATATCCGCATCCTTGCCGACGGCGAGGGAACCGATTCGATTCTCGAGCCCAAGCACTTTTGCAGCGTTAACCGTGATTGTCGCCAGCGCTTCCTCGAACTTCATACCGTAGGCCACGGTTTGCGCCGCTTCAAAAAGGACCACACGGGTTTTCGGCACATAGGTTTCATAGCCGCTTTGAAGGGCAACCGGAATACCGGCTCTGGTCAGTTTTGACGCCGTCTCCATTGACAGGCTCTCGGTTTCACCGCCCGCCCGGTACATGGTCGGGTGAACGATGACGGGAAACCCCGAAGCCTTTATTTCATCAATCACCAGCGGAGCCTCCGAAACTCCGTCCAGGACGATCCTGATGTTAAACTCCTTGGCAATCCGAAGCGCCGTCATTATATCGCGCGACCGGTGCGCCGTAACCAGCAGGGGAATTTCACGGTCGATCACCTTTTTTAAAATTTCGAGTTCCAGATCCCGCGGAGTATCCTTCTTACTTGGGTAATTTTGCGCCTTGATCAATATCCCCCTCAACATTGCCGCCGCCTTGGCGCTTGACCCGGGTGATTTTCCTCCGCTCACGAGTCCGCCCTGACCGATGGTCACGGCAATCATGGCAAGGGGAGTAACCGTTGCCTGATCGACGTTCTTGCCGGCTGTTTTGGCGACCATTGTTTGTCCGGAGATCAATGCTGCCGGAGCATGGCCGGTATGGATCGTCGTTATTCCCAGGCTCCACACCCAGTTGATCAGTTCTTCCTCCGCGTTATATGCGTCGATCGCCCGGAGATCGGCCTGCATCGGGGATGAGTTTTCAACCTGCATTTGATCGTGGGGCTGATTAAGGTATCCCGCCAATCCGATAACTGTATGGGCATCGATTAAACCGGGGGTCACGACTTTGGCCGAAACCACTTTGTAACCTGAAGGAATGCTGATCGCCGCCGCCGGACCGATGGCCGTAATCTTCCCATTGTTTGAAAGAATGACCCCATTCTTAATCGGTTGGCCATTCATCGTGTAAACAGTTTCGCCCCTGACGGCGATTTGGGCGGTTACGGAGGTCACGCTGCAGAGTGAAGTCAGCAGAAATGCCAACCAGAGAAAACGGTTATTGTTGAATTCAGTTTTCATTATTCGTATCCTCCAAGATCACCGTCAAAGCAATCGATGTGAATAAGCCGGTCATTTGAGGCGCCAAAGCCTCCAACCGCTATCAGATAATCTTTCGGATCACTTCGGTCAAATACCTTTTTCCCATCGACAAACGATTTTTCGACATTTGTATAAACGCTCAACGGATCACCGGAAAGCACTATAAAGTCAGCATCCTTTCCGGCTTCGAGGGAACCGATCCGATCACCCATATCGAGCATCACGGCATTCGCCATCGTCATCGCATATAAAGCCTTCTCGCGGGTCATGCCTGACCTCACGCCAAATCCCGCGGACCGCAAAAACAAACGAGAATCGGTGATGTAGTCATCCGTATGAAATCCTACCAGGGCTCCAGCCTTTTCCAGCGCGGCGCCGTTTTCCCATTTAATATCGGTCGTTTCGAGTTTTCCTCCGGGCGAATCAATCATAATAATCGATGCCGGAACCTTGGCAGCTGCAATTTCGTCGGCAACCTTCCAGGCTTCGGAAACATGCTGGAGCACCAAACGAAAACCGAACTCCTTCTTAAGCCTGAGAACGGTCAAGATATCGTCGTGACGGTGGGTGTGATGATGAATCACGCGTTTTCCTTCCAACACTTCAACCAACGTCTCCATTGCCAGGTCGCGAGGCGGTAGTTTGGTCTTGTCTCCGGCCGCATTTTTAATTTTCTCCTGATATTCTCGCGCCTTGACAAATTGCTGGCGGACAAGCGCCGCTGACTTTGCACGTGTTCCGGGGAATTTGCCGGTGCCGCGAAGGCTGTTTGTTCCGTTCGCAAATTTTATTCCGCCCATATAATTGCCGGATTTATCGTAAATCAGCAAATCCTCGATTTTATTTGCATCATCGCGCAGCTTTACGTAAAGGGTTTGTCCGCTATCCAGATGGCCCGAACCGGGCATAATGTTGGCGGTGGTGATGCCGCCGGCCTGGGCCCTTTGAATGCTTGCAGCGCGCGCGTTAATCGAGTCGAGGGTTCGAACTTCGGGCTGGATCGGTTCCGAGCTGTCCGCACCGGAGACCTCCCCGATATGGCTGTGTGTGTCGACAAGGCCGGGCATAATAACTTTGCCTTTCACATCAACCTGAATTGTGTCGGCTGTAAAGACGATACCTGCGGCATTTCCGAGAGAGATTATTTTACCCTTGTGAACAAGGAGATAACCGTTTTCAATCGGGTTTCCGACAATCGGTATTATTTTTGCTCCGATGTATGCGGTCCGCATTTCCTGCCCGCGAGCGGAAAGGATCAACAAAAGCATCAATAGAAAGCTACAGGCGTATTTTTTCATTTGGTTTCCTCGACCTGATGTTGAATGAATTGCATTTTTGATAAAGTGCAACGATATAGTATCAATGTCAAGAATTGAATACGAAATCGTATGCGGGAAATCCGCGACCCGTAATCTGCAAATCGGTACAAGTGGCACAAATCGCAGAAAACAAATGGTTTATTATGAGGGATATCCAATTTCGGCAGTCTGGCACGCTGGTTGAGTTAGACAATTCGCGAACGCGTTTTTAAATATTCAACTCTGTGTTAAGATTTGTGAATAAGGGGTAATTTTTATGAAAAAAATAGCGATACTTACGATATTGTTTATCTTTGCATTGACTACTTTTGCAATCGAATCTTCCGCCCAGACAAGGCGTAAGAAGAAGAAAAACCGCGGACTTATGACAAACATTGCAATTGTTGCCGGCAGCACGGCGGCAGGTGCATTGATCGGACGCGGACGGAACGGAGCCGCGATCGGCGCCGGTGCTGGACTGCTTTACGCCTCCAGCCGCAAGGGCACTAAAAGGCGACACTACAACAGTAGGACCCGGCGGGTTGCTAAAATCGCAGGCGGGACACTTCTCGGTACGGGAATAGGCGCATGGACGGGTGGACGGACCGGTGCCATTATCGGTGCTGCAGCCGGTGGCGGCGCAACATATCTTTACACCCGAAACGGGAGACGGTATTACCGCTCGAAGGGACGTAAATTCTATGTTCGAAATAATCGCAGATATTACGTCAGGTAACCTAAAAAAATATGTCAAATGATGTGGAGGGCGTTGACGCGGTCTCCACATTTTTTTGTTAAGAGACTTCTTATTGTTCTACGAGTCATGAGGGGTCAATCATCGAATTAACGCCGGCTGCACTCTTTATAGGCAGTGTTATCAAAAATGAAGTTCCGTTTCTGTAATCGCTTGAGGCTTCGATTTTTCCGTCGTGGGCCGTGACAATTCCGTAACAGACGGCCAAACCGAGACCGGTGCCCTTGCCCGTCGTCTTTGTCGTAAAAAAGGGATCAAAGATTTTCTTTAGGTCGTCTTTTCCGATTCCTTCTCCCCGGTCGGCAATGTCGATAATCACCGAATCGTCCTTGACCCTGGTACTTATTTGGAGCGGTCCGCCATCGGGCATTGCATCCCGGGCGTTCAGGAGAAAATTGAGAAATACCTGCTGCAGCTGATCCGAGTCTCCATAAATATCCGGAAGATCATCTGCCAAGTACTTTGTTATTTCCAGCTTTCGAAACGATTTGTCAAAACTTGCCAGCCTGAGACTGGATTCGATGATCGCGTTTATGCTGACCGGCGATTTGACCGCCCCCTGGATACGCCCGAAATCCATCATGTCCCCGGTAACGCTCTTTATCCGGGATATCTGAGAAGCGATCAGCTTCAATTTGTCGTTAGCATTGGAATCCAGATTATCGTTTTTTCGGAGCATTTGAATTAGCGACGATATTGAGGCCAGGGGATTATTTATTTCGTGAGCGACGCCGGCGGACAATGTGCCCATCGCAGCAAGTTTTTCTGTTCGGATCAACTGTTCATTAAGTTGTTTAAGGTGTTCAATATCGGCTGCCATTTTTCGGCTCATCGCGTTAAATGACTCGGCAAGCAGCCCGATTTCGTCATTGCTGTTTCTTGAGTCAACTTCCGTTCCGTATTCACCGTCAGCTACCTTGACGGCGGCCAGCGTGATTCTTTGGAGCGGCCGTGATATCGAGCGGACAATCAATAGTACGAGCAAGAGATTTGGCACGAGTGCCGAGATCAAACTAAATACTAGATATCGCCTCCACGCTTCAAAACCCGTTCCGTCGCTGAAAGCCCAGACGACGATCGGAATTTGAAAAAAAGTGAAGCTCAGTACCGCAACCGAAGCGATGCTGAGGGCAACTTTATAGGTTATTGGAAAGAGCCGAAATTGATCGAGCGCCGATTGAAAAGAGAATAGCTTAAAATTCGAAATCGCATAGGCGTATATCAAGACCCCGGGTAAAACCAGAATCGTGCTGTAGGCCAAAAAGTCATATATGCCGAAAAATGGAAGAACGATGTTAGCGAGAGTTTTTAACAGGCCGGTAATAAACAGACCGCAAAGGATGGCACCGACCTGCTGTCCCCGTTGAGTACCGCGATACTTCGTGTACTTTCGAAAGAGTATAAATGCCCCGTAACCAAAGACAATGTATACATAAATCACGAACCCGTACGCAAGCGGCGTATTCTCAATGACAAACCCGCCGCTGTCAAAACCAACTTTCCGCCATAACAAGCCGAAAAGCGCGGCCGGTATCAGGATCAATCCGGGTGCGAAGAGCGTCGCCGCCTTCGCTCCCGAAATGGGCTTGTCCTCAGGAAAGACCCAGGCAAAAATAACCAGCGCACACTGCATCAGGAGGGCGATGACAAAACTCGCTGATGCCCAATAATCCCAAACAAAAAGTCGGTCCTCGAAATTCCAGAATATGAGATCTTTTGTCGCCCAAAGCGCGAGGAATGAGATAAACGCCGCGAATGTCTGGTTGGCCCGACTTCTCGGGTCTGCAACAAATATGTAGAAGCCCAGGAATACAAGCAAAAACAATGAAAATAGATGAAGGATCACCAACATATTTTTAGCCGTCTATCCGATCAGTTGCTATCTTGACAGTTTAGCAGACGACCGCAATTTCACGATCGAAGCGGGATGTAGACGACCAAAATTCCTTTCGCTATTGCTAAGTCAGTGGGTGTAAACGGCGGGCAGCGGGCACAACGAAGTTACTGACACGAGGTGTCAGGCATATCGGTGTTTTCGACTGTTCCCAATAGATCGACATTACTTCAAATGCCGGGGAAATCAATCGATTGAAAACTTGAGATTTATACCTGCTATGTTGATATGTTTTGTTCCTGACTGGAAATTTCGACGATACTGATAAAAAAAGTCCGCGGTAAACGAATCACTGAATTTTCTGCTTATTCCCCCGACCGAATCATTACGATGGACCCTGGGATTTTGGATATCGAAATATGTATCATTTGAAACGAATGGCGTAAAAAGCGTCTGATCCTTACGCTTGACGGGAATCTTGATTTTTGTCCGATTCCGGTAAAACGTATCGTCGTCCCGCCCGGCTGTTTTAATTCGATGCTCAAACCTGCTCCTGTTTTCAATAGAAAGTTTGTCAAAGTCTTTCTTGGGAGTGATATCGAGCCGCATCCGATGTTCATACCGGTTTGGGCCTGAAGAGGTCTGCAGCCGGAAGACATAACTCGGTTGAATCGTCAGGTTTTTTCCCGCTTTGAGCTTTACCGCGAACCCAATTCTCTTGTCGGATAGATCGCTGATGTTATCTGTGACGCGGAGGTTGCCGATAATGATCCCGCTGATGTTCTTGTTGTCCGCATCCAACGGGAACTCCAAGGTCGTTTCGTTCCATAATTGCGTGTCACTATCATCAGCTTGGGCCGATGCAAACTGGGATGAGAAACATATTAGCAGAGTGACGATGGATATTTTCTTAATCATTAACGCATTGTACGTAAAAACCTGTTACAGAAGTGTTACAGGCCGGTGAATTTTATGTAACAAGTCGGTTTGCCGAGCGGTTTAGGGCTTCAAATCGCCGCTTACGAGGGGTATCCGAAGATAAAGCCACAGATGGCAAGGGTTATGCCAAGCGCGATTGGCAGGAAATGGCTGCGTTCCATTTTATCTCCGCGTTTTAAGATCAAGTGGAATAAGGCGAAAACCGGGAGCGCGGCGGCCCCGACAACTCCGCCCATTAACGCGCCGAAAATCGCTCCCACAATGAAAACAAAAACCCCCGCCGAGCCTCCGGTTGCGACTCCCCATCCAAGGCCGATAAAAGGCATCAAAAACAGAGCAGCCCACCATGGATACCGTTCGGCGCGGACTACCACTTTTCCGACCAGCTTACCGGTCACGAAGCCGACTGCCGCCGAAACGAAATTGACCAGTATCATAAGGGCGATTACCCAGGCATCTTCTCGTCTGAAATCACCGGCCGAAGAAATCGTTTTGAGGAAGATTGCGGCCGGCGGAAAGATTCCCAGCATCAAGCCAAAATAAGAAAAAACAGCCTCGGGTGAAAGCGGGTGGTTCATCATCGACGCCTCAAACTCTTCCTTCACCGTTTTATAAAGACCGCGGCGGTGATCGAATTCGGCGTTCGCGGCAATTAAAGAATCTAACCTTCTTCTTGTAAGCACGCTGTCGCGGGTATTGCTTTGATCGGCCGGCTTGTCGCCGGAATTGAAGGCGTAGCTATATTTTCGAGGTTCCATAATGGGTCATTCCTAAATCTGACATCACGCTCGCGGGTTTTTCCCGAAATTCGATGAACAGGCTCTTGATCGCCGTATGAGCATCTTTATCACCCAAACGATCAACAAATCTTACGGCATCATCTTCGATCGTCTCGGGATTCCCCGAGGCATGGGCCAAAAACCACAACATCGATAAAAAATCTTCGCGAGCCAGTTTTTGATGAGAAAGAACCCTGTTTAAGTTGCGACGGTTAAGGCAAATAGCTCCAAGTTCGGCTTTGGGGTGATTCGAAACCTTGTAGATTTCGTAACCGTTCACGTTCTCACCGCTGCTCCATTCAAAAACCGCAGATGTCAAACCGGCATATCTGTCAACAACTTCCCGAAACTCGAACACCTTGGCCGGAGATTCGATATAGGAAAGAAATTTATTGGCATCGTTAGTTACAAAAATAGTTGATTTTGATTCGTTTAAATCCGAATCTTCGCCGTTTGCGAATTGATAAGTAAGCCGTGCCGAATCTGAAGTTGGCTCGTCGAGAAAAACGAGGGCGTAAACCGGCCAAACAGCGGTGACCAAAAAACCGTAAGCGATCGATAGTCCATCCCTGCGTTGATCACGATGGATCAGAAAATGGGCAGAAAATGGAGTTCCACAGGCCAAATAGATGATTAACAAGTCGGTTAGAGTCATCAACTCAAATATGAGGCAACAAATATGCCGTAGATTCGCAAGATTCGAATTGAAGGCCGTTCTTATTGAAAGGGATCGGTTTGATGAGGTGCGGCTCAAAATTGTTTCGAAACAACCGGCGGCGGTTTGACGTACGGATTTTTGGCAAGTCGCAAATTAACGGCAAAATTTTTGCAGAATGCGAATTTTATCGACGACACTGCAAAACCAATTTCAAACTCCGTCATTAAACCAGGAAGCTAAAAGTACAGTGATTATTTGGAACCTCGGAATCGATAGGTTAGACAAACCAATAATACTTTAAATAAATAAATTCATACATACATAGATGAGGAATCAAACATGAGAAATAATGCAAAGATAAAGATCATCAGAAAAAGGAATCTTAAAACGGTAAAAAAGGTTGTTAAGAACGAATCACGCGTCAAACAGGAGGCGGCCCGGAAAATGGTTTACAACGTATCAAGCTGGGTCACCGAATTTCAGAAACGGAAATGCGGGGAAACGAAGCAAGCCATCGAAAGCCTGTTTCAGGGCCGGCCGCAGACGGATAGCGTTTAGGCCTTTAATCTGATTAGCCTCGTTAATGTAAATAATCCAGGATTCAGAGAGTTTCGACAGCCGGTCTTTTGGCTGTCGTTTTTCTTTTAGTTTGTAAAAAAAAGGGTAAGACATTATCATTCTGCTTTTTGCGGCTGGGCAAAATACACGCTTACGTGCGTCAGAATTCTATGCAGGATAAAATCGTGATCGTGACCGGTGCCAGTTCGGGGATAGGATACGCCACTTCCATAACGTTCTTAAATGCTGGTTCGCACGTCATCGCGGTCGGGCGCAATAAATCCGGTCTTAAAAGACTGTCAGAAGATTTTTCGGAGCCGGGAAGAATTACTCAGCATATTGCGGACATCAGCGATACGGTCGAGATCGACCGGCTTATTCGGGCGGTCGATAGAAAATTCAAACGGATTGACGTCCTGATCAATTCGGCCGGTATAATAACAAACGGATCGATAACCGACACTGATTTGGAGGATTGGGATTATACGATGAAGATAAATCTTCGTTCGGTTTTTTATATGATGACCAAATGCGTCCCATACCTCGCAAACAGTCAGGGAAATATCGTAAATGTATCGAGCGTGGCGGGCCCAAGATCATTTCCAAACGTATTGGCCTACTGCGTTTCAAAAGCCGGTATTGACCAATTGACTCGTTGTTCGGCGCTTGAACTTGCTCCTAAGAAAATTCGCGTTAACGCCGTAAATCCCGGCGTTGTAGTGACAAATCTTCACACTCGCGGCGGAATGGATGATGCCGGGTATGAGCAGTTTCTCGAAAACTCAAAAAATACCCATCCGCTTGGACGGCCCGGAAAACCGGAGGAAGTTGCCGATCTGATCTATTTCCTCGCTTCGGAGAAGGCCTCGTGGATAACGGGTGCAACCTATGAAATTGACGGCGGCAGGGCCCAAACCTGCGCCCGTTAGCATTTGACGAGTTATGAGATTTCAACTTCTTCCCAGCACAATTGACAACGGTCAAGTAACCGGTAAGCAGCACCTCTCGTGCTTTGTCATAGATGACTGCGTGACAATCGATGCGGGAAGCCTTGCGATGTCTACGACCCGGAGTCAAAAGGAACAAATCCGCGACGTGGTTCTGACCCATGCGCATATCGACCACATTGCGGGGCTACCGCTTTTTATCGACGATTTGTTTTCCAGCATCGATAAACCGGTTGAAATATACGCTACACCGGAAGTGATCAAAATATTGAAAAAAGACATTTTCAACTGGAAGGTTTATCCCGATTTTGCAGAGCTTGAGAATGAGAACGGCCCGGTTGTGAGTTATTGCCCGATCGCCATTGAAGAGGAGTTTCGCGTCGAGCACCTTACGTTTAAGCCGGTCAGCGTGAATCACAAGGTCCCGGCTGTCGGGTTCATCGTTTCAGACGCAAGAACGAAATTCGCAATAACAGGCGACACCGCGGAAATGGAAGAGTTCTGGAATCACGTCAATTCCGAAGTGTCACTTAACGCGCTTCTCATTGAATGCGCATTTCCAAACCGGTTGAATGAACTTGCCGAAAGTTCACATCACTTGACGCCTTCACGGTTAAAACGCGAACTCGAACGATTCAAACTCTCAGACTGCCCGATTTATGTGATTAACGTAAAGCCTATGTATTGTGACGAAGTACATGACGAATTAGATAAACTCGGAATTGAGAATCTCAAGATTCTCAAAGTCGGCAGGGTTTACGAATGGTGATTCCGTTTATTCCCATACCTAGCTAAACTCTTTCGCAAAATTGAAAAATCGCCTGTAGTATTCTAATTATTTCCGCTATTTCCAATTCCGGATTGGATGGTCTTCGGGATTCATTTTTCCTTCTTAAACGGAAACGCTCATTCATATGCACCATATAACCATTGACATAGCGTGCAAAAAACGCGATATTACGAGGTGGTTGGCCCCGCAAATGTTTTGATTCAGACGACACGAAATTTTCAATTTAAATGGAACACCCCGATTGGGAGGCGAATTGAATAAGAGGCCTGTTAGCGCGAACGTAAAGAACAAATACATCACCTCCCGGAACCGAAATCCGGTTTACTATAAAAAACCGTTTTGGCTGCCCGCCGTAAGTTATTATTTCCTTGCTGTAGGTGTCGTAATTGCGGCATTTTTTATAGTCTGGTGGTTCTTGCAGGATCCCCGCGGCGGAACTCCTTGGATACCCGCCGGGATTTTTTCAAGCGCATTGCTGATTGCGATCGTTTTGCTTCGTGAGATTATATTGCGAAATGCAATGAACCGTTACCTCATCGCGAAGCGACGTTTGGACAGCAATCTGAATCATGCCGTTAAGCGCCATCCTCAACCGAACAATAAGCTTACGTTAAAGCGAAATTCTGTGTTTCTTCGAGACATCGAAAGAAAATCCGACGCTGCGCGTACACTTCGCCAGCTGCCTGACGCGCATCTTGAAGTTTTTGAAGTTTGCGAGGAATATTTACGACTTACGGGACGGGAGCTCGAATCGATCAGGATCGGTTCAACCCGACTGGGAGCCATAAGGAAAGGGCGGCGAAGAGTAAAGGAATTGCACAAATACCATCTGTTAACCTGGGCTGCTGTCGAATCCGGGTTCTATACACAGGAAGCCCATGTTCATGATACAATTGCCGAGAAAATTGAAAATTCGGAAAAAGCGTTAAATGTGCTGAATACAGCATTACAGTTTTACCCGGGCGAAATTAGATTGCTTGAATCAGCGGATGTGATAAAGGAAGTAATCGCGACCGCCCGGGTTAAACTTTCGATCGAGGTTGCGGAACAGGCGGCGGAAGCAAGAGACTACCGTTCAGCAATCAAGAACTATAAGGAAGCGCTGCACCTTCTGGCGCGGGAAGATATGAAGAACACGGGGACTGAAAAACTGGCGTCAACGATAACCAATCAAATGGTCAGCCTCAGAAATCGCGCAGAGGAATCCGCGGCGAGAGATTCCGGGGATAATCACTCCGACGATCTGGAGGAAAACGAGAATGATTAGTCAAAGATGTCCCAGATGTTCGAGCCGGCGTATACGAACCGGTTATCGCCCAACGCCTTTGTTCTCAAAGATAATATTTCGTTACAATCTGCTTTGTGATAATTGTAACTGGATTTTTACAGGATTTGCGCTCCCAGGTACGGTTAAACGCCGGAAACACCGACATCACGCTCCAAAACCTGATGACGGAATAGAACACTCCGATTCCCATTCGAACGATACCAGTCCGGTGGAGGAGCGATCGGTCAAATCACCTGTCAATTTTACGGCTTCGTAGTTATAGCGATGACAAACGCCAGAAAAGTGTTAAGTTTTGGGATTGTTATCGTCTCATTAGTTTTGCCGCCGGGCGCTTCTACACAAACCGTGGTTAAAGAGGCAGGGAAAACTGAGTCGTCGCAGCCTTCCCGCCGGGTCAAGGATGAGCAATCGTCCAGCGAGATTAAACCAAAACAAAAGGACCCGGATGAATTGATTCATTTCGGTGATCTGGTTGATGTCGATGTTTTGGGAAGCGTCGAGTATGATTGGCGTGGAAAAGTCACACCCGAAGGATTCCTGGCCGGATTGCCGTTTACCGGCGACCAAATATCCGCGATCTGCGAAGATGAAACAAGTGTTGCAAACAGAATTGCTGCTTCTTACGGAAAGTTTTTGAATAACCCGAAGGTTGTCGTTACTATTCTTGACCGTTCCGACCGTGCGGTTTCAAGGATTTTCGGCGCGATTGAACGACCCTACCGTTTTAAAATCAGGCGTGAAGTATTTCTGAACGAGCTCATAATTCTCGCCGGAGGAATTACCGAAAGGGCGAGTGGTGAAATTCAAATATTGCGGCAAACCGGTTTAAGCTGTGCAACGATGTTTGAAGCCAAACTTCGAGAGAAACAGATCACAGTGGCAAATGAAAACGAGTCTGAAGGCAAGTTTTTAAACGTGAGCAATTCGGCGGGTTCCACAACGATAAATATAACAATTTCCCATCTGCTGAGTGGAATAAAAGAGGCCAATCCGAGGATCAATTACGGCGATTTGATTACGGTCCGGGAGGCCGAACCAGTCTATGTGATCGGTGCGGTCGAACGTCCTGCGAAAATCGCGCTTCGATCGGAAATTACGGTTAGCCGTGCGATTTCTTCATCGGGAGGGCTCACAAAAGGCGCCGACGCAAAGGATATTACGATATTCAGGAAGGGGGCGGGAGGAACGGAAATTATTAAGGCGAATTTGACCGAAATTGCCGCGGGTAAAACGGAAGACTTACTGTTGAAGCCTCTCGACATTGTTGAGGTCGCCGGACGACGGAATGCCCGAAGTACCAATCCTCCCGTTATCCAGGACGACGACCAAAACAACGGCGCCGGTGAATTGCCGCTGCGAATTATCGATTAGATACCCGGAACAGTAGAGATAGAATAGGAATTCAGATATATTGTTAAATTCATATACATAATAAGGAGTATTAAATAGCCAAATGGTAAAAAAACAGCCCAGATTTAGCCGTCGAACCAATGCATTAGTGTGGTTATTTGCAGTAGCGGTCGTAATTGGTATATTGATTTATCTTGAGCAAATAGCAATGCTCTATGTTCTTGCCACGCTTGCTCTTGTGGCACTATTGCTGATAGTCGGCTTTTCTGATTTGAAAAGTGTTGACCGCGACTCTGTACAGGGATTTGCGGCCCAAGACGAATAATTTCTAATGCAAAGATCGACAGGCTTACCGACCAAATCCGATGTCCATCGCTAAATTGAATCATTGGTTGCATTTAACAATAGATTGTGCATAATCTACAGATGTTCACCTCCCCGGTGAACACTTGGTCACGAGGGGTGAGGACTTGTGACCATAAGGGCGACGGTGTGGGAGACGTCGCCCTGTTACATTTTAAATATCTAATATATGCAAATTTTAAGGAGGTTATAATTCTTAAAATGTTATAAAAACTATGAATATCGACGCTATGAAAATACTGGTAGTCGGATCCGGCGGAAGGGAACACGCAATCATCTGGTCAATACTTCGAAGCAGCCGGAAAGTCAAGGTATTTTGTGCCAAAGGTAATGCCGGAATTGCGCAGGTCGCGGAATGTGTTGATATCTCCCCGACTAACATCGATGGCCTCGCGGATTTCGCGGAGGAATCCGGCATCGACCTGACATTTGTCGGCGGCGAAACTTCATTGGCCCTGGGTATTGTAGATGAATTCAATCGTCGCGGACTGCGGATCATCGGTGTTTCCAGGAACGCCGCGCGGCTCGAATCGAGCAAGGCATTTGCCAAAGACTTCATGAAGCGCAACTCGATTCCAACTGCAGCCTTCGAAACCGCAGTATCGGCAGATGAAGCCATCGGAATTCTTCGATCAGGAGTATTCGGAAATAAAGATTCACCGGTAGTCGTGAAGGCGGATGGGCTCGCGGCCGGAAAAGGCGTGGTGGTAGCGTCAAACCGGAAAGAAGCAATAGCCGCCATCCATTCAATTACCTCCGGCGAATTGGTTAACCAGGCCGCCGCGGAGAAAATCGTACTTGAAGAATGCCTTACCGGCAGGGAAGTTTCGGTCCTGCTTTTTACCGACGGAAGAGATTTTAAGCTAATGCCGCCGACACAGGATCATAAGCGCATCGGCGAAGGAGATACCGGTCCCAACACCGGCGGAATGGGAGCGATCACGGATTCCGGTCTTTTATCAAATCAGCAGATTGAAATAATCACCGAGGAAATCATCGAGCCTACCTTATTGGCAGCAAACAGCGAAGGATTTCCGATTAAAGGAATTCTGTTTTTGGGATTGATGCTGACCTCCGACGGAATCAAAGTTCTTGAATATAACGTCCGATTTGGTGATCCTGAAACACAGGCAATTCTCGTGAATCTGGAGAGTGACTTCGTTGAAATCTGTGAGGCGATAGAGAACCAAACACTCGACAGGACGATAATTGCTTGGAACGAGGGAAGTTCGGCTTGTGTGATTTTAGCCGCCGCCGGATATCCGAAAGACCCGCGTAGCGGAGACGTAATCTACGGACTCGATGAATGCCGGAAACATGAAAATGCGGTCGTATTTCATTCAGGAACTTCAACCGACAAGGACGGAAATTTCATTACCTCCGGCGGCCGCGTATTATCTGTAACCTCGGTTGCCACTAACCTTTCCAATGCCCTACACCGAGCGTATAAAGCGGTTAACGAAATAAGTTGGGACGGGATGCAGTATCGCAGGGACATTGGAAAAACCAATGGGTTCAAAGTTAAAAAAGTTTCGCTATTATGATTTGCTAATGGCCGGATTTGTCACGGTCGTTCTGTGCAGCAATCTGATCGGCGTTCACAAGGTTTCCTACGTCACGATTCCGTTTTATGGCGAGTTTGTTTACGGAGCGGGCATACTGTTTTTTCCGATCGCTTATCTTTTTGGTGATATCTTGACCGAAGTCTACGGATACGCCCGGTCGCGAAAGGTCATTTGGGCGGGATTCGGGGCGATGATCTTCGCCGCCCTGATGTCCGCCGTAGTTACCTATCTCCCTTCTTCATCTACAATGGATCCGTTGAGGCAGTCGGCCATAGAGATGATTTTTGGGCAGACACCCAGGATCGTGGCGGCTTCTATAATGGCGTTTTGGCTCGGTGAATTTTCAAATTCATATGTCCTCGCTAAAATGAAGGTGTTTACGGCGGGGAAGTGGCTTTGGACGAGAACGATCGGTTCGACGTTTGCGGGCGAAGCGGTAGATTCGATTGTATTTTATCCGATCGCGTTCTTTGGAATTTGGTCGAACAATTTAATAATCAGTGTGATGATCGGCAATTATTTTTTGAAAGTCCTTTGGGAAGTTCTGGCGACACCGTTTACTTATCGGATCGTTTCGTTTTTGAAACGCGTTGAAAATGAAGATTTCTATGATAGTGATACCAATTTTAGTCCCTTTACGATCGAAACATAACCAATGTCAATATATGAAGATATCGAGCCCACGGAGTTTGACAAAATAACCCGGTACGAACTCAGGTCTCGCCCGAGTAAAGTTACCGTTTCAAATTTTGCCAAACCGATTTCGGAAAACGGTTCGCTAAAAGACTTTCTTGGCAGTTTCCCGGATATATTGGCGGTCCGGTCGATCCGCAGCGTAGCGGAAGCGATTAGAGATGCTGCAAGGGACAAGAAACCCATAATCTGGGGAATCGGCGGCCATGTCGTAAAAACCGGACTTTCGCCGATTCTGATTGAATTGATGAAAAAGGGCTTTTTGACCGCCATCGCAACAAATGGTTCGGTGCTGGTCCACGATACGGAAATCGCCCTGGTCGGATTTACCAGCGAAGATGTTGACTCATCTTTATTGACCGGAAACTTCGGTGCTGCCAAAGAAACGGGGGAGGCGCTGAACAAGGCGGCGAAACGCGGACAATCAGACGGAATCGGGATCGGTGAATCGATGGGGCGGGAAATCCTCGAAATGAATCCCGAATTCGTCCGGCATTCTTTGCTTTGTCAGGCATATTTGCGAAAAATTCCGGTGACCTGCCATCTGACGATCGGCGCCGATATTGGCCATTTCCACGCATCTGCTGACGGCGCGGATCTTGGAGCAGGGTCGCACGCTGATTTCAAATTATTTTGCAGCCTTGTCAGAAAGATGAATGCCGGCGGCGTTTATCTTAACTTTGGGTCGGCCGTGACGCTTCCGGAGATTTTCTTAAAAGCTATAACCGTAAATCGCAATCTGGGACATGAAATCGCCGGAATCACGACAGCAAATTTTGATTTTATCCAGCACTACCGGCCGATTCAAAATGTCGTAAAAAGGCCCACAGCGGATGGAGCCGGGAAGGGATTTGCGATTACCGGACATCATGAACTGACCCTTCCGCTGCTCGCCGCACACATACTTTCGGGCGGCAATTAAGTGCAGTCGGCCGCATCGTCTTCCAGGCGGAAACTCAACTCTTAATCAACCTTGACAAATTCACGATACGATTCTAGTATTTGCTAATGAAAACGATTTTCATTTTCATCATCAATAAGAGTTTTGGGAAGTGGGATTAGTATGAGAAACCTTGCAGCCGTTATTTTTGTTTCATTTGCGCTGTGCGGCGCATCGATCGGCCAGGAGATTTCCGGCACCGTAATTGACCTGAATCGGGAATCGGTCGTCGGCGCGACGCTGCACATCCGGAATCAGAACACGAACAAGGAGTCTACCGTCGCCACCGATACAAGAGGGAAATTCTCAGTGCGCGGCCTGGTTTCGGGCAGCTATTCCTTAACCGTTAAAGCAGATGGTTTCTCTCAAACTTCGAGGGTCGTCGATTTGGATCAATCAGCAAGCCTCGAGATAATACTAAAGCCTAGGAGAATTGCGGAGGTCGTCTCGATCATGGCCGGGCATTTGGCAGGCACGCCGGGCGCGCTGGAACGCACTGCAGGTTCGATCCAAACGATAAAAAAAGAGGAACTCGAGAATTCACGCGTGTTTGATTTTTCCGAAGCGCTCCGAAAAGTAGCGGGCGTCAGCGTTCGTAACGAAGAAGGCTTCGGGCTAAGGCCGAATATTTCGATTCGGGGATCCAATCCGACGCGTTCCCGCAAGGTTTTGCTGCTTGAGGATGGAGTTCCGCTTTCCTACGCGCCATATGGGGATAATTCGTCATATTATCATCCACCCGTCGAGCGGTTTGAATCAATAGAAGTGTTAAAGGGTTCCGGTCAAATCGAGTACGGACCGGTGACAGTTGCCGGTGTCGTTAACTACATTACGCCGGCCCCAACCGATAAACCGGTGGTTTCGGTTAAGGTGCTCGGCGGAAACCGTGATTATTTTAACGGCAGTTCGCGGTTCAGTGGGCAATTTGGCGACACGGGTATGGTGATCAGTTTCTCGCGAAAACAGGGTCTCGGGTCAAGGGAGAATCTTCGGTCGGGTGTCAATGATTTCAGTTCTAAAATTATCCATCAGCTTGACGGTAAAAACATCCTGACATTTAAGTACAGTCATTTCGATGAAAGTTCACAGCTTACTTATTCAGGTTTGACGGAGGCCGAATACGCCGCCAATCCCCGCCAGAATCCTTTTCTAAACGATGACTTGGAGTTTTTTCGCGAGGGCCTCTCTGTGTCGCACACAGCCATTTTCGGCTCTAATAAAACGCTGTCGACGGGATTTTACACGAGTTATTTCTCACGGGACTGGTGGCGTCAGTCTTCAAACTCCGATCAGCGCCCAAATCGATTATTTTCGGATCCGGATTGCCTGGGCATCGAAGACCTGAGCACGACTTGCGGCAACCAGGGTACTCCCAGGGATTTTCGCACATTCGGCGTCGAGCCGAAGTTCAACGTTTGGTTTGACGCGGGTGAAATTCGAAATGAACTTAACGTCGGGTTTCGATTGCACTATGAGACGCAGGACCGCAGGGCCTGGAACGGATTTACCCCCAACGCCCGAGAACAAGGAAGCGAAATTACGGAAAGAAATCTCCGCGATACGCGCGCGATTTCGGGGTTTATACTGAATAGATTTATTTGGAAGCGGTTTTCGTTTACTCCGGGTTTGAGAATTGAGAACGTCGCCTATCAGCGGAGGAATTTGCTGAACGGCGCTGATGCAAAAACGAGTTTGACCCAGCTCATTCCCGGGATCGGTCTTGCTTTTAACATATCTAATAACACCACAATATTTGCAGGTGTCCACAGGGGATTTGCTCCGCCGAGCACTTCCGATATTTTGACCAATAACGGGGGCGTAGTCGACCTCGAATCGGAATTAAGCTGGAATTATGAAGTCGGCATTCGGGCCCGCCCGTCTGAGGCTGTATCGTTTGAAGCGACATTCTTCCGAAACGACTACGAGAACGAGATAATTCCTTCCTCGGTCGCAGGAGGCGTGGGTTCGACCCAAACAAATGCCGGTCAAACATTGCAGCAAGGGGTTGAGTTTACAACCCGTCTTGATTCGAACCGCATCTTTGACTCCGGTTACAATGTCTATTTTCAAACGGCATATGCATTTCTCGGTAAGGCGTCCTTTGAAAGCGTGCGCTTCAGCAGTATCCCGGGGTTTGAGACCGTTTTGATTTCGGGAAATCGGCTTCCCTATGCGCCTAAACATACTGCCACGTCTTCACTCGGGTTTTCTTACAAGAGGTTCGACGGATTTCTTGAAAATGTGTTTGTCGGAAGCCAATTCTCGGACGATTTGAACACAACTGAGCCTACCCAAAACGGCCAAAGGGGCAGGATTGGCAGCCAAATATATTTTAACGCAACTGCAAATTATCGCGTTGAGCATTGGAATTCTACTTTTTTCGTCTCTTCGAAGAATGTATTTGACCGTTTGTTTGTCGTCGATCGAACGCGAGGAATCTATCCGAGCAGTCCTCGTCTTATACAATTTGGATGGAAGTGGTCATTTTGAAAAAATCGAACCCAATCATTATTAGTTTGGCTAATATTCGGAGTATTTGTCATTAGCGAAAATTAATACTATCTTAGACATAGTTGAAAATTGAAACTCGGTTCAGACCCAAAAAACTAAACGAGAGGTGACAGCTTGATCATACAAATCTCAAAACAAATTAATAAATTGACCTTTCTTCTTATCTTCCTGTTAATTATGGCTGCCGGCGGTTTTGCTCAAACCAAACGGTATACCCTAAACGGGTCAGTCAATGACATCGAAAACGCCGGAATTACGAATGCGACAGTTTCCTTGCGGAACATGGCCAGTGGTTCAGAATTCCGAACTCAAACGGATTCGAACGGCCGTTTTGCGTTTGACGGCCTGGTTGCCGGAAAGTTTTATTTGACCGTAAACGCAGTCGGTTTTTCCACCGTTTCAAAAATCATTGAAGTTGGTTTGAACAAAGAGCCGGAGGTCACGATCGTCTTACCCGTGGGAAATATTTCGGAACAGGTAAACGTCACGGCAGCTCGCACCCAGGTGACATCGGCGGACACCGCTGTAACAGTCACGGTCGTAGAAAGGGAAGAGCTTGAGCGCAAAAATATCAATACGATAGGTGATGCATTCCGCAGTTTGCCGGGAGTTTCGACGGTCAATGAAGGGTCGTTTCAGGTTCGACCGCGGATAAGGGGGTTTGACAGTAACCGTGTGTTGATTCTAGTTGATGGTGAAAGGCTTAATAACGGACGGACATCGACAATCCAGTCGGGAATTGAAGCCGGGTTGGTAGGTACGGAACAAATCGAAACTCTCGAGGTAGTCAGGGGCAGCGGTTCGGTTTTGTACGGAACGGATGCGCTGGGCGGTACGATAAATATTATTACAAAGACCGCTCCCCGAAGCGCGTCAGATGAATTCCGACTCGGTGCGACGTTCAACGGGTTTTTTAGCACGAACGAAAAAGGAAGACGCGGCAATCTAGCGTTAACGGGATCCGGAAAGTATTTTTCATTTCGAGCGGCACAGTCACTGGAGCGGTATGACAATTACTACACCGGCGATCTTGGAAATCGAACGATCGACGGCGTGACCGCGACCGGTGAAGTCCTCAATTCACAATCGCATGGAAGCAACACGCGAATCGACTCGCGGTTTTTCTTCGACGAAAATAATGACCTCCGAATCGGTTATGACAGAAGGAGAGCAGCGAATATCGGAGTGCCGTCGCTGGTCGGCGTTTTTAACGCTTTCTTTCCATTTTCTGATCGGGACAAATTCAGCACACGTTATGAAACGCGGGACGTCACAAAATATTTGTCGCGGTTGACCGGTAGTTTCTATTACCAGAATCAGAACAGGAATTTTACAAATATTCTTGACGTGCCGGCGTTCCCGCCTTTTTTTCCGGGACAGTTTGAATTCAGCGAAACGATCACCGATACCGCCAGTATCGGATTCGATATCCAGACCGACTGGAATCTCGGTTTCAGAAATTTCGTAACGGCCGGGGTCAGCTTCTTCCGTGATCATAATTCTGATCGACGGTTCCACGAAAAGATTCAACCTGACTTCCGGACGTTTCCGCCGGGGCTGCGGCGTAGTGTCGAAACTTCGCCCAGCGTCCCAAATGCGAGTTTCGGCAGTTTCGCTGCATTCGTACAGGATACGTATGATCTATCAGATAGAATCCGGTTTGTCGGGGGATTGAGGGTCGAACGCTTTTTTTCAAATTCAACGGCAACCGAAGGATTCTCGATCCCGCTGACCAAGGATCAGATTGAGGGGCTTGGCCTTACGGGCCTTACGGACGGTCTGAGCGTCAGTGAATTTGCCGCCACCGGAGATTTTGGGGCTGTATTCAAATTGACGGAAGAACTGACCGCTTCGGGAAGAATTGGCCGTTCGTTTCGTGTTCCAAATCTCTTTGAGCGATTCTTTACCGGTCCCGGATCAATCGGAGGATTAGTCGTCGGAAATCCCAACCTCGAGCCCGAGAGCGGAACCAATATCGATGTCGGAATGAGATTTCGGAATTCCAAGATCGCGGGTTCTGCAACTTATTTTAACAATACCTACCGCAATCTGCTGTCCAACGAGCAGATTGGCATTATAAACGGAACACCGGTAACGGTTCTTAACGGATTGTACCAGACCGTAAATATCGGACGGGCCAGGATTCAGGGATTTGAGGCCGAGATAGAAGTTCCAATTAAGCTTGGTATGGGGTTTTTGACACCCGGCGGGAACATCGGGTATCTTCGCGGCGACGACCTCGAGTCGAATCAGCCGTTAACGACCATTACGCCGTTAAAGACGGTAGTCAACCTAAGATGGCAAAATTTTCTGAATAATTACTATCTTGATTGGACGACACGGATCGTAAACAAACAGGAACGGCTTTCACCGGCGTTTCTTACGGTCAATGGCGGAGCGGAACCCGGTTACGCCGTCAGCGATCTTGGGGGCGGATTTATCGTCAAGCGAGAGCGAATGCGGTTGAGTTTCAACATCAGCATAAAAAACATCTTTGACAGGCTCTTTAATGAACAGTTTGTATTTGCGCCGGCCCGCGGACGTTCGTATATATTCGGAAGTACGGTCGATATCAAATAATCGGAATCCGGACCGCGCTTTTGTAGTACGATTAATGAATAGCGGGGGACATCGGATTACAGCGAGTCAAGATTCCAACTAATGAACGACATCCAGCGGACAGCGGATAGTTTGAAATATCGCTGGCAGCAACTTAAAAAGAAAAATCCCGGTATCAGAATCCGGGACGCGGCAGCGCAGCTCGGCGTCAGTGAGGGGGAATTGCTGGCGACCGGCGTTGGAAACGGCGTTTTGAGATTAAATAATGATTTCAAATCGTTGCTTTGTGACCTCCAACCGCTGGGGCGCGTAATGGCACTGACACGCAATGATCAGGTCGTTCACGAGCGAAAGGGGGTTTACAGTAATGCCCAAACGGATCTTCCGCACGGGATGGCGCTTTTTGTAAATCCCGACATCGATCTCCGGATTTTCACCAGATGCTGGCATTTCGGGTTCGCAGCGACGGTCGATGGTCGTCGGGGGCCGCTGCGTAGTTTACAGATTTTTGACATCGACGGCTCCGCGGTGCATAAGATCTATTTGACTGAGCACAGCGACGTTAAGGCTTATCAGAAACTCGTCCGAAAATATGAGTCGGACATACAGTCGCCCGGGCTTGAGGTGTCGCCAAAACCCGTAAAGCCGGCCGATTCTTCTGATTCGGAAATCGATGTTGAGGGCCTCAATAAGTCGTGGGCAGACTTAAAGGACACTCACGATTTCTTCCCGCTGCTCAAGAAATTCGGTCTTGGCAGAAAACAGGCGTTGCGGCTTGCCGATGAGAAATTCGCGGTCGAAGTCGCCCCGGATAGTTACCGGTATCTTCTCGAAACGGCACGAGATCGGAAAATACCGATCATGGTCTTCGTCGGCAACGATGGAATTATTCAGATCCATACCGGCCCGGTTGAAAACGTGGTCGAAGCTCGCGGCTGGTTTAATGTGATGGACGAGGATTTTAATCTTCATATTGACCAGGCTGAGATTGGTTCTGCCTTCGTAGTCCGAAAACCGACAAAAGACGGAGCAGTTACAAGCCTTGAATTATTTAATATGTCTGACAAGGACATTGGGCTTTTCTTCGGGAAACGAAAACCCGGAATTCCGGAGCGCGAAGACTGGCGGCAGCTGATTGAGGATTTGCTCGATACGAAGAAGCTGGATCATTAGGGGTTGGCATGGATCTGCAGACGACTATTGCCGTTTTGATAATACTGACAGCAGTGTGTTTTATGGGAGCCGCCTTATATCGAAGAGCCGCGTCATTCTTTCTTAAACGCCCGTGCGGAAACGACTGTGGCTGTGAAGGGAAACACAACCAAAAACATTGACATTCCAGCCTTTTTACGACACGCAGACCGTCAAACGTTTCGGATCATCTCATCAATAAAAAGAGCAACGCTGAAAAGCGGCTCTTATTTCAATCTTAATCAATTTCGGGTCTAGTCGTCATCGTCATGAGAACGGATCCTGCCTTCTTCTTTGGCCTGCTCGATGACTTTGCCCTGCAGATTATGCGGCAGCGGATCGTAGTGAGAAAACTGCATGTGATAACTGCCGCGTGCCTGAGTCATAGAGTTCAGACGGCCTTGATAATCGAGCATTTCAGACAGCGGGACAGTGGCTTTTATAACCTGCTGCTTGCCGCGCATATCCATCCCGCCAACGCGCCCGCGCCGCTGATTGAGATCTCCCATGATGTCTCCGGAAACTTCCTGGGGGCAAAAAACCTCGACTTCCATTATTGGCTCAAGTAGGGTCGGACGCGCCTTATCCATCGCATTCCGAAACGCCTTTCGTCCGGCAGCCTTGAAGGAATGTTCGTCCGAATCGACTGAATGATAACTGCCGTCGATAAGCGTGACCTTGAAGTCCACCAAGGGATAACCCGCAATCGCGCCCGTTTGAGCCGCTTCAACAATTCCTTTTTCTACGGCCGGACGGAAATTCTGCGGTATCGAACCGCCGAAGATCTTATCCTCAAACTCAAAACCCTTGCCGTGAGGCAGAGGTTCGAAAATACACTTACAGTCGCCAAATTGTCCGCGCCCGCCGGATTGCTTTTTATGCCTGCCCTGCACCTCAGTTTTTGTGGTAATCGTTTCTTTGTAAGGCACCTTCGGAGGATGGAGTTCCACTTCTACCTGGTACCGCTTTCTTAATTTTTCGACCACAGTCTCGATGTGCTGCTGGCCGGACCCGCTTAATATGAACTCGCTCGTTTGACCATCGCGCTCAAATTTCAAACTGGGATCCTCTTCTAAAATCTTATGGAGGGCAACACTGATCTTATCCTCATCGGCCCGTGATTTAGGTTCGATTGCGAAAGCAACCGCCGGCTCTCGATATTTTACTTCCGGGTAGACGATCGGTTTTGACTTGTCGCACAACGTATCTCCCGTTTGGGTTTCTTTGAGTTTCACAACAGCGATAATGTCACCGGTCTGAGCTTTGGGAACCTTTTCGAGTTCTTTTCCCTGCAACACATGCAGGGCGCCGAGTCTTTCGTTTTCGTCTCTGGTCGAATTGTAAACCGTCTCGTCAGAGCTGATCTTGCCGGAGACAACCTTCAAAACGTTGATTCTGCCCGCAAACGGATCGGCAATTGTTCTAAAAACGTAGGCCGAAAATGGTTCGTCATTTGAATATTTTCTTTCAATCTTGTCGCCCTTCATATCGTAGTCGGCATAACCGAACTCTTTTTCGTGGGTCGCGGGGTTGGGGGCAAACTCGACAACGTGGTCGAGCAGGATAGAAAGTCCGACCAAAGATTCGGAGGAAACGGCAAATACCGGACATAATTTACTTTTCGCGATTGCCCTGGAAAGGTTGGGTATTACGTCTTCATCTTCCAATGTACCCTCTTCAAAATATTTTTCGAGCAACGCATCATCGGATTCGGCGACGATTTCGATCAATTTCTCTCTTGTTGAATCTACAAGCGGTCTTACCTCCTCCGGAATGTCTATTTCCTTTGCCTTTCCTTTTTCATCGAATTCATATGCTTTCAGGTGCACGACATCGACCACACCTTTGAAATTCTCTTCGGAACCGATCGGCACCGTAAAGGGCACAATCGACCGAGCGAACGATTCGGTCGCGGTTTCAACCGCGTGGGCAAAATCGGAGCGTTCTTTATCGAGCTTGTTGATCACGAGAAACCGCGGGAGAATAAATTCGTTGGCATAATTCCACGTCCTTTCGGTTTGAACTTCTATTCCATTTACGCCGTCGACTACAACCAGCGCGCAGTCCGCGACGCGGCATGCGGGTCGGGCGTGCGCCACAAACGCGGCATAGCCCGGCGAATCTATGATATTGATCTTTGTCTCTTGGTATTCCAGGTAGGCGAAATTATTGTTTAAGCTTATTTTCTTGTCGATCGAATCCTCGTCGTGGTCGGTTATGGTCGTACCGTCGTCAACCTTGCCCCAACGGGGTGTCTTTCCTGCGACATACAAAATTGAACTTACGAGCTGGGTTTTACCCGCGTCGCCGTGTCCAATGATAGCCAAATTGCGTAAATTCTCGGTGCTAAAAGCTTTCATTTTCGGCAATAATCTCCTTTAGATATATGGGTTACGGATTCCGAAGTCCCCAAAAAAGGCCCGGAAAACTGACAAAAGAATAAAGACTATTCATTTGTTTGGTAAGAACTTAATTTAAACGAGAGTAATGCGAATAGCAAGACCTTAAATTGGCAAAAAAAAGTACGGAAAACGTTCATCACTATACAGGCATCGTAGAATTTACCTTGCCTATTATTCAAAGCAATATAAGATAATGGGAGTCAAATTTCCGGGCTAATACAGAAAAAGAGGATTTATGGTTTTAAGATCGCAGTTTCAGAAAGCAACGCTTGTGTGCTTGATAACATGGACTATTATGATTGCTGGCTTGCCGGTCAGGGGGCAGGACCTGATTGCCAGTTCGAGCATCACGGGCGGTTCGAGCGTTTTTGTTTTTCGAAGCTCTCGAAAAGCGAAAAAGAATTCGTTTGTCGCTAGAAGGAAATCAAAGGCAAAACGGGCAAGATCGCAGCGAAATGCAACCCGCCGAAGAGTGGTCAATCAGTCACAGGATGTTGCGAAGAAAAATCGTGATCGCAGAAATATCGATCAGGTGACTCCTGAGGAGTTCGCAAAGATCGAGATAAAACGAATTTCTCCCGAAGCCGCTTCAAAGGTATTTGCCGGACTTGCGGAGTATCAATTGGAACGCGATAAAGTGGACGAAGCAATTCTCGCCTATGAAGAGGCTGTCCAGCTTGATAAGAACAATAAAGATGCGGTTCTTGGGCTTAGTGAAGTATACACGCGCAAAGGCGATGAGACCCTGGAAGAGGATGAATTCGATAAAGCCCAACGCTATTATGATGAAGCAATCCGGCTGGATCCGAAGAATTCATCGGCATATGCGGGACGCGGACAGGTATTTGACGAACAGGAAAAAGAAAGTGAGGCGATGGCCGATTATTTGAAGGCACTTTCGATTGACCCGACGCTTACCCAGGTCAAAGCGCCGCTCGGCATCCTTTATTATCAGGAAGGCGAAATCGCCAAATCCGAAAAATATATAGCTGAAGCACTTGCCGACGGTGCGGATACTGCCGAGACGCAATACTTCCTCGGATTGATCAGGTATAAACAAGGGCGGGACGCGGAAGCGGAAACAGCGCTGCGCAAATCGATTTCAATTGATGATTCAAATGACGATGCCCATTATTATCTTGGTGCGGTCTTAAACCGGCTAACCCGGGAACCGGAGGCAATCAGGGAATTTGAACGGGCAACACAGATAGACGCGAAATATGTGCCGGCCTGGTTTGACTTGGGGGTTGGCTATTATAATCAGGAGCGTTTTGCTGAATCCGTAATGGCGTTTAAGCAGGCGATCAGTTATAACACCAATTCCACAGATGAACTGAAGAGGATCTATAACGAGAGCTTTGCGAATATCGCCGAATCCTACCGGCAGACCAACGAACTCGATTTGGCGATTTCGAATTATCGGATCGCGACCGCTAGAATTACGACTGATCCCGAATTATTTACGAATTATGGGTTTGTCCTCGGAAAGAAAGACCGGTGGAACCCCGCCATCGATAGTTTCAAAAAGGCTGCTGCGCTGCAGCCGGACGCGATCAGTTATGCGAATCTGGGATGGGCGTATTATCAACGGGCGATTTACGACAAGTCGTACAACCATCCGAAAAGCAGGATTGATGAAAGTTTAAGGTTGGCAAAACCGGCCCTTATCAATTCGATAAACTATAATCCGAATTTTGTTGCGGCGCTGCTCAATTTAGGGGTTGTGTTGAATGACCTGGGTGAGCATTCCGACGCAGTTGTAGCACTCGAAAAAGCAGATTCCATTCAAAAAAACTGGGTTCCGGTGATGAATGAACTCGGAATTGCATATCTTCGGGTCGGCAGATATCGTGACGCCATCCAGCAATTCAAAAAAGTGGTGCGAGCTGAGGGTAACAATGTTTGGGGGCTTTTCTATCTATCTGAGTCGGAATTCCGTAACGGTGATATTAACGAGGCACGAAAGATACAACGGCAGATAAGAAGCCTAGACAGAAAAATGGCCGACCGGCTCGAGACATTATTTCGAACCGGAAAAATATAACGAGATCGAATCACTTCCGATTTGTGACTTAGAAGCTAAGACGCTAATATCTTAGCTTCTATTTTTTATGCCGGGTAAAATAAAACTCAGTTATGATGTTCCGCTCGCTGATTTGACCACGTTTAGAATCGGGGGTAAGGCGCGTTTTTTTGTCAGGGCGGAAACCGAAAAGGATATCGTCGAAACAATTGAGTTTGTGGATTCCAATAATCTGGATCTCTTCGTCCTGGGCGGAGGAAGCAACATTCTTATTTCTGACGACGGATATCAGGGGCTTGTCCTGCACATTGCTACCCGCGGAATTTCGATCGGAAATGCAGACGGCAAAACGGTACCGGTGACGGCTCGGGCGGGGGAGGACTGGGACGAGTTTGTTGAGTTTTGCGTCAAACGAAACCTTGCCGGAATAGAATGTCTCAGCGGAATACCCGGCTTGATCGGAGGGACGCCGATCCAGAACGTCGGAGCCTATGGCCAGGAAGTTTCAGAAACCATCGTTTCGGTGAGGGTATTCGACCGGATCACCGGAAAAATTCGTACGATGGATAATGACGATTGCGGATTTGGGTATCGAAAGAGTGTTTTCAATTCAACTGCACCCGACCGGTATATTGTCTTGTCGGTTACCTACGCGCTGACCAAAGCGGGGAATCCCAAAATTGTCTATAAGGATCTGATCGAAGAGTTTCCGGGAAAGGCCCCTACCCTTATCGAAACCCGGCAGGCCGTCTGCCGCATACGTGAGAAAAAAGGAATGCTTGTCAGGCAAGGCGGGCACGATGCGCAGTCAGCCGGTTCGTTTTTTAAGAATCCGTTAGTCTCCATTGACGGGTTACGGGAGATTGAGAGTGTGGCAACTGATGCCGGCCTGGGGGTTGTGCCCATGTTTCGAATTGATCAAAATCAAGTCAAGGTGCCGGCCGCTTGGCTGATAGAAAAGGCAGGATTCGAAAAGGGATTCAAAAAGGGCAACGCCGGACTCTCGACCAAACATTCGCTTGCCATTACCAATCGCGGCGGAGCAACTGCGAGCGAAATTGTGACCCTGAAAGAACTGATTCAGGAAAGGGTTAAAGACATATTCGGTGTCAAACTCATTCCCGAACCAAATTTTATCGGGTTCAAAGAAAGTTAGTGTTTAACTACCGAGCCACAAACTAATCGGCGTTGCTGCGTTTACCCTTGAACGTCACGCGTGGGATCATGTCGCCTACGATCAATCCGTCCATTATGTCGCCCTCAACCTTTGCCGTCAGTTTTAGGTCCATCGGCTGACCCTGAATTTCGACCTTGAGTGTGGCGGATATATCGAAATCCGTTATTTTGCCGTTTTCAACCGTTCCCCCACCAAAGTGCGAAACCACCGTCCCCGAAAAGGCATCGTCTTCCTGATCCAGCTTGAGCTTAATCGCAACCGGTTGACCGTCGGCGTCTGCATCCAATTCCCACGAACCCGAAATATCAAGTCCGCCATCCCGCTCCCGCGCGGAAATAGTATCAGCGACGATCGCCGGGCCGATTAGTAACGCCAAGACGGCTATGAGTATTAGTTTTTGAAACATATTTTCTCCCCAAATCATCACCCTGAAAATAAGCCGGGCAGCATTTCTGAATTCAAACTCGACGTGAACATCTATCCAAACCGACCGGCGAAATCGCCCGACCAGGATCGTTTTTTGAATTTCTCCGCGTTCCAAAACCCTTTGTGAAGTTCGACCGTTGGGGCCCTTTTACCATTTAGGACAATGCTAACCACGTCAAAACGTGACTCGGTCTTTAACCCGAAGGTCTTGAGGTAAACCCTGGATGTCCGGATAATCTGGCGCTGTTTGCGAAGATCAACTGCCGACAAAGGGGAGAAGGCGTCATTCGAGCTTCGCGTTTTGACCTCAATGAAACAAAGCTTTTCGCAATCAAGTGCTATCAAATCGATTTCGCCGGTCACCTGGACCCCTTTTCTGTTTCTCCCAATCGGAACCTTGAAGTTTGTAGCGACCATCCGGTAACCCCGCCTTCGTAAATAGTCTGCGGCAACGCGTTCCCCGAATTCCCCGATTTGGCTTGAGTTTTCACGAGGTTCTTGAGTATTCTCTAACAACGATCGAAAAATATTTTCCGCCATATAGCCGCTACAATAGCATAAATGAAAATTATCAATAAATGCCTGAAGACACTATTCCTGGCACTTTTTGTACCGGTGACGGCCGTCTGCCAGAATTCAAGTGATTTTATGCCAATCGGCGAATTTAGCGCGAAACCGGCGATAAAACACTTCAAGGTACCTCCTAAATATCTGATACTCCCTGAAAGCCTGCCGAAACCGTTTGCCACGGAAAGCGCACGGGTATCGTCGAGGGTTATTCAGCAACCGGCCGACGCCGTGCTTACGTTGCCGGAGGGTTTTAGAATTGATGTCTTCGCCGAGGGAGGTTTTACATACCCCCGCTGGATGGCGCTGGCACCAAACGGTGATGTCTTTGTCGCCGATTCGCGGGCCAACAGCGTTATGGTACTACGTGATAATGATAAGGATGGTGTGGCTGACGAGAGGTTTGTATTTTCCGATCAGCTAAGCCAGCCCTTTGGGATGGCGTTTTGGAAAGACTGGGTCTACGTGGCGAATACCGACGCGGTCGTCCGTTTTAAATATAAAAGTGGTCAATCCCGGGCCGAAGGCGGCCCCGAAGAAGTAATCAAACTCACCCAGGGCGGCTACCGCCAGCATTGGACGCGCAACATTAAGTTCTCGCCGGATGGGAAAAAGCTATATGTCTCGATCGGATCTAACGGCAATTATGAGCCGGAAACGGATCAAAGGAGAGCGGCGATTAACGTTTACAATCCGGACGGCAGCGGTCATAAGGTTTTTGCCGACGGTCTGCGTAATCCAGTCGGACTGGACTTCAACCCCGTTACCGGCGAGCTTTGGACCTCGGTAAATGAACGTGACGCACTCGGCGATGATTTGGTGCCGGATTTCGTAACCTCAGTAAAAGAAGGCGGATTCTACGGTTTCCCGTATTCGTATATCGGCCAAAATCCCGAACCGAGGCTCAACGGCGATCGGCCCGATTTGATTGCCAAGGCGATCGTGCCCGATGTCCTCGTAATGTCACATTCCGCTGCGTTAGGTATCGTGTTTAACTCGGGGAAAATGTTTCCAAAAGAGTATTACGGCGATGCCTTCGTAGCATTTCACGGATCATGGAATCGCGCGAAGCTAACCGGTTATAAAATTATTAGAATCGATTTCGACGAAAAAGGAATGTTAAAAGGCCGCGGCTATGAAGATTTTGTTACTGGATGGCTGCCTGATGAAGACAGCAGGGAAGTCTGGGGCAGGCCGGTCGGGCTTTTAATGCTTGATGACGGCTCGATGCTGATTGCCGATGACGGCGGTAAAAAGATCTGGCGGGTGACCTACAAAAAATAGCCGCTTATCAACTTGGGTTGGTTCCAGATCGCCTATTCATTATCCGGTTTAGTTTCGAACCTCACGCCAACTGAGCACGGTTGAGCCCCTTACGAAACCATTGTCTGACGTGATTATCGTCAGATTACCCGAAACTTGAACAGCTCCATGTATTCCATTTACCAGGTTTAAGCCGCCCGGTCCGTTTGCGTCGGGGCCAAATGTTCCGTCAGACTTGTAAAAATTCGCAGCAATCATTCCGCCCACGATGGTCGTCGTATTTGAAAAGGTAATCTGCCCGTATGCATATACCAACCCTGGATTGGAGGACGTACTGTATTTGCTCGACATCGAAAGATCATTCGCGGTAACCATCGCGTATCCAAGTAATTTCGGCTGGAGCGCGATCTCATTGTTTAGGGTGATACCGCCTTCGGATAAAATCGTCACTTTTGGCGGGTTACTGATATCTCCTCCCTTGGAGATAGCGACATTAGTATCTAAAAAATAGTAGTTTCCATCCGGCAGACGGGTGTCTATCTTATGAGACCATTCGGCCAGCGTTGAATTGTATGTCCATTCGTGGAGCCCGAGCGCGGTCTTTTCCGCTGCAGACAATGATGTGGCTCTTTCAATACCGTTTGTCTGAGGATATATTTGGCCGTTATTCTTAAAAACAAAATCAGCAAACGGCTTAAATTCGTTTTTCAATCTTGTAAGATCTATTATCGGCGGGACCACCGGCGGCTGATTGAATAACAGCGTCGTCCCGGCCACGGGAACGACATCACAAGCCGCCCCGACCCAGATTCCGGCGAGCGCAACGGGCGGGCTCGTAAATTCAAATTTGTCCTCCGCGCACTTTGTTCCGCCCGTGAACTGCGGAGTACCGTTGACTTGAATTTTTCCATAGGGGCCCAATACCTTGACCGTAGAGGCGAATTTGGCGTCGCCGTTTGAGATTAGGCCCGGGATTTGAATGGCAATACTTCTAACCACCGATTCTAATGTTACCGCGGCGCCGTCGCGTCCGACGCCCGTCGATGTGACGATCAGGATTCCGTTCTTATCGGTCGTCGGCGTCTCGCCGGTCGCGGTATCGTTTCTAACGGAAACATAATATCTCCCCGATCCAAACGAAAATCCACCGCCGAAATTGTTGCCGGCCGGAATACTTTCGGCGGTCGTCCAAAGTCCGCTTTCAGGCGGAGCGCTCAGTTCGTCACCGGTTCCCGGAGTTGGATCTGCGCCGGTTGAAAGAATCGTGCTGTAACTGCTCTTTTTAGCTTTGTTGATCAATTGACCCGCGTGAGTCAACCCGGCGTCGGCAATATAAAACGCCTCGGTCGTGTCGCGTTCATTGACCGAGATCGTCAATGTCGTAATGGCGCCAAAAGCCAGCGCCACTCCAATAAGAGTTCCGATTAGGATCGCAAAAATTGAAGTAACCAGCGCGGTCCCCCGTTCGTCGGACAAGATAACTTGTTTATAGTGTTTGTTCATCTTATTGCTTCGAACGAATCCTGACGCCGCTTGAAAGTGTCGTCCGGGTATCATCATTCGTTTCGATCTCAATCTTCACATAGGTAATGCTGCCGGCGTTTGCGACCGCATCGGAAATCAAAGCATTCGTCTTGTCATAAAACGTAAACCTCATTTCTTTGATTCCTTCGGCAAAGGGTTCGCTTTGCGAGGCATCAAGATAGAGTATTCCATTGTTAACAGTAAACTTGACGTTCTCATCGGTTCCGCTCAAGACGCAATCAGGCGGATTCCAGTCGGCCTGAACCGTAAGAGATTTGTAAACGCCGCCTCCCGCGGACGCGGACGGAGTAAGAGGGGTTATTACAAACGTACTATTGCAGGCCGGATTCTTCGCGCCGGCCATTCTTGTCACTCGGACAGCGGTATCGAGAGCCATCTGCGCATTGTTGAGGGCATCGGTTCTCGGTTTTTGGGAGGTGAATTCCCGCTGAAATCCGGAAATAATGATACTCAGAAAACCGAGAATGATAAGCGACACGACCATTGCGATCATTAGTTCAATCAAACTAAATCCGGCTTGTCTTGATGTTTTTGGCTGTTCGTTTCTTTTGGTTATCACGTGATTCTATTTTATCCGGGTACTGATCGATAAGTCCGGTTTTACAGGGTCCGCGTCGACCGGTAAAACCCTGACACTAACCGTTTGAGATCCAAAGGTGTCAATTGATACCTGCCATCGCCGGTAATATTTCGGGGCGGGAGAATCAAAATAGCCGGTCGAATTTGCATTTAAATCGCCTCCGGCTGCGTTGGTGGTGTTACGCAATTCTTCGAGCTTCGCGCGGGCAAACGAATTGGCAATCGCGATATCCTTCGATACAGTCTGCGTCTTGATAGATATGACAACCAATGAATAAATCGCCATTATGCCGACCAAAGAAATGACGAGGGCGATCGTGCAGTCGATCAGGGTCGTCCCTTTTTCGTTTTCGCGTTGAATTTTCATTAAGCAGGCATTCGTCTTCAAGAAAAAGAACCGGTCAATTCTGACTTATCAGCTATATGAACACTGGAGGACCGAAACTTTTCCCAATGGTGAAACCTTAACTTCTTTGCATTGTTCTATCATTGGGAACTTTAAGGGAATCGTAGTGGAGCTGGCCGATTGGTTTCGCCCCAACGACGTAAAGGAAACGCTTAAAATCGAACCACTGTCGATTGTTGTTTCCGGCGATAAAAATCGTTTTGCGGTCAGCGAAATAGGTGAACCGCCGGCATCGTTAGTCCGAATCACCACCGAATTATCGTTAGGATCTAGCTCGAGCCAACATAGTCTGTTCCATTTTATGGCCAACAATTTCGCTTCCATCACGCTGTCATTAATTATTCTGACTGACGATTCTGCACGATACAGCTGAAGATTTTTTTGGATCTGAGGCACCGCGACGACCGCTACGATAGCGATTACGAGGCCAGTGATCAGCAATTCGACAATGCTGAATCCACGTTGATTTGCAATTTTTTTGTGACTAACAGAATCGATAAGGGTCTCCATCCGTACTTCGCATTCCAACTTTTGACGCGGGCTTTTCAATCCGCACACTATAATGATAGCAGTATTTAACATAGTATTCCATATTTTAAACAAATTTATCAAAATTCTTATCTGGTTCACGTTAATAGGAAGTTATGTTTCTGACGGGGAACACTTACGGCTGCCGAATAGCCAGCCGCTAAGTTTTTGTTGATTTGTTGAAGCCGATCACAATATAATTGGTCTAATCTCGCTAATTAAGGTATCTAAATTACGTCAGAGTTATGCAGTTTAAGGTTTTCCAAATAGTCAGATCAATCGTTCTGGTCAGCGTAATCTCCGGGTTTACTGTTCAAATCTCGCATTCACACGGCTATGCCGGAACTGCCGTTTCAGCCGGTCAAAGCTTCGAACAGTTGATAATCCCGCCGACCCGATTAGTCCGAATCGAACCGACAGACCAGGAAAGGGACATCTTTACGCTCGTGAATCGTCAAAGAAAGATACACCGCCTGCATACTCTGAAATGGGATCCGGGGCTTGCGAAGTTGGCGAGGCATTTTTCAAAGAAGATGGCACGTGAAGAATTTTTCGATCATAACGATCCCAATGGAAAATCGGTTGTCGACCGGGCGGCGGATTTTCGGATAAAAGGGTGGACCAAGATCGGAGAGAATCTGTTTTTCAGCGAGGGATTCATTTCACCGGTTGGAGTGGCAGTCGAAAGTTGGCTTGACTCCCCCGGACACCGGCTCAATATTCTTGATGAAGATTGGACCCATTCAGCAATCGGAGTCTATGAAAGCAGGGGTAGAAAGACCTATATAACTCAAGTGTTCCTGCAGAAATAAGCGGCTTTTCAAACACTTTGTAAAGATCAAACATCGGGCGGCGGCCGCCGGAATAAGCGAACTCGCGATTCGGTGCAGCGATCCGCCGGATTTACTATCCTCACGAAGGAAACTGCACATCGGGCGGTTATTTTCTTTTTCGATTTAAGTTTTTTGCGTTTGGTTTATAGAATAGAAATATGCCGCTGTTGAAGGTCATTCATTATCCGGAAAAGGTCCTGTTTGAAACAGGCAAGCCCTTTTCGGATGCTGAATTCGACGACAATTTAAAAGAATTCGTCGAGAATATGTTTGAAACGATGTATCACTTGAACGGCGTCGGGCTGGCCGCACCTCAGGTTGGGGTGTCGAAACGACTCTTCGTTATGGACTGTTCGGCGAAAGAAGACGAATCGCAGCGTATTGCGTTGATCAATCCGGAGATCATACACGTTGAAGGCGAGCAGTACGGCGATGAAGGTTGTCTGTCCTTTCCGGGGATCTACACACAAGTAAAACGCGAGCTGAGAGCCGTCGTCAGATACCGCGATGTAAACGGCGATGAGCAGGAACTTGACGGAGAAGATCTCACCGCGCGATGCGCGCTCCATGAAACCGATCACTGTGACGGGATCGTTTTTCTGGACCGGATGTCGCCATTGAAAAGGGAAATTTCAAAGCGTAAAATTAAAAAGCTTCAAAAAACAGGGATGTGGGAATAAGAATGTAGTGAAAAACGCTGCGGCAGGTAAACTCCTGCCGTCCGAATTCCTATGTTCAAACAAAAAATTAGATCAAGAATAAGATTATGCAAACAAAACGACGATTAGACGAATTCAAAAACGAACCATTTACAGATTTCTCCGTGCCTGAAAACCGCAAGGCGATGGAAGAAGCCATCGAGCAGGTGGCTGGCGAACTGGGACGCGAATATCCCATTACGATTAACGGTGAGAAAATAAACCTCGACTCCCATTTCAAAAGTTTTAACCCGGCGGCGAAGGATCAAATTATCGGCGTTTTTTCCGATGGTGACATTGACGCAAAAAATCTGGTCGCGCGAGGGATCGATTCAGCCACAGCGGCGTTTAAGTCGTGGCGAAACGTTCCGGCGGCTGATCGGGCGGAATACCTATTTAAAGCGGCTGACGTCATCCGCGACAGAAAGCATTATTACTCTGCCTGGATGGTTTTTGAGACCAGTAAGACTTGGGCTGAAGCAGATGGTGATACGGCCGAGGCAATCGATTTTCTTGAATTTTATGGAAGGGAAATGATTCGCTGGTCCCAGGATCAGCCGGTGACCAAAATTGAGGGTGAGGATAATCGCCTCGAATACATTCCGCTGGGTGTCGGCGCGATTATTCCGCCATGGAATTTTCCGTTGGCGATAATGGTTGGAATGACCTCGGCGGCAATCGTTGCCGGAAATACCGTTTTGCTCAAGCCGTCATCGGATTCTCCGACGATCGCCGCCAAGTTTATTGAAGTGCTTGAAGAAGTCGGGCTTCCCCGCGGCGTTGTTAATTTCATAACGGGCAGCGCGGGTACCGGCGAAGAGATGGTCACCCATCCCAAAACGCGTTTTATTTCGTTTACGGGATCAAAAGAAGTCGGACTTCACATAAACGAACAGGCGGCAAAAACTCGCGAGGGTCAGATTTGGATAAAACGTGTCGTCGCGGAAATGGGCGGCAAGGATGCGATCGTAGTGGCAGATGATGCCGACTTGGATAGTGCCGCTCAGGGCGTTGTGTCAGCTGCCTTCGGCTACCAGGGACAGAAATGTTCGGCCTGTTCTCGCCTCATCGTTGACAAGAAGGTGCACGGAGAACTGATGGCCAAGATCGTTTCGCTAACCGAAAAATTAAAGGTTGGCGCACCGACTGACGCAGACACCGATATGGCGGCCGTAATCAATAAAAAAGCGTTTGACAATACCCTGTCCTACGTCGCCAAGGGGATCAACGAGGGGGGTAAACTGTTAACCGGCGGAAAAGGGACCGATACTGAAGGATATTTTATCGATCCGACGATCATTGATGACGTTGAGCCGATGGCAACGATCGAACAGGAAGAAATATTCGCCCCTGTTCTGGCAGTGATTAAAGCCGACAACTTCGACCACGCGTTGGAGATTGCCAATGACACGGAATTCGGTTTGACCGGCGCGGTTTATTCCGAAAATCAAGACAACTTAAACAAGGCGCAAAGGGAATTCCATGTTGGGAATCTATACTTAAACCGCAAATGCACAGGGGCTCTGGTCGGCGTTCATCCATTTGGCGGGTTCAATATGAGCGGTACTGATTCAAAAGCGGGCGGACGCGAATACCTGCTTCAATTTATGCAGGGTAAATCGATAGCCGAAAAAATCTAGGCGGATCTTACGGAATGCGTTATTTGTCACTGCAGCGAATCAGCATCGGATATTTTGAGTCCGATGCTGAATTTTTTTGCGGCGCTGATTCGTTAGGTAGATTGTAATTAATAATCAATACTTTAATTGAGGACCAAAATTGAAATGATAAGGGCTGTTTTGCAACAACTGATAACGTTATTACTCATTCCGGGGTTAATGCTGCCGATCGTCGCGCAGCAAACGAATTTTCCGGTTAAACGGGAAGAAACGGTAAGGACCTGGGAACGGGATGGATTGAATGCGGTAAGAAATGCGTCGAAATTGAAGTTCAAGCGTAAAAAGGCTAAGAACATCATTCTATTCATAGGCGACGGGATGAGCATAACAACCTTAACGGCGGCCCGGATCCTCGAGGGCCAACTCCGCGGCGAAAGCGGCGAGGAGAATAGCCTTTCATTTGAGAGATTTCCGTTTATGGCGCTTTCAAAAACCTATAGCGTAAATCAGCAAACCTCGGATTCCGCACCGACCGCGACCGCCATGGTTACTGGAATCAAAACGAACGAGGGGGCGATTTCGGTGAATCAAAATGTTGCGCCGGGTGATTACAAAGCGGCTGAGGCCAATAAGGCTAAAACGATTCTCGAGTTGGCGGAAGAAAATGGTAAATCAACCGGCGTAATTTCCACGGCAAGGATTACTCATGCGACGCCTGCCGCCTGTTACGCCCACACGCCCAACCGCGATTGGGAATCGGATGACGACATGTTCAAGCGGGGTCGGGATGCTTATGATGCGGGTTTTAGCGATATTGCCCGGCAATTGATCGAATTTCCATATGGTAACGGCCTGGAAGTTGCGCTTGGCGGCGGGCGTTTGCAATTTTTGCCCAAGGAAGCGAAAGACCCGGAGTATCCCGAGGCAATGAATTCCAGCGGGCTTCGGCTGGATAAGCGGAACCTGACGGATGAATGGAAGTCAAAATACGAAAACTCCGCTTATGTCTGGAATAAGAGCCAATTTGACGCCATTGACCCAAAAAAGACTGATCATCTATTGGGGCTTTTCGAACCATCCCATATGCATTTTGAGCATGATCGAAAAAAAGACCGGGCCGGAGAACCATCACTTAGTGAAATGACCTCGAAGGCGATTGATATTTTGTCGAAAAATAAAAAGGGGTTTTTCCTTATGGTTGAGGCGGGAAAAATCGATCATGCGCACCATATGGGGAATGCTTACCGGGCGCTGACAGATACCATTGAACTTTCAAATGCGGTCAGGACCGCAAAGAACAAGGTTGAACTGAAAGATACATTGATAATCGTTACTGCGGACCACAGCCACACACTTACAATCGCTGGTTATCCGGTTCGCGGGAACAACATACTCGGACTTGCCCGTGATGTGCCGCCCCATGGGAGAACGGAGTCCGAAGCCGCATTGGATCGGGATAAGAAGCCGTACACGACACTGGGGTATGCCAACGGCCCCGGCTACCGGAAAGGCGGTAGATCCATGCTAACTGACGAGGAAACGACCGCGTTCGATTTCAAGCAGGAGGCTGCCGTTCCAACCGGGAGCGAGACTCACGGCGGTGAAGATGTCGCGATATTTGCCGAGGGCGTTAATTCCTGGATGTTTCACGGTGTGATGGAACAGAATTGGATATTTTACGTGATGCTGGACGCTTTCCGCTTCAAAAATAAATAGGCGGTGCCCTGGCGATTTTGGCCGATCCGTATCGGCGGGTGTTTTCCTTTATGAAAATTGTCTTTATGGGGACTCCGCAACCGGCAGTCCCTTCACTCAAACGACTTCTGGAAGATGGCCACCAGATAGCCGCCGTTTGGACGCAGCCGGACCGTCCGGCCGGCCGCGGACGCAAGCTAAAGGCCCCGCCGGTCAAGGAATTTGGGTCTGCCCACGGCTTGCCGGTTTTTCAGCCGGAAAAAATAAAGACCCGGGAAAGCATATCGTTGTTTCAGTCGCATCAGGCGGATGTTGCTGTTGTAGTAGCCTACGGTCGCATCCTGACGAAGCCGTATCTCACCGCGTTTCCAAACGGGGCGATCAATGTTCATTTTTCACTGCTTCCGAAGTACCGGGGCGCCGCCCCGGTTAATTGGGCGATTGTAAATGGCGAAACGGAGACCGGTGTGACGACTATGAAAATGGACCGTGGCCTTGATACGGGGGACATCCTGCTCCAGGCCGAAACCAAAATCGCTGATGATGAAACCGCCGTGCAGTTAATGGACCGGCTCTCGATGATTGGCGCCGGGCTACTCAGCGACACGATTTCAAATATTGAAAATTTGACGCCCGTTGCGCAGAACGATGAAAACGCTACCTACGCCCCTCTGATGACAAAAGAGGATGGCTTGATATCCTGGGAACTGACGGCGGGCGAGATAAATAACCGAGTCAGAGGGTTTCAGCCTTTTCCGAGAACCTTTTCAAAGTTCAGGAGCCAGAAGCTTGCGATTTGGCGGGCAAAAGTCATTGAGGATTTGGCGATCAAATTTGACAAACCAGGTGAAGTCCTCGTATCAAACGGCGACGATCTGTTGGTCGGATGCGGCAGGAACACGGTCTTAAAAATCATCGAACTTCAAATTGAAGGAAAACGCCGAATGAAGGCCAGAGATTTTATCAACGGCGTCAGGCCGGAAGTCGGTGAAAGACTCGGTTGATTGAGGGCTGACCGGGATTACAGAATGAAATTTCAGATCATTACATTTTATAAGTTCACGAAACTGACAGACCTGGAATCGATTAAGATAGCGCTGTTGAGAGCGATGAGCTCCCATTCGGTTTACGGTACCTTCATAATTGCTGAAGAGGGATTAAACTCGACGATTTGCGGAAAGCCGGGCGATTTGAACGAATTTGTCGGCGTTGTGCAGAAGATCGTTAACACGAAATTTGAATTCAAATCGTCTTTTCACGATGAAAATGTGTTTAAACGGCGAAAGGTCAAGATCAAGAAAGAAATCGTCACCTTCAAAAAAAATGTTGATTTCGAAATCGGGATCGGGACTCATGTGCCCCCCCAAAGATGGAACGAAATCTTGAGCGATCCGGAAGTCCTGGTTTTGGATACACGCAACGATTACGAGTACAGGGTAGGGACATTTAAGGGCGCAGTAAATCCCGGCACCGAGAGTTTTAACGATCTGCCGGATTTTGTCGAAAACAATTTGTTGCCGAAAAACGTCGAAAAGATAGCGGTCTTTTGCACAGGCGGAATTCGTTGCGAGAAATTTGCTCCGTACCTAAAAGAAAAGGGATTCCGTAATGTTTACCAACTTGAGGGCGGAATTCTTCGTTATCTAGAAGAGGTGCCCGAACAGGAAAGCCTCTGGCAGGGGGAATGTTTTGTTTTCGACGAAAGGATCTCCGTTGACGGGAATATCGAAAAGGGCAATGCCGATGATCTATCTTCCGAGATTAAACGGAAAGACTAAGCCCTGGGCGGACCTTCTCTATGGAAATATCACCTTCGCGAACCGCCGCATTTGAAATTCTTCAAAGAATCGAATCCGAGAATTCCTTTTCTTCGATTTTACTGCCGCATTATGAAGAAGATTTGAGCCGGCGGGACGCATCGCTCTGCCATAACCTGACCCTCGGCGTTTTGCGGCGGAAACTATATCTCGACCGCGTAATTTGCGAGTTTACAAAAAAGGATATTGAAAAATTCGATGTCGAGGTACTGAACGCGCTTCGGATCGGATTGTTTCAACTCATATTTTTGGACAAGATTCCATCGTATTCGGCAATTAATGAATCGGTAAATCTGGTTAAGCTTGCAAAAAAACACTCAGCTGCGGGTCTCGTTAACGCGGTTCTAAGGCGTGCCGCAAATGCGGTGCCGGAAATTGAGTTTGAAGATGATCTTGAAAAGCTTTGGGTGATGTCCTCACATCCGAAATGGCTGATCGAGAGGTGGGTCAACCAATTCGGTTTTGAACAGACCCGCAGTCTTGCAGAATCAAATAATGTCGTTTCTGAGATTTCATTTCGATTGACAAAAAGGTTCCACGACAGTCCGGTCGAGACCCAAGACCGTTTCTTCAGGCTCATCAACGACAGAAGCAGCGATATTTTGCGATCCGGGTTTGTTGAAGGTTCTTATTCGGTAAAGAGTATGACCGAAACTATCCAGGCGTTGGCTGGCGAAGGGCTGATATATTTTCAGGATCCGGCCTCGCAGATGGTTGCCGGTTCGATAGAATTAAACGGCGGTCAACGATTTCTGGACTTATGCGCATCGCCGGGAGGCAAGTCTTCGTTGATTGCAGCTCGAACCGTAAATGAGAATACATTATTGGTGTCGGGCGATCTTTATAGCCACCGGATCCGGCGTCTTAAGGAGAATTTTCGAGTTCAGGGGGTGAACTCTGGAAATATCGTTCAGTATAACGCCGAATTTTCGCTGCCGTTTGAGAGCCAAAGTTTTGACACGATCCTGGTTGATGCTCCTTGCTCAGGAACGGGCACTATCCGCCATAATCCCGAAATCAGATACAGCCTGACTGCTGAGGACATCGACCGGTTATCACGAAAACAACTAACGCTGCTAATAAATGCATCATATTTGATTAAACCCGGCGGCCGACTCGTCTATTCGACTTGCTCGCTTGAAGAAGAAGAGAACGAAAGAGTGATCGCCGAATTCTTGTCGGCTGATGAATCGTTTACGAAGGTTAGGCCAAAGGTTTCGGGGCGGTATTCGACGGCCGACGGATTTTGCAGGACCTATCCGCAGATCGATCATACCGACGGGTTTTTTATGGCGGTAATGCGTCGAACGGCTTAGAATGCGGGCTTTGGGTTTAATTTGAAAGATGTTAGACTTCGCTTTGTTTGGTGTTTAGTTTTAAATGGGTTTCAAGAGGATGGAATTATTTAAAAAAAGCGCATTTGCGATAGGCCGGCTACTGATCGTGGGCGCGTTGGGCGGGACGTTTTTGTTCGGAATGTTTGGTGTCGTATACCTGCAATTGAAGGGTGAGGAAGTCAAGATACCCAGGGTGGTCGGCAAGAATTACAATGATGGCGTCGATGAATTGGCGCTCCAGGGGTTAAGGATTCGAAAAATCGCTTCACGCTATAGCGAGGAAAAGCCTAACACGATTCTTGAGCAGCGTCCGAGAGCGGGTACGACGGCAAAGACCGGATTGATGATATCCGTTGTGGTGAGTCAGCCAAATCCTGATGGTACAGAGGCTCCGGCTGCCGTCAAAGATGACGATGAAGTCATTGAAGAAATCGAAGAACTGCCGGAATTGAAGACTGAAAAGGCCAAAAAGAAGAGTAAATCCAAATCGAAAAATGCCGGTGCTAAGACCCGGGATGTGATTGAAGATACTCCGGACACGTCCGGTTCCGACAGCCCCGGAACTGATTCGCCACCGGCCGGTGACGCCAGCGGTGTTCCGAAAACTACAAATCCAAAATCAACCGGTGATCAAAAGCCGGGAGTCGATAAGAAACCAGATTCCAAATCGGAAAAGCCGGCGCCGAAAGACGCGAAACCCGAAAAATCAAAAAGCGTTGGCGATACGCGTCCGCGGATTTCACCGGAAAAGCAACTGAAGTAACCGTGACAGCAACTAATAGAATCAAATCGGAACCAACTAATATGTTTGAAATTGCGCCGTCGATTTTGTCCGCCGATTTCGCTCGCCTGGCGGAGGATATTGCCGCAGTTAAGGAAGGCGGAGCAACGGTTTTGCACGTCGATGTGATGGACGGGCGATTTGTTCCTAACATTACGATCGGTCTCCCGGTCGTCAAGTCGTTGAGAAAGGCAACCGATATGATTATCGATTGTCACCTGATGATTGAAGAGCCCAGCCGGTACGCCTCACGTTTTGTCGAAGCTGGCGCCGACATGGTCTCCGTTCACATTGAAGCCGATATTCACCTTCACCGAACCTTAAGTTCGATCAGGGAGGCAGGTGGAAAAGCGGGTATCGCAATCAACCCCGGGACGCCGGTGGCGTTGCTTGAGGAGGCGCTCGCACATTCGGATTTTGTGTTGCTGATGTCAGTCAATCCTGGTTTTGGCGGTCAAAAATTTATATCGACTTCAATTGACAAATTACGTCGGCTACGGGCAATGATCAAAGAGCGCGGGCTTGAGACGAGGATTGAAATTGACGGGGGAATCGATTCAAAGAATATCGCCGAAGTAGTTGATGCCGGGGCCGAAATAATCGTCGCCGGATCTGCGATCTATGGCGGGGGAAAGCCGACAGAAGCCGTCAGGGGAATGATCGAAGCGGCGACCGTGTGGGTCTAGGATCGAAGTTGTTCAATTGATCCGACTGGTCGAACCGTCGGAGTATTATATGCAGAGGTAACTATGATGGTAACCAAATTTAGGGCAGGTGCAATAATCGTTTTGGGAATCGTGTTGTTTTCGGTCCCCGGTCTTTCTCAAAATACCGGTGGCGCGACCCCTTCACAGCGGCTGGAAATAATGCGTCAGAAACTGGATACGCTCAGAAGCTCTTTGAAGACTACCGTATCGGTAATGAAAAAAGAGAAATATGATAAAGAAGACGAGAACAATCCCGAAACACCGATTGGCCGGCTGATTTCCCTTGAGAAGGAAGCATCGAATTTTCAAAACGAAGTCAATAGTTTGCGCGGAAAACTTGGCCGCTCCGAACAATATGAAATAGCGGATGTTGATCGGCTCGAGGAAGATATTTCTCAATTTCAATCTAGGGTTGACAAGGGGCTTCTGGAGACAGCCGAGTTTCGCTCGAAACCGGTCTCCGAAGTCGGAAAGGTGCGCACGAAAAAGAAAAAGAAGAAATTTCTTGGTATTTTCGGGGGCGGCGGGACCGATGAATATGAGGAACTGATCGGCAGTATCACACCGGGCCGGGATCGTGAACTCTTTATCGTCGCGACCAGAGAAGTTCGAAAAAATAACTACGAAGTCGGACGGCTCCTGTTCCAAACGATCATCTCGACGTACCCGGATTCTCCGTATCTTCCGATGTCAAAGCTCGCTGTGGCTGACAGTTTTTACCTCGAAGGATCGACGAGCGCCCTGATTCAAGCCGCAGCCAACTATCAGGACTGGCTGACATTCTTCCCGACCCATCCTCTTGCGGACCGCGTGCTGCTTAAGATCGCCGAATCTGAGATGCGCCAGATAGGACTTCCGGACCGGGATATTACCCGCGCCAAAAAGGCGGAACAGCGGCTCCGGGCACTGCTTCAGCGTTATCCGGACTCTTCGCTCCGCCCGCTGGTCGAAGACCGACTCCAGGAAGTTCAGGACAATTTGGGTTACCATAATCTATATGTTGGAAATTATTACTATAAGCAGTCGGTTAAATTCAAAAAAGGCGGCTTGAAAGGGGCACAGTCGCGATATCTGGAGAATATTGAAAAATATCCCAATTTCATCGTTATGGATGAGAATCTTTACAAGCTTGCCGTCACGTATTTGATTGAAGAAGAAACCGATC
>JBFGKW010000006.1:0-54483 GCA_041576495.1 Aridibacter sp. | reverse complement strand
GCTCGCTTCAGGCGAATCGGTCAGGCCGGTATCACCGACGTCGGGCTGGTTTTCGGAGGATTGGGTTGAATTCGAATCCGGGCTTGAATTAACATTATTTTCGTTTCCGGACTCACTATCAATGCCGTTTTCCGATTCGCTGTCAAAGTCTTCGTCGTCGAAGCGGTCGCGGGTTTCGACAGTTTGCGTCTGATTGTTTCCGAATACGCTGAGACCGATGAAGACCGCCGCGCCGCATACGATCAGGAGCGCGAATCCGGTAATCAGCAAAGGAATCATCATTGACGGTTCCTCTGATTGTGACGCGGCGGCAGGATCGGCTGCGATCTCGTTTTTGAACGAATCGGAATTTGTGGCCGGCCCGGACGAATCTGAGATGTTTATGGTGATATCCGTTTTATGGCCGATCCTAATGACGTCACCGTCACTGAGCGGAGTGCCGCCCGGGTTGACTCTCTGCCCATTGACAAAGGTCCCGTTGGTCGAATTTTCGTCAACGATCCAGACCCTTTCTCCTTCCCGGTAGACGCTTGCATGGAGCCGCGAAAGTCCATCGTCTTCGAGTCGTACCTGCGCTTCTCCTCCTCTTCCAAACGACGTTTTGTCACCTTCGAGATTAATCTCTTCGGGTCCATAATCAGTCGAATATTTGAGGATCACATCAAGCATTTTTCTGGATTTATCAGCCTTCCGTTTGTTTGTCCTATTTCATAAATACCGAATAAAGACCAGAAAGCGGTTTGTCATTTTTGAGCCCGAATTTTTGCGGGTTTTCCGCAACCATCGCGGCCGCAAAGAAATTAACGACTTCTTCCCGCTGCGCCGGTGACTTTATGACGTTCCAAAAGTCCGAACGGTTCGCGGGCAAACTTGACTTCCAGGCCTCCGCCTCTTGCGGCGACATTCCAAATGCCGCGACTCCATAAACCACATCGCCCTCGAACACGTTTAGGATCAGTGCTTTCAAGTAAAGGGCAGACGCCTTGGCCGCACAATTTTGCGAGGCAGACGCGATCGTTTCAACTCCGCACAGCCCATTATATGCATTTGAAACCACAAAATCTTCCGACATTCGCCAGAGTCCCGTGCCCTCGGCGTTGTTTTTTGGTGAAAACTTGCTCCGGCTCATTGCCAGAATGTAACCCAGCGGGGGATCCAGATTTTGCTCGCGGATAAACGCGATATTAATCACGTCACGATATTTCTGCGCCCTTTCGTAATAGCCCTCTGAAGCATATTCAGCCGTTTTCTCCTGGACCGCCCGCAAAAAACCGGGATCGGCATTTTTGTATTCGAATTTTCCGGAGAACTGCTTGATCACGTTTCCCGTCATTGCAATCGAGTCACGCGCCGAAATCTCCGGGCCGCGGGAATCGTTTCCGTTCGGTTTCGATCCCGGATCACCAGTTACATCAACCGCAGGCGTTGGGGTCGGTGTTTCCACTTCGATCGTCTCAATGAAAAACGCGATCTCCTGTGACTGGTTAATTTCAATGTCATTCTCGTCATACAGGATTACCTTCAGGTTCCGGTTCAGGCCGTCGGAAAACTCGGGGAATTCGCCGGGTTCGATCGAGACGCTGAACGGCGGTTCGGTTGAGCTGGCAAATTCTTTGCCCTCAATCGTATAGCTGGCCCTGCTGACACATTCGCTGTTGGTTATCTCAACCTCGATCTCGGTAGTTTCTTTAAGCACATCGCCGCGTTCGGGCTTTATTATCATCGCCTGGGCCTCACACGCCGCAGTCCCCCGCGTAAAATAGAACAGCGCGGCGGCCGCAACGAAAATGACTGCCAGGCCAACGGCCAGCGCTGCGACGATTAACATCAATGAGAACTTTGACGATTTTTGAGCGGCGGCAGGTTCTTTAGGAAGCGCGGGAGTTTCATCCGGCGGCGGTGCTTCTTCCTGCGAGGCGGCTTCCTCGGCCGGACCGTCGTCTTTTTCTGCCGGGGAAAATAAAACTTCGATTTTGCTGGTGCCTCCGAGCAAGATCAGATCCCCGTCGTTAAGCGGCTTTTCGCCGGTCAGACTTTCACCATTTACTTTTGTGCCGTTAAAACTTCCCAGGTCGATAATCCAGTAATCATCCTCGCGGAGTTCGATTTCAGCGTGGTACCTGGAGACGTTGGAGTCATCGGTAAAGGCAACATCGTTGTCTTGGGCACGGCCGAGCGTCATTAAACGGCCGCTGAGCGGGATTTCAGTTGTTGAATTGATTTTGAGTCGTGGTTCGTCCATAGATCAAAAATCCCGTTACCAAATTATTTGACAACGAGATTTTACCAAATTTGCAGAATTAAACTGATCAGCGAAGAGCGGCTCCTGCCTTTACTTTTGAAGGTCAAGGAGATCGGTCCGCGTGATAATGCTCTGAATTCGCTTGAAATCCTCAAGCAGCACGGCCGGGGCGTCGTGGAGACGCGCCTTTATTTCTTCAAAACTGGAGTCTACGTCGAGCACCGGAAAACTCTCGTCCATTACATCCCGTACGGGGGAGTTCAGGAGTTCTTTCTTTTCCAGAAGCTTGCCCAGCACGTTGCTTTCCCTGAGGGATCCGACCGCTCTTCTGTTTTCGAGCACCGGTATCTGGGTCACCGAGAATTCATTCATCTTTGCCAGGGCATCGCTCAATATTTCATCGGGTGTTACAAAAATCAGTTCCTTCGGCGCGCCGGGGTCTTTTGTTTCGGCTATCAAACCTCCCGTAATCCGCTGCGGTTCGAGAAGAAGTTTTTCTTTCATCCACTCATCCGAATGAAATTTTGTGAGATAGTGTTCGCCGGTGTCACAGACAATAAAGACCACGATCGCCGACTCATCGAGATCCTTTGAGATCTTGAGCGCCGCCGCGAAATTTGTTCCGGTCGAACCGCCGCAAAAAATTCCCTCCTTCTTTCCGAGCATTCTGGCAAATTCAAATGAATCCCGGTCGGTGACGTTGATGATTTTGTCGATCACCTTCATATCCGCGTTCTCGGTGGGGGCGCACTGGCCAATGCCTTCAACCAAATACGGCGTGGCTTCGGGTACCGAGCCGGTTTCCTTATAAGTCTTAAAGATCGAACCATAGGGGTCGGCACCGACGATCTGAATCGCCGGATTCTTTTCCTTGAGATACCGGCCGGTCCCGCTGATCGTTCCACCGGTCCCGATTCCTGAAACGAAATGAGTAATCTTGCCGTCGGTGTCTTTCCAGAGCTCAGGTCCGGTTGTCTCATAATGGGCCATCGGGTTTGCCGGATGGCTGTACTGGTCAGGATAAAATGAATTCGGCGTTTCCCTGGCGATCCGCTTGGCAGTTTCGACATAATGATCCGGTGTCCCGGCTTTGGCCGCGTTCGGACAAACAACGACATCAGAGCCGAGCGCTTTCAAATACCGGGTCTTTTCCATCGAGACCTTATCGGTCAGAACGAAAATACACTTGTATCCTTTCATTGCGGCGGCGATTGCCAATCCGATCCCGGTGTTTCCCGATGTCGCTTCGACGATCGTGCCTCCCGGTTTTAGCGAACCTTCCTTTTCGGCATATTCGATCATCGAGATCCCGATCCTGTCCTTTACCGAATAGCCGGGATTGAGGCTTTCCATTTTGGCGTAAATCTGAGCTTTTACTCTGTGCTGTTTTGTAAGATTGTTTATTCGGACGAGCGGTGTGTTGCCGACAAGCTCAATGATATCGCTGTAAACTTTCATTTAATCTCCATTTACACTGTTCTTAACCTAAAGGATACTGGTCAGCCGGGAAGCGGTTGATAAAAATCTATCTAAACAAGAAATTATTCGTTCTGCAAGAGTTGGCTGCGTTTAGCCAAAAGGGTCGTCGGGGAATTGGTTATGAGATGACAGATACCCAATTTCACGCTCCGTTTGATCCACCGCGGGCTGTCCGTGGTCCAGACGGCCACCGGCAAATTTTCGTGATGTGCACTTTCCATTAGTTTTCCCGTCGCCAGCGAAAAATGGAGTGAAATGAAATCCGCCCCTAGCTGTTTGGCGATACTGATCAGCGGTTTTTCCCTTCGGACGATAGTTTTTATTTTTGGGGCGAATAGCGCCGCGGTTTTAACCTTCGGGCATATTTCCTTGATCTGCGGAATCACGTCCAGCTTAAAGCTTTTTATTATGATCCGCGAAAGCAGCGGCGAGCCGGCGATTTCCCTGCAGACTGCCTCCGTCAACGAGGAGATTTCTTTGATCCGGCATTTGAGTTCGATATAGATTACGCCGCGGTAATCTCTTAGCAGTTTCAATGTTTGCTTGAGGGTTGGAATTCTCTCGGCGGAAAATCGCGGATTGGCTGCGTCGGGATGTAACCGATTGAACCAGGATCCGGCGTCGATCAAAATCAGCTCATTCGAAGTTAAATCCGAAACGCGTCTTTCATCACCGGCGATCCGGCTCAACTGAGAATCATGGAATACTATCGGAACCCGGTCTTTGGATAACCGGACATCAAATTCGATTCCTTCCGCCCCTGATTCGATTGCTTTTTTAAATGCCGCGACCGTGTTTTCGGGCGCAATTGCCGAAGCCCCCCGGTGGGCAATGATTAGAGGATAAGGCGGCCTAGCGTACATTCATTGTCATTTCTTTTCGAGCAGAAAAATCATTTTGGACCAACCCATCGGTTCGGTTAAAGGAAATTTATAATCACCGACGATCTTAAAATATTTTTGAGAGATATTTCTCACGTTTTCAACCGAATGGATTTTGAATTTATACAAAATCTTCAATACCGAACCGACCAGCGATGGTTTTACGGGCAACAGCACTAGTTTGCCGCCCGGCTTGAGAACCCTGGCCAATTCCTTCATTCCATCGTTGAGAGGAATATATTCGAGGACGCCGCACGTCAAAATCAAATCAAAACTCTCATCGGGAAAGGGCAGGGATAATACATTACCCTGAACCGAAATAATATTCTTGGAATCGGCCGACTTGTCCTTTCCAAATTGTTCGCGAGCAACTTTTAAGGAGTTGTGCGAAAGATCCAGCGTATAGGTTTTTTTAGGGCGAAACCCGGCGCTGTAAAAACCAAGGGTGACGATTCCCGTGCCGCTCCCGGCATCAAGCACGGTTGAATCGGAATTAATCTTAATTTCGAGAGACCGGAGATACCTGGCAACGGATTTTCGGTATCCGTTTACCTTGTGGGCGACGTTTTGCGCTTCTGCGATTCGATCGTAAAAGTTCTGCGTTTTCGGTTTTTGGGGCATTGTCGCCATCTAATTCTCCGCAAGCAGCTGCGTTATCTTTTTCAGGATTTCCTGTTCCCGGCTTTCGCTTGCTCCCGATTCGACATATCTTACTATTCCGCGCCTGTCTATCAAAACGGCTGTTGGTATTGCGGTCGCCCCGTAGGTTAGTTGATTCGCCTGTCCGTCTGCCACGGCCAGGCTGTACGGCAGCTTATAAGACGTCTTAAATCGATCGAGAAATGCGATCTCCGATTCCTTGTCAACCTGTTTCCCGTTAGCTTCGCCGTAAAATCTCGTCATGCCGATTATCACAAGCCCTTCATCCTTTAGTTTATTGTGCCACTCGATCAAAGACGGAAATGCTTTTAAGCACGGTCCGCACCAGGTAGCCCAAAAATCGAGCAATATGACTTTGCCGCGATGCGCGGGCAACGGCTGCGGAGCGTATGGGAGCCACCTCTCGATCGCAGTAAAATTCGGCGCCCGCTCGCCCAAAATCCGATACTGGCTCTCACGTTTCTTAAACTTATCGAGTACAAACCTTCGCTGGCTTTCGGTGTTGAAATCATTTGGTATCCGCGCCAGCGTTTCCATATAGAGCATCAGCGCTTCCGATTTGCGGTTGGTATCGATTTTATACTTGATCAGCTCGTCTATCGCTTTGTAATAGACTCCGTTCGACTGGACCGGAATTGATTTTTCGCGGAGTTTGACGAGTGCCGCTTCCGCCTTCTCCTTGTCGCCAAGTTCACGGTGGATCTCAAAAGTCGTAATTCCCGAATCAAGGAGTTGATTTAGTTCTGCCGCCCGGGATTTCGAGGTCCCGAGAAGTTCCTGAGCCGCCTTAAAAGCGTTTTCGGCGTGAGGAACGGCCAGCGCATATTGTCCGGCCAGGCGGTAACTGTGTGCCAGCTCCTTTTCCATCTTTGCGATTTCAGTCAGTTTCAGCGGTTCGTTTGCCTTGTATTCGGCAAGCGTTTGCTCGGCCTTGGCGAAATCATTGTCAGCGGCCGATATCACGACGATGACCGAACGCGCGGTCTGCCTGTAGGCTGCCGATCCGGCCCCGGATTGAAGAAACTTTTCAAAAGCCTCGGCCGCATCGGTTGAATTTGTCGCCATCCAGTCAAGCCGGCCCAAGTAATAAAAATCGGCCCCGGCCAGATCCTGCCGGGCCTTTACGTGGTTTGCGTATTTTGCCGCCATTTGCTTTTGCTCGGCCAGCACCTGCAAATGGCGCGACTGCGTATAGGGGATCTTTTTGGTTTCAAACTCCGTGAACTTTTCACGCGCATAACTCGCCGCCCGGGAATACAGCACCGCCACTGTAAATTCATTCAGCGAATCAGTCGAAAGTTTGATCGTCTCGGGATCGGCCCGGCGCCCCGACTGCGCGGCTGAAGGCGCAATGAGCAACAACAGAATAAAAATTATCCGGAAGAACTTGACCATAATTATAGATTCGCAATTGCTGATTTTACACGATCCGGCCCGAATAACGCGAGGTATTTCGAATCAACTCCGCGAACCAGCTTGTCAACCAGGATTTTGGCGGTAATCGGCGCCAGTAAGATTCCATTTCTATAATGGGCCGTTGCAGCAAAAAGATTATCCGCGTTTTTCAATTTGCCGATGATCGGCAGTCCGTCTTTTGCAAACGGCCTGAGACCCGACCACTTTTCATTTATTGATAAATTTGCGATGACCGGCGAAATTTCCAACGCATTGTCGTGAATTTCATTAACACCGCTGTCGGTGGTTCGATTGTCATAACCTGCATTTTCGACCGTCGCGCCGGCAAGAATAGTGCCGTCGCGCCGCGGCACGAGATAACCGCGGGGACTATAAACGACCCGTGTGAATAGTCTTTTGGCGGTCCTGAAACTGATCATCTGCCCCCTGACGGGTCTTACTTCAGCCAATTCGCCGGGGGATTCATCGACCTTGATCAGCGACGACCAGGCGCCCGCCGCGATGACAAAATAGTCGGCGTGAATTTCTTTGCCGCCCGCGATGACGGCCGTCGTTACTCCCGCTCCCTTGCGGATCAGCTGCTCAACCTTTGAATCGGTAAACAGCCCGATTCCGTTTATTCTGCAGTATTGATAGAGCGCCTCAACCAGCTTGCGGTTTTCCACCTGCCAGTCATTCGGAAAATAAAGCGATTCAGCCGAGTCGGGCGAAATAAACGGTTCCAGCTTGCGCGTCTCCGACGCGGTTAAACGTTCGACTTCGAGACCCTCCTCGCGCTGCCACTTAAAGCGAGCGCGGATTTCTTTGACGTCGCTCTCGCTAAAGGCGTTATAAAGCGTCCCGCTCCGGTCGAGCTCGATGTCGATACGGGTTTCCTCAAGCAATTCCGCCGCCAGATCCGGATACAGATTTCGTGATTCGGAGCAAAACCTGAAAAAATCATCCGCGCGTTCGGCTTCAGCCTGCGGGACAAGCATTCCGGCTGCCGCATATGATGACTCGCGTCCGATCCCCCCCCGGTCCAGCACGGTGACGTCCCGAAACCCGCTTTTGTGAAGTTCCCGGGCAACGGCAAGTCCGATGACGCCGCCGCCGATTATTAAAACACCGCTCATTGAATTCTATAAACTCCGCATTGTTTGTCTGTTATGATAATCCGTTGTAAATTTGATAACGCCAAAAAATTTTATCAGATAAGGAAAGCTTTTTATAATAGCGGCAATCGAGACTAAATTTGACTCGTAATATTCGCCCGCAGGCATTTTGCCACGTTTTCAAGCGGTTTGAAAAAGATCAGCCGAAAGACTCTATGAAACACACAATTACACTGATTCCGGGGGACGGGATCGGCCCGGAAATAATCGCGGCAGCCGTCAGAACGATTGAGGCAACCGGCGTCGAAATTGAATGGGAAACGGAATACGGAGGGGCGCAAGCCCTCGAGAAATCCGGATCGACGTTACCCGATTCATTAATCGACTCGATAAAGCGAAACAAGGTGGCGCTCAAGGGCCCGATGATGACCCCCGTCGGCAAAGGGTTCACCTCCGTTAACGTCGGGCTTCGTAAGTCTCTGGATCTTTACGCCAACGTCAGGCCGATCAGGGCGCTGCCCAATGTTGAATGCCGCTACCCGGAGCTTGACCTTGTGATTATGAGGGAAAACACGGAAAGTCTTTATGCCGGACTCGAGCACGTTGTGGTGCCGGGTGTCGTCGAATCGCTGAAGATCATAACCGAGAAGGCATCGACAAATATCGCCCGTTACGCCTTCGAATTTGCGCGGCGCGAGGGCAGGAAAAAAGCGACGGTGATGCACAAGTCAAATATTATGAAGCTCTCGGACGGGCTTTTTGTCGAGTGTTTTTACAAGGTGGCAAAGGATTATCCGGAAATAGAAGCTGATGACAAAATAATTGACAACGGCTGTATGCAGTTGGTGATGCGTCCGAGCCAATTTGACGTTATCGTAATGGAAAACCTTTACGGCGACATTGTCTCGGATCTTTGCGCCGGTTTGATCGGCGGTCTGGGGCTCGCTCCGGGGGCGAACATCGGTGCCGACGCTGCAACCTTTGAAGCCGTTCACGGATCAGCTCCGGATATTGCGGGCCAAGGAATCGCAAATCCGACCGCGATTATGCTGTCCGCCGTGATGATGCTCAAACATATCGACGAATTTGATGCTGCAAACCGGATGGAAACCGCGATGATGGACGTCTTTAAAGACGGGGATGTTCGCACCAGGGATCTCGGGGGGACCGCGTCGACCGCTGAGTTTGCAAGTGCGGTGATCGCGAAATTAAAGTAAATATGTCTTCAATTTGGGACAAGCCGGTTTCACACGGGGACATCCTCAACCGCATCTGGCGGCACCTCGGGGCAGCGGTCAAGAATAGAAAACACCCGTTTCATCTGGCGGTATTCGGAACCGCGGTCAAAGATGAGGCAAACCTCCGGACCGTAACATTACGGCGGTTCTGGAAAAAACCGCGGGGTCTCGCTTTTCATGCTCACTCGGGTTCTCCAAAGATCGCTCAGATAGAAAAAAATCCAAAAATTTCCTGGCTTTTTTACCACCCTGAGGAAAAATTTCAGGTCAGGGTGGGCGGCGTCGCCTCGGTTCATTCCGATGATGAGTTGGCAGATGAGCAATGGCAAAAAACAGCGGTATTCAGCCGCCGGTGTTATATGGGCGCCGCACCGACTACGACGAGCAAAAAGCCAACCCACGGAATGCCGGAAGGGATCGCGGACCGGGATCCTGCGCCAAAAGAAAGCGAATCCGGACGGATAAATTTTGTTGTCGTCAGATCGACGATTGAATCGATTGATTGTGTTGAACTCGATGTGCGCGGACATCGCCGATCGCTCTTTGTGTGGAACCAGGAAGGCGAACTCCAAAGGAAGTGGCTGACTCCATAAGATTTACAGAAAACATCGGTTCGAGACGTCATCCCCATATTGATCGATTTGCAGCGACCGATATCGATAAGGGAGAATAAAACGATTGAGAAATTCACTTATACCGCAATAAAATGATCCTTATCTCCAAAATTATTAAATGGCTGCTGGTTTCCTCGTTAGTACCGGTGATCGGATTTGCGGGGTTATACCTATATCTGTCGACCGCCGCCGGCCACCGTGCGGAAGAATTGAGGATATTCGACCACATCGATTATCGTCCGCTCGTCATCGCTCACCGCGGCGGAGCGGGTCTGGCTCCGGAAAACACATTGGAAGCGTTCAGGCTTTCTGATGAACTGGGAGCGGATGTTCTCGAACTGGATGTGCGAATGACGAGTGACGGCCAGCTGATAGTTTTTCATGACTCGCGGGTTGAGCGGACGACCAATGGCCGCGGCGCGGTCGAGAATTTGACCCTCGCTGAGATAAAAAAACTCGACGCGGGATTCCGCTGGACTAAGGATGATGGGAAATCATATCCGTACCGTGGCCGGGGCGTCCGGGTGCCTTCACTGCGGGACGTTTTTGAAACACTTCCAAAAGCTAATCTCAATATCGAGCTGAAATCCGATACGCCCTCGCCGGTTAACCGATTATGCGGTTTGATCAGGGAATTCGATGCCGCGGAGCGCGTAATCGTCGCTGCGGCGATGCACTCCGTTCTGGCTCAATTCCGGCGAGAATGCATCGGTGTGGCGACATCCGCAAGCGCGTCTGAATCGACCGGTTTTCTGGCTTTGTATAAAATCGGATTGAGTAAGAATTTCGATGCCCGTATGCAAGCGTTTCAGATTCCCCGCTACTTGGGATCGATGGAAGTCGTAACCAGGGATTTTGTCGCCGCATCGCACGAACGCAATTTGAAGGTGCAGGTCTGGACAATAAACAAACGGGAAGAAATGAAACGGTTGATTGAAATCGGCGTCGACGGGATTATGACCGACTATCCGGACCGGCTGCTTGAAACGATAAATTCACAGACCATCAACCGTTAATACTAAAGAATTCCGGCCGCGGGCAATTGGGATTATTCACTAAAATGCTTCACCCTGCGCCTTTACGTATCATTTGCCGGCGCGTTTTGCCTTTTTCCCTTTGTTCATCAGGGTTTCTATTTCCTCGATTTCTTTGGGCACCCTGGTAGTCAAGTTTCGATTTCCGGTTTTAGTTACGAGAACATCGTCTTCGATCCTAATGCCCATCCCACGGTATTTTGCAGGCGCCGACCTGTCATCGGGCGGCACATAAATCCCGGGCTCCACCGTCAACACCATTCCGGGTTCAAACGGCCGCGAATGTTTGGCCTGCTGATCGGTAAAGTACCTTCCCGCATCGTGGACATCCATCCCTATATAATGCCCGACCCCGTGCATATAATATTTCATATAAGCTTTTTTCTTGATAAGGGTTTTGGTGGCGCCTTTGAGCAGGCCGACCTTCTTCATACCCTCGGTGAGCATTTCGATGGAAAGGTCCTGACGCTGTTTAATCGTTGTACCGGTTACAGTTGCCTTGACACACTCCTTTTGTGTTTCCAGTACGATTTCGTAAATATCGCGTTGGGCGCGGGTGAATTTTCCGTTAACGGGGAAGGTTCGCGTAATATCCGATGCATAACCCTTGTATTCGGCTCCGGCGTCGATGAGCAGCAAATCACCGTCCTTTAGATCTGCATTATTCTCGACATAATGAAGAATCGTTGCATTTTCGCCGCCTCCGACGATCGAATTATAGGCAGCTCCGTTCGCTCCGTTTTCAAGGAAATATGATTCGATCATGCCCTCGACCTGAAACTCGTTGATCCCCGGTTTAGTCTTCCTCATCGCGAGTATATGAGCTGCGCAGGCGATATCGGCTGATTTTTGCATCAACTCGATCTCCTGATCATTCTTGATCAAACGCATTTCGTGGATCAGAACTGTCGGGTCGATAATAGTGTGAGGCGGATAGGCGGTTTTCAGCCTTCGGAATCTTTGGCCGGACAAATAGTTTAAGATTAACTGGTCGAGTGCATTATCGAGGCCAAACCGGTAAAAAAGCTTTTCGTGTCCGTCGAGCAGCTTGGCAAGTTGTTTTTCAAATTTATCTATCGAAAACGCCCTTTCGACTCCATAATTCTTGACCGCGCCTTCCGTGCCTTCGCGTCTGCCGTACCAGGTTTCCATTTCGGGGTCGCGCGGCCTGACAAACATCGTGTACTTTGTTTTTTTGGAGGGAGTTATAACCGCGATCGCATCGGGCTCCGGAAAATCCGTGAGATACCAAAAATCCGAATCCTGCCGGAATTTGTATTCTGTGTCATAGCTCCGGGTTTTTTCATGCGCAGCGGGAATAATCGCAACCGCGTCTTTGCCGATTGCGTCGATAAACTTTTTTAATTGTGGTCGCATAGGTTTTCTCCTGATAAAGTAATGAAAGTTTAACGTAAAGTACCAGAGTCGCAAAAGCGGCAGGAATAATTAGCCGCGGCCAAACTGGGAAATCGCGCCCGCAAATGCCGTTTCAAGGTGTGATTTGGTATTTAAAATAACGTTAATCGAACCGATTATGGATCTTCGGGTTACAGAGATTTATCATTCGATACAGGGTGAATCGACGCACGCCGGCCGGCCCAGCAGTTTCGTCCGCTTGACCGGCTGCCCGATGAGGTGTGTCTGGTGCGATTCCGAGTATACGTTTACCGGCGGAGAGCGCGTTTTGTTTGACGATATTTTTGGAAAACTCGAAGCGTTCGGGTGCAAGCTCGTCGAAGTCACCGGCGGCGAACCGCTTGCGCAGAAAAATGTTTTTCCGTTTATTGCGGAGCTTTGTGATAAGGGTTACGAAGTGCTGATTGAAACCGGAGGGTATGTTTCGGCCGAAAATGTCGACAGCCGGTCGACTCTAATCCTTGATGTAAAATGCCCGGCATCGGGTGAAGCCGCACGGAACCATTGGGCAAATTTGGACCGGCTCAATCCGGATAAGGACGAAGTGAAGTTTGTGGTCGCGGATTTGGATGATTGGGTATTCGCAAAAGAGATAATCGAAAGATACGACCTGGAAAAGAAGGCTAAGGCGATCTTGATATCGCCGGTTTATGATTCCGCGTTTCTGAAGGAAATTGCAGAAGCCGTGGCGCACAGCGGGATCGATGTCCGTTTGAATTTGCAACTCCACAAGTACATCTGGGGACCGGATGCTCAAGGGGTTTAACGGACCTTCGGGGCATTTACGAGGAAAAGGAAATAACGAGAGAATGACGGAATTGGCAGTCGTATTGGTTTCGGGAGGGATGGATTCGTGTGTCACCGCGGCGATTGCGCTCGCGAAATACGAAGAAATAGCGTGCCTTCATGTTTCATACGGCCAGCGGACTGCCGACCGCGAGCGGAAAGCTTTTAATGATATCGCCGATTTTTACAGGGTCGAGAAACGACTCGATGTTTCGATCGAATATCTGGCGAAGATCGGAGCTTCATCGCTAACCGACCGGCAAATTTCGGTGACGCCTGCGGATCTTGATTCCAAGGAAATCCCGACCAGTTACGTGCCTTTTCGCAACGCAAATCTGCTTTCGATCGCGACCAGTTGGGCGGAAGTTCTCGGTGCCAATTCAATTTATATCGGCGCCGTTGCAGAAGATTCAAGCGGTTATCCGGATTGCCGCCCGGATTTTGTAAACGCTTTTCAAAAAGTGATTGAAACGGGAACCAGGCCGGAAACCTCGATAAGAATAAGAAGTCCGATTATAAACCTCACTAAACCGGAGATCATAAAAAGGGGGATCGAGCTCAATGCGCCCCTCCACCTGACTTGGTCGTGCTATTGCAACAATACTACTGCCTGCGGAGCATGCGACTCCTGCGCACTTCGTCTGCGGGCCTTCAAACTCGCCGGCGTCCCTGATCCGATTGACTATTCCGCTGCACATTGATGATCGGACTTTAAACCGACGCCCGCCACCCGCTGTTTTGCAACCCGGTCCGGATTCCACGCGATTTCGGCAACAAAACAAAACCAGCGATTGAAATAAACACCGGTATATTTGAAAATTAATTGGATGATTCAAGAAACCGAGGATCTTCAACGTTTTATCGAAGCTTCCGTAAAACTCGTCAACGAAAAACTGGAAACCGTCGTCCCCTCGCCGGATACCGAACCTCGAAAACTCCATCAGGCGATCCGCCATAGCCTGTTTGCGGGCGGAAAGCGTTTCCGTCCAGCGCTTGTATTTGCAGTCGGGAAAACTTTTGAAGTCCCGCCGGAAAATCTCCTTTCGGTTGCCGCGGCAATCGAAATGATCCATACCTATTCGTTGATTCACGACGACCTGCCGGCAATGGACGATGACGACTTGCGCCGGGGGAAGGAAACGTGTCATGTGAAGTTTGGTGAAGCAACTGCAATCCTGGCCGGCGACGCGCTTGAGACATTCGCGTTTCAGGTCATCGCTGAAGACAACATTCTGAGTCCCGAAATTCGAATCACCATTATCTCTGAAATTGCGCGAGGAGCCGGGACGCCGGACGGAATGGTATCGGGGCAGCATGGGGACCTGGAATCGGAGGGGAGGACGATATCGATCAGCGAACTTGACCGAATCCACCGTCAGAAGACCGGCGCGATGATAACGGTGTCCGCAAGGGTGCCGGTTATGATTGCGGGGCTGAAAGATGAACTCGAGACCATTACCCGCTTCGCAGCCAATTTGGGTCTTCTCTTTCAGATTACCGATGATTTACTGGATGTGACGCAGACGACAGATATCCTCGGCAAGACTGCCGGAAAAGACGCCGAATCGGACAAGGCGACGTACCCGTCGCTTTACGGTATTGACGGTGCGCGAACTCTCGCTGAAAAGATTCATCGGGATTCGCTCGCTGAATTGGATAAGATCGAAAAACCCGCGGTCATTCTCCGGGATCTCGCCGATTACATATTAAATCGTGAGAAGTAGGTTTTGATACAATTCGTTTTTCAAAGCGGAATAACCTGCCGATTGATTGTTTTCTACTTTCGGTATTCGTGAATCCTATGAGCCCGATCGATCAAAAAATCAAAAGCTACTGGCGGCCCGCACTCGTTGTTTTGGCCGTCGGTTTCTTGTATGCGACAGTTTTGGCGAGACTGGCCGGCCACTGGTGGACTGATGAAAATTACTCTCACGGGCTGCTTGTTCCTTTCGTTATCGGGTATCTGATCTGGCTCAATTTTGAAGACATAAAGAAATCGGTTGGACCGCCGCTGTTTTTGGCGGGCGGCGGGTTGATTGTGGCCGCTCTTGCGATATTGCTTGGTGGCACCCTCGGAGCGGAGCTTTTTACGCAGCGCGTCTCGTTTGCCTTGATGGCAGCAGCGATCTTGATTTATTTTTTCGGGATAACAATACTTCGCGCAACTGCAATTCCGTTCGTTCTGTTTTTTCTAGCGATACCGATACCCCAGATAATCTTTAACAAGATTGCATTTCCATTACAGATTTTCGCGTCGCAGATCGCGGTCTGGGGCGTCCGCATCTTTGAAGTGCCGACGGTGAGGAAAGGAAATGTGATGGAAATACTGCCTCAAGGTGCGACCCAGTTAATCGCTCTTGAGGTGGTCGAGGCCTGCAGCGGTATCCGGTCGCTTATGACCTTGATTACACTGGCCCTGATTCTTGCTTATTTTACAAGGCAAGAAACGTCAAAAACCCGGGAGGGATGGTTTTCATTTTGCAACAGCCCCGACTTTTGGCGGGGCGTGGTTTTAATGTTCTCGGCAATTCCGATCGCGATAATAACCAACGCCGGGAGAGTTACGGCGACCGGAGTTTTGACATACCATTACGGAAAAAAAGCAACGGAGAGCCTGATCCACGATTCTGCAGGTTGGCTGGTTTATTTGGCTGCGCTGATCCTGCTGATTGCACTTAATATGTTGCTGATACGAATTTTCAGGCGGTTTGAAAAGGCAAAATAGATAATGACGGCTATTTCGGAAAGCAGATTTTGGGTCTTGATCGGTGTCCTGCTCGCGGGAGGTATATTGATCAATTGGTTTGAGCAGCGCGGCGAAGCGACCGTCGTCCGCCGTGATCTGAGTGAATATAACGACACTTTGGGCGAATGGTCACAAAAGGGCGGCGACATCAGGTTTTCAGAACAAACCGAAAGCGTCTTAAAAGCCTCGGATTATGTGATGCGGGATTACGTAAAAGAGGGGCGGCGGGCGAATCTTTACATCGGTTATTATTCTTCTCAGCGGACGGGCTCGACATATCACAGCCCGCAGAATTGCCTTCCGGGTTCGGGCTGGGAAATGCGAAATCCCGAACTCGTCACCATCAAGACTCCGGGCGGCAGGAAATTTACGGCAAACCGTTACTTGATTGAGAACGGGAAGTATAAAGAAGTAATGATCTACTGGTACCAGGGACGCGGCCGATCGGCTGCAAGTGAGTACTACGACAAGCTTTACACGGTATGGGACGGCGTCGTCAGGCGGCGTTCGGACGGTTCAATGATTCGAATAATGACCGTTGTCGGGAATTCCGAATCGGACGCCAACCTGGCGGCCGAAGACCTTGCCGCCCAAGTAGCGGACAATCTGGCCGAATTCATTCCCGACTGACCCTTTTGTAAATCACCGCGTTTAATATATAATCACCAGCTATCCCCCAAAATTTATGCTTAATTTGCTCTCGTTATGAGTAGAGAAAGCGGTATTTTTGCGTATTGATCCGTCAATTCGGGTATTAAAGCAATATTTTCTGAAATCTCCGCGGGATTGGAAGTTTGTTTTAGTGTCGAAACGAATCGAAAGGTTTTAGTAACTGTAAATAAATATCTTACGGTTTTGGACGATTGAAAATTCAGTGAAAAATCTGCTTTGATGTTTATGGTTTGTCCCATAAATTCTGAATTCAGATTTTAGGGTTTCGCGGTAAGTTTCGATAGTCGATTGCCCCGACTATCAATACAAGTTTCCGCGAACAAGATATTAAGGACAAATGTCCGATTTTATTACGATGCGTATTTTTGAGTGCCAAATTTTTGATGCTAGATTATCAGCGGCAATCCTGGTTTTGGGGTTGCTCCTTTTTTTGACTTCTTGCGGCCAATCTCTCGAAAGTCATCTCGCCCGGGGTGAAGAATACTTAAGCAAACGTAAAATTGAAGAGGCCGAAATGCAGTTTCGCGCCGCAATCGACATCAATGATAATTCTCCCGAGGCTCATTGGGGACTAGCCCGCTGCTACGAAAGACAGGGCAAGTTTTTCGAAACGGTTGAGGAATTAAAAAAAGTCACCGACATCGCACCTGACAATTTAGAGGCCAAGACAAAACTCGGCAATTATTATCTTTTGTTCACGCCGCCTCAGATTCCGGATGCCGAAAAAATTCTGGGTGAGATCTTTGCCCGTAACTCCAACTATATCGACGGACATATTCTTAAGGCCAGCATTCTGTCGGCTCAGGCCAAACCCGAAAAAGAGATAATCGAAGTTCTCAATCACGCGATCTCGCTCGACAGGAAACGGACCGAATCGTATTTGGCCCTGGCGCGCTTTCATATGAAGAGCGACCAACCGGACGCGGCCGAAGCGACGATCAAGAAGGCAATTTCGGTAAATCGTAAAAATGCACTCGGATATCTCGAGTACGGCAGGTTTTTGACCTACGCTGACCGCGGTGACGAAGCCGAAGCCCAGTTCAAAAAGGCGGTGGCCGTCGAACCAAGAAGCATCGAAGCGGGAGAATCGCTGGCCTCATATTATTTGACCCGGAGACAGATTGAAAAGGCCGAAAATGCCTATCAGGATCTCGTTCGGATTCAAGAGAATAGCCCGGAAAGCAGAATGGATCTGGCAAATTTTTACGTTCTCGTCAATCGCGAGGGTGACGCGATAAAAATATATGAGCAGATATTAAACGAGGAATCAGGATACGCCCGCGCGCGATACCGGCTTGCGGAGATTTATCTCGACCGAAAGGAGATTGATAAAGTTTCTTCCGAGGTCGAAAAACTTCTGGAGGTCAATCAAACCGATGCCGAAGCGTTGATGCTCCGAGCCCGGATCAAATTACAGGAAAACGACCCCGATGACGCGATTGCCGATCTCGAAGAGGTGCTTAAAAAACAACCGAGCCTGCAATCCGCGCTGTTTTATATGACCCAAGCCCGGCTTTCACTTGGGCAGGTTGACCAGGCAAGGGCATTCATTGGGGACCTGGAACGATTTCATCCGAAATACAGAAAATCCAGTCTGCTCAAGATACAAGCGGATTTCCTCGCGGATGAACCCGAATCGGCTCTTCGCGAAGCGAATAAACTGATCAAATCCGTTTCCAGCGTTTTTGCCACCGATGCATACAACGCTCAGGAACTCGAAGAACTCCGCGTCCGCGGAATAACGGCACGCGGCTTGGCGAATTTAAGACTCGGAAATATCGATGAAGCAGAAGAAGATCTGCGTGAAGTCGTCCGGCTCTCGCCAAATTCGGCCGGCGCCAGAATCAATTTAGCAAGAATCTATTTGGCAAAGAATGAAACGGGCGCCGCATTTGAGCTGTATGAGAGCGCGCTTCAGATCGACCCCAAAAGTTACGATGCATTGGGCGGCGCTATTTCGATGCTGCTTAAAGAAAAGGAATTTAGGGCGGCCGAGTTAAAGCTCGAGGGAGCCATAAAATTAAATGGACAGGATAGGAAGAACCTGCCTTCCCTTCATTATTTAAAATCTGAGATTTATCTGGCCCAGGGTAAATTGGATGCGGCAGAAGGCGAATTAAAGAGGGCGCTGGAAATCGATGACGAGTATTTTCCCGCCTATTCGGCTTACGCGTCGCTTCTCATTTCCAAAAATCAAACCGATGCCGCTCTCGCGCAGTATAAAAAAGTCGTCGAAAAGAAATCATCGGCATCAATTTATACGCTGATGGGGATGATCGAAGACGGTAAAGGAAAGTTTGATCAGGCGGAAGCACACTATCGAAAGGCACTCGAAATTTCTCCCGGATCTCCGATTGCGTCAAACAATCTGGCGTGGTTGATTGCCGATCACAATCGCGGAAATCTGGACGAAGCTCTTCGAATGGCACAGGAGACCGTCGATCGTAATAAAGGTGTCGCCGGTTTTTATGACACCCTCGGTTGGGTCAATTACAAGAAGGGGTTTTATCCGCAGGCAGTAGAGAGCTTTAAGAAAGCGGTTGCGTTGGATGAAAAAGATTCAAGGACCACGGGAAACCCGCCCACCGCCGGATATCGACTGCGCCTCGGACTCGCTCTGGCGCAATCAGGAGATAAAAGCTCGGGCAGGAAAGAAGTTGCCAGCGCGATGCGGAACGCCGCCGGCAGTCTGAACCAGCGCGAAATTAAGCAAGCGAAGGCTGTACTGGGTGAAGGTTAGTAATTGGAAGGCTACATATGATTTCCTATTTGTTTTATAACGCTGTTTTCTTGTTAGTAGTCGCACCCGAATCGGTGGACCTGTTGCTGGTCGGTATGACATTGGTTGTGACCGCAGTCGGGCTGCGCCGGGTCCTGAGTGAATTCGAAATGAATTCTTTAGATACCAAGCCGGTAAGAAATTTTGGCAATAACGGACCGCGGCAATACATTGGCAGCCGAAAGCAACTGCAGCACATAAATGAATTAGACGGAAAAACGGTTTAAGGAGAGGAAAAATGAGCGTGGAGTTTAGGCAAAGGTCGGTAGGTGAGTTTATTCAGATGCTGAAGCGACGCAAGTGGCTGATTCTGCTGCCGGTGATTACGATGACGGCTTCGATCGGCTACGTAGTCTATAAATTACCAAGCGTTTATGAATCCCGTACCGTCTTGACGGTAAAACCCCCGACGATTTCCGAAACGGTTGTAAATTCACTTTCTGAGACGGATATTTCACAACGAATCGAGACGATCAACACCCGTGTTTTGAGTAGAACGTCGCTGGAGCCGATGATTGCAAAGTACAAATTGTTTGAATTGGAGCGAAGTGCCGGGATTCCGACGGAAATAATGGTCGACCGGATGCGCCGAAACATTTCGGTCGAATTGGTCAAGACCGACCGCGATAAACTCGCTTCATTTGAAATCTCTTACCGGGACCGGACACCGGAATCTGCAAGAAACGTGGCAGCTGAGCTGGCGAGCAAATATGTCAGCGCTCAAATCACCGAATCTACGGAAAGGGCCAAAGACACTCAGGAATTCATTGACAACGAGCTGGCGTCAAAGAAGAAAATCCTCGACGATCTTGCCGACCGAAGGCTTGGAATTATGATCCAGAATGTCGAAACACTTCCGGAATCGGCCCAGGGTCTGATTGCACAGCTCGAGGGTTTAAGACAACGCGAACAGAATATCGGTAAGGAAAAAGAGACGTTGATAATGGAACGAGGACGTGTCCAGGATAGTATCAGGGCTCTCAATGCCCAGATGCGGCTGATCGAAGATTTCGGAGTCAAAGAAATCAAAGAAGCCGGCGAAATGGGCGCCGATATCGAAAATACGATTCCATACGGTCAAATGGTTCAAAGACGCGCTGCGCTGAATGCGACTCTGGCAAACCTCAAACTGTCCTTAAAAGACAAGCATCCGAAGGTGATCGAGGCCAAAAATGACATCGCGAAGATCGAGGAAGAAATTGCCAATCTGCGTAAGAATTCCGCCAAGCGCGCAGCCGACGCGACCCGGCGAAGTACTCGAAACGCCGAATTGCGAAGGGAGAATCTTTTAATCGAACGGCAAAGGGCGGAGAATCAAATTACCCAGATCGACCGTCAGATCACCGCCAAAGATGACGACCTGAGGCAAAATGGAGGCCTCATTTCGGTCCTCGAAACCAAGATTAACGCGATTCCAAACGTCAAGGTCGCGCTTGAATCAGTCGAAACGCAGTATCAATCAGCCAAAAAAGCATTTGACGATTTGGAGAAAAAGCGGAACGATGCGTCGCTCCAAGTCAACCGTGAAAGCAAGGCGCAGGGAGAGACGATCAGCGTTATCGACCCGGCCAACTTGCCCAAATCACCGGTCGCTCCGAAACGTGAAGTCCTGACCGCATTCGGCGGCGCGCTGGGACTGATGATCGGGTTGTTTCTGGCTGCGATTTATGAAGTTCCTAGATTGTTCAAGATACACAATATCAATGATGCCAAACACTATACGGGGTTACCCGTGTTGGCTTCAGTTCCCCCGCTTCTAACCCCGAATGAGGTTGCGTGGAACAAACGATCTTACTGGTTTAAGGTTTTGGCCGGTACGACGGCGGCAATTGGCAGCATACCTATACTGATAATGGTAATTCAGGCGACACGGGTATTCGATAGTGTCGTTTCATAGCGAGTAAGCAGGATTAGTTTTTCAAAACAGGGTTTTTACCCATTAGATAAGAGGCGAAAAGATGTACAAAGAATTTTTTGGATTAGAAGACACACCATTTACACTGACACCGGACCCGCGATTCATCGTATTTACACCAAGTTACAATGAGGTGTTGGCGAGTCTCTACTACGGTTTGGAGAACGCCAAGGGTTTGATCGTCCTGACCGGCGAGGTCGGGACCGGCAAAACTACCGCATTGCGCTGGATTCTCAGAAGGCTTGATTCTAGTGTGCTGGCGGCGTACGTTTTTAACCCGCGCCTCTCAATCGATGAGTTTTATCATCACGTCACGCAGATGCTCGGCATCAATGACTGGAACAATAAGTCCGAACTGCTGACGCAGCTCGGTAAGGTTCTGGAAGACCGGCACCGACGCGGTCTCCGCACCGTTTTGATCATCGATGAAGCTCACGAGCTTTCTGACTTCGTGCTCGAGGAAATCCGACTGTTGATGAATTTCGAGTCGGATAACGCCAAACACCTGCAGATTGTTCTAACCGGCCAACCGGAGCTGCGGGACAAGCTGAACCAGCCTAATCTTCGTCAGCTCAAACAGCGTGTCGCGCTTCGATGCAAAATGCATCAGCTGCCGAATGTCGAAGAAGTAGAACGCTATATAACCGAACGGCTTTTGATCGCGGGTTCTGAACAGCCGAATATCCTTACGCCGGGCGCTATCGATTATGTTTATCAGTGCTCGGAGGGAATACCCCGCCAAATAAATAATCTTTGCGACAACGCGATGCTTTCCGCCTATGCTGCCGGCGAGCAAATCGTCGGTAGAAAAATAATCGAAGAAGTAGCCGATAATCTGGATCTCCTGCCGGTAAAAGAAGAAATAATCGGAAATGAGAATCCGGGCAGCGAAGTCGGTTCGGCACGCGTTTTGACACCGGAAGCAAGGGAAGAGCTCTGGAATAATCAATCGAGGGTCAGACCGGTGAAAAAGAAAAGCGCATTCAAGACCGAACAACCGGCACCTGTCAGGAAGCCGAAGAGCAACGGCCGTTCGCCGATACCGTTTGACGATTTGGATGACGAAATTAACTTAGAAATTGAGGAAGTCGGAGGATTCTCCTAGGCGTCGATACCGGCCGCTATTCTTTAAGATTTCGGAGCAAGCAAAATGAGTATTCTAAAAGCACTGGAAAAAAGTAAAACCGAAAAGCCAACTCGTCAAAATGAAGGTCAGAATCGGAAAAAGCAAACCAAAGCTGCGAATGTCGTGCAGTTTGACAAGTCAAATCGGAGAGATAACGTTTCCGCGGTTTTTGGTTCCGATGACTTTAAGATCGGAACCCCAACTTCGGCGTTTGATGAGCAGTCGAATTCAAGAATCGGGACGGCACTCCCTGATTTGGAATCGAATAAAACTGCTGGGGCAACTTTAAGCGCCGTTGGTTCAACCCGTCCTGCCGCAAAAAAACTCCCCGAGTTCGCTCGGTGGGTTGTTGAGGCAGGTCGTGTTGAACCGCGATTGGTAGCAATTACTCAGCCGCATTCCAGTTATTGCGAGGAATACAGGAGTCTGCGGACCCATGTCCTTCACAAAAGTCAGCGGCAAAAGCTTCAGTCGATTGTCATCGCGAGCGTCAATCCCTCGGAAGGAAAAACGGTCACGGCATTAAATCTCTCCTGGCTTTTAGCCCAGACCGACGGGGTCAAGGCACTGATAATCGACAGCGATTTAAGGATGCCTAGTTTGACCGATTATCTCGGCATCGAAACCGACAAAGGGCTTTCGCATATTCTTTCAGGTACGGCAACGTTAAAAGACTCGATTGTCAAACTGGAACCGGCCGGCCTTCATTTGCTGCCGGGAGGAGAGGCGCGGAGCGATGTCGCCGAAATGATCTCCGGCCCCAAGTTTAAAGAAATTTTGCGGGAAGCTCGCGAGATGTTCGATTACGTGATTATTGACGCGCCGCCGCTCGGTATATTTACCGATGCTGCGGTCTTAATAAACCACGCCGACGGAGCAATGCTGGTCGTCCGTTCGGGTCAAACAAAATATGCTGCGGTGGACCGCATTCTGGAAGCGCTCCCAAGGGAAAGAATGCTTGGAGTCGTTCTTAACCAGTGCGACGATGTGATGGCCGAAAGCAATTATGGATACGGTTATTACAACCAACTTAGGAATGAATAGTTGTTAAAGGAGTGAACTTCAGGAATTGAGATGAGCGGAACAAGACTAAGCCCCCGCGTTATTTGGCTGATATTCGCCGATGTTGCAATAATATATGGTGGGATAGTATTGGCTCTGTATTCCCGGTTGGGCTATCAGGGCGCCGCGTACCAACTTAACGAGCGGAACGGTTGGCTCAAAATCACCCTGGCAACTCTCGTTTGTCTCCTGGTTTTATATCTCTACGATCTCTATGACTACACCGTAATCGCAAACCGCCGTGAGCTGATGCTGCGTCTGATTCAATCACTTGGAATCGGATGGGCACTATTGGCTCTGCTGTTTTATTTCATTCCCCAGCTTCTGATCGGGCGGGGTGTTTCAGTAATTTCGGTCGCGATTGTTTTGGCCCTGCTGCTGGTTTGGCGGGTTTTGATTCACTCGCTAACCGGGCATCCTGATATTGGAGAGAAGATCCTTATCGTCGGGACCGGCAAAACCGCAAAAGAAGTCGCTGCGGCGACACTCCAGAGAAGGGACGCGGGATTTAGGATCGTTGGATTTGTGTCGGAAAACGGAATTCCGGAGGGTCAGAAAATTGATGACATTGCGGTACTCGGATCGACCGGCGACCTCGAAAAGATTATCAAGAACGCAAACGTAGACCGGGCCGTTATTGCATTGCGTGAAAGACGCGGTTCGTTTCCAACCGAATCACTCCTTCAAATGAGTCTTGCGGGAGACATCAATATTGAGGAATGCGCTTCGTTTTTCGAACGGGTCACCGGGAAGGTTCACGCCGATATGCTTCGTCCGTCATGGCTTATTTTTGAGGGTCGCGGGCACAACACGAAAATCAAAATGTTTTTTCGCGAGCTTATCCATCGGCTTTTGGGGTTGACCGGTTTTATCCTTTCTCTTCCCCTCGCCGTTATCACCGCTATCCTCGTAAAACTCGATTCAAAAGGTCCCGTTTTTTACAGGCAAGAAAGGATAGGCAAAAACGGCAAAAAGTTCGAAGTCATAAAGTTTCGCTCGATGAGGATCGACGCCGAAGAAAATGGTGAGCCGATCTGGGCAAAATCAAACGACGAACGGGTTACCCGGATCGGACGGATAATCCGCGTGATCCGGTTTGATGAAATTCCCCAGTTTTGGAACATAATCAAGGGTGAGATGAACTTTGTCGGGCCGCGGCCCGAACGTCCTCATTTCGTGGCCCAGCTTGCCAGGGAAATTCCGTATTACGATCACCGGCATCTGGTCGCACCCGGATTGACCGGCTGGGCTCAAATCAAGTATCCGTACGGCTCGTCGGTCGAAGACGCCCGGCAAAAGCTTCAGTACGATTTGTATTACATCAAGAACCAGACGATCGCTCTTGATTTCGTGATCGGTTTTGAAACGGTGAAGACGGTTCTTTTTGGCCGCGGCGGGAGATAACAGAGGCCGAATTTGGATTTAATTCGATAATAAGTGTTTTTTAACAGGACAGGTAGGTGGAATCAAGGAATTTTGCGGAGATAGAAATGAAAGCAATAAAAATACTCATAAGTTTAGCGGTAGTTATCCTGGTCAATCCGGTTTTGGCAACCGGTGTTTTTGGTCAGGATAATCCAAAACCCGGACAACCGGAAAAGATCGCGAAGGTTGAAAATGACCTTGACGTGGTTCAGGTCGGGCCGGTGGTTACAGCGAGGGCCGACGACGACGAAGAAAAAGACGACGACGATCCTGAAAAAATTGTCCGTGCATATAGTAATTATTTGTCCGAATACCGTCTCGGTCCGAACGATATCATTTCGATCGAAGTATTCGGCCAATGTCCGGATTATTGCCGAACCGACGTGACGGTAACACCTACCGCACGCATTTCTTACCCGCTTGTCCGCGAAGGGGTCTTTGTCGGGGGTAAAACAACCCTTGAGGTTGCCGACGACGTTACGAAAAAACTGGACGAATACATCATTGACCCCAAGGTGACGGTTACGCTCGTCAGGGCTGGCTCGGCGCGGTACAGCGTGATGGGCAATGTCCGGGCTCCGGGCGTAAGAATTATGGATCGCAGGGTCAGCGTCTATGAAGCGATCAACGATGCCGGCGGGGTCGCCAAGGGCGCCAATAAGAAGCAGGTGGTTCTGGCGAGATTTAATTCGCGCGGTTTTATGGACCGGAAGGTAATCAATCTGGAAGATGTCGAACGCGGTAAGTCTCCGGCGATTTTCCTGGAACCGGGCGATCAGGTTATCGTACCGGGCAAGGCGTTTACCTGGAGTAAGTTTTTCAGCGTCCTCGAGCGGGCCAGCCTGGCGAGGATACTTTTCGGCAGCCCATTCTAGGGACCGGTCCTGAATGAATTTCGGCGGCCCCGGGCCCTTATTTTATTATATCCGATGCGATTTTCGATAAAACTATTCATAATTATTGCGGTCTTCACAAGTATCCAAACCGTGCGGGCCGAATGGAGAAGACAGCCTGCGAACACTCTTGCCTGGCTTAACACCGTTTATTTCGTCGATGCGGATACGGGTTGGATCGGTGGGAGCAAAGGGACGTTTCTCAAAACTGAGGACGGCGGAAAAAGCTGGGTCAAGCAGCCGTTTTTTACAAAGGATACCATCCGGCAGATTCACTTTCTGGATAAGACAAACGGCTGGATCTTGTGTGAGCGGGATATCTTTACGCTTGGCCGAAATGAGATTTCATATTTCCTCAGAACGATTGACGGCGGTAAATCCTGGACACAGGCGTCCGCCGATTCGCTTCAAAGGCGGCGCATTACGAAGTTCTTTTTCTCAGTTAGGGGGTATGGACTGGCAATCGGCGAAGGCGGGGCTTTGCTGGGCCTTTCCGAGGACTTTAAATCCTGGAAAAAACTCGGCGTGCCGAGTCGATATCTTTTGACCGACGGCGTATTCCTCGATAATTTCCGCGGAGCGGTCGTTGGCGGCGGCGGCACGATACTGTTCACGGAAGACGCCGGGACGAGCTGGGACAAGGCGGTTATAACGGTAAAGTCTCCTTCGAAACTAAACGCCGTTTATTTTGCCGACAAAAAACTCGGCTGGGCCGTTGGTTCGAACGGATCGATTTATCAAACGGTTAACGGCGGCAGGGTTTGGCGGCCGCAAAGATCAAATACCAGGGAAAAACTCAATGGAGTCGTTTTTCTGAATTCTTCGGAGGGATGGGTGATCGGTGATAACGGCGTTATTCTACATACGCGGACGGCCGGCAATATCTGGCGCAGGATCGCATCGAATTCCACTCACAAACTTGAATCAATATTCTTTTACCGGGGCCGCGGCTGGGCTGTTGGATTCGGCGGAACGATATTGAAATACGATTAACTTTCGGACTGAAACTTGTCGATTCCGACCGCAAAACACCCGCCCCGGAAAGACGGCTATTAACTTGACATATAGAGGGCAATTCTCGTAGCATTGCAATTCGCTGTTTCAATAAACGGCTTGATTTTTTTGGTTATTTTGACAATCGGGCATATATGTCAATTGGTAGACAGCCTCCCTTACAAGGAGGAAGTTGTAGGTTCGAGTCCTTCTATGCCCACCAGAATTCAGATGTCAGATTCAGACTTCGATAATAAAATCTGATAGTTGAAATTACTCTTTGCGGAGTCGTAGTTCAGTTGGTTAGAACGCCAGCCTGTCACGTTGGAGGTCGCGGGTTCGAGTCCCGTCGGCTCCGCCATTAATCTCGTTAACGTAAGTAGTTCCGAGCCGTCATCGTGACGGCTTTTTTCATTGCGGACGAAATATCCCGGTCTTGCGCAACACCTTTAATACATATAGCAATCTGCCTGCTCCCGACGTAGCGGTTTGCGCAGACAAAGCCAGGAATGATGCACCTATTTTATATGGTTGATTGTTGTCAATTGACAAGTTTTGAACTTAGAATTATTCTAACTTCAAGGTAACACAATAAGAAGTAAGCAATGAAAGACATCGAAAGTTTAGAATTGACTAAACAGCGGGAGGCTGTTCTTCGGGTGATCCGCGGATCGGAAAAGCATTTGACTGCCAACGAGGTATTTGATGATGCCCGCCGGCTGTTGCCCGGCATCTCCTTCGCAACCGTTTACAATTCTCTGCGCTACCTGAAGAACGAGGGGCTTATCGGTGAAATCAGGTTTGGTTCGGACGCAAAACTGTACGACCGGAAACTGACGAAACACGATCACGCAATCTGCAACAGTTGCGGAAAGCTGGTCGATTTCGAACTTACCCTCCCGGACGGTTTGCTTGAAAAAGCCGCTGACCGCTCGAAATTCAAAGCCGCATCGATCGAACTTACATTGCGTGGTTTATGCCCGGATTGCATCAAGCAAGAAAATTAACGGCATACCGGGGCCGGGCCGGAACGAATTTTGTGAATTCGTACGGCAAAAAATCTAAGATCAATTAAACAAAGGAAATCAAAAATGGGAAATAGCACAGAAAAGCGCAAATCATCCAACGGCAAAGTTTGGGATGTTAACGAATCAAGCAGATGCCCGTTCACGGGTAAAGTACTAAAGCAAGGTGCCGGGGGTGGCACGTCAAACCGTGACTGGTGGCCGGACCAGCTGAAGCTAAACATCCTGCGGCAAAATTCTCGCCTATCCAACCCGATGGACGAGTCTTTCAACTACGCTGAGGAGTTCCAGTCCCTCGACCTGGATGCCGTAAAAAAGGACATCTACGATCTGATGACGAAGTCGCAAGACTGGTGGCCCGCCGACTACGGCCACTACGGGCCGCTGTTTATTCGGATGGCCTGGCACAGCGCCGGTACCTATCGCATTGGGGACGGTCGTGGCGGCGCCGGCGCCGGCACCCTGCGTTTTGCGCCGCTTAACAGCTGGCCTGACAACGCGAACCTGGACAAGGCGCGTTTGCTGCTTTGGCCGGTCAAAAAGAAATACGGCCGGAAGATTTCTTGGGCCGACCTGATGATTCTTACCGGCAACTGCGCACTTGAGTCGATGGGCTTCGAGACGTTTGGGTTCGGGGGCGGACGAGAAGATGTCTGGGAATCTGAAGAAGACGTTTATTGGGGTTCCGAGAGCGAATGGCTGGGTGATGAGCGGTACTCGGGCGAGCGCGACCTCGAGAATCCCCTTGGCGCGGTCCAGATGGGTCTGATCTACGTGAATCCGGAAGGCCCGAATGGAAAACCCGATCCGCTTGCCGCCGCGCATGATATTAGGGAGACCTTTGGCCGGATGGCCATGAACGATGAAGAGACGGTCGCTCTCATTGCCGGCGGGCATACCTTTGGTAAAACGCATGGTGCCGCCGATCCGGGTAAGTTTATCGGCCGGGAACCGGCCGGTGCGAGCATTGAAGAGCAGGGACTTGGCTGGAAAAATACCTTCGGCAGCGGTAACGCGGAGAACACGATTACCAGCGGCATCGAGGGTGCGTGGACCAAAACACCTGCTAAATGGAGCCATGACTATTTCGAACACCTGTTTGGTTTTGACTGGGAATTGACCAAAAGCCCGGCCGGTGCGCATCAATGGAAACCGAAGGGTGACGCAGGCGCGGGGACTATCCCGGATGCACATGATCCTTCCAAGAGTCACGCGCCGTTTATGCTGACGACCGACCTCTCCCTCCGTATGGATCCAATATACGAGCCAATTTCAAGACGGTTTCACGAGAATCCGGATCAGTTTGCAGATGCGTTCGCCAAAGCCTGGTTCAAGCTGACGCACCGCGATATGGGGCCGAAAGCTCGCTATTTAGGACCGGAGGTGCCCGAGGAAGATCTGATCTGGCAAGACCCGATTCCCGCTGTCACGTATGAACTGATTGACGATCAGGACGTTGACGCGCTGAAGCGTAAGATACTTGATTCAGGTTTGTCGGTGTCGGAGCTCGTTTATACTGCCTGGGCGTCTGCATCAACTTTTCGCGGCTCCGATAAGCGCGGCGGAGCGAATGGCGCACGAATTCGCCTGGCGCCTCAGAAGGATTGGGAAGTCAATAATCCGGCTCAACTGGCGAAAACGATGGAAACGCTTGAGGGCATCCAAAAAGAGTTTAACAGCGACCAAACGGGCCGCAAGCAGGTCTCGCTAGCCGATCTCATCGTACTCGGCGGATGCGCAGCCATCGAACGGGCCGCCGCCAAAGCGGGCCACGATGTTGCGATACCGTTTGCTCCCGGACGGGCCGACGCGTCGCAAGAGCAAACAGAAGTGGAATCATTTGCATACCTCGAGCCGGCTGCCGACGGGTTCCGCAACTACAAGCAAGGTCAATACACCGCGTCTGCAGAAGGAATGCTCATTGACAAGGCGCAGCTGTTAACGCTGACGGCGCCTGAAATGACGGTTCTCATTGGCGGGATGCGTGTCCTTAACGCGAACTTCGGCCAGTCACAACACGGTGTCTTCACCAAGCGTCCTGAGACGCTCACCAACGACTTTTTTGTCAACCTGCTTGATTTGGGTACGACCTGGAAGGCTGCCTCCGAATCCGAAGATGTGTTTGAAGGTCGTGATCGTACTTCCGGTGAACTTAAGTGGACGGGCACCCGCGTCGATCTGATCTTTGGTTCGAACTCGGAGCTTCGGGCCCTGGCTGAAGTATACGGATGTGAGGATGCTCAAAAGAAGTTTGTACAGGACTTTTCAGCGGCGTGGGCCAAGGTGATGAATCTTGACCGCTTTGACCTCGCTTGACTTCGCGGACATTCGGCAGACGGCGGGTTCGAGTCATGTTGGCTGTTAATTCTTTTGTTCAGTAATTTCCAAGCCGTCCTTTGGGCGGCTTTTTTATTTTAACGAGGTTTTCCGAACCCTTCCGATGGACCGTTCGTTCGTCTTTTTTTCTTGAATAAAGTCGAGAATCGTTGTGACGTTTTGGGCCCCTCCGAGCGATATCAGGGGATCTTCCGGATGATCGGATCGGAGTTGCGCAAAACAAAGAGCATTCGGCTCGCGAAACGGCCCAGATCTTGGATTGACAGGGCTTTTTTGTGGTAAAGTGAATGTTCTTCGTTTGACCAACTGACACCGATAAGTTTTTTTTTTGGAGCGCTATGCTTAAGCCGCTGTTAGTGATTATTACTGCAAAGTTTCGAAACCGGGTGATGTCTGCGTTTGCTTTTAGCTGCTTTTTATCGCTCTCTGTTTATGCGCAACATCCTGATTCCAGTGGGGTTCCGGTGGTAGTTCAGCCCGGCGCACCGGGGCAGCCGACCCGGATGCTGCCGGCATCGACGAGGGGGACACTGCCGCCCCGTTCACAAAAGGATGTCGAGTTTATGCAGGGAATGATTATGCACCACGCGCAAGCGGTCGAGATGACGGCACTGATCGAATTGCGGACGGAGAATAAAGAACTACGGCTGCTCGGAGAGCGCATCAGCCAATCACAGTCGGCCGAAATAGATTTTATGAAAAGGTGGCTCGAAACCAGAAAAGAGCCGGTTTCAACCCCGATGCCGAATATGGGAAGCACCGATATGCCCGGTCATCATCAAATGTTAATGCCGGGAATGTTGACGCCTAAACAGATGGACAAGTTGGCGAAAGCAAAGGGGGCGGAGTTTGACCGGCTGTTTTTGACCGGAATGATCCAGCATCACAAAGGAGCCTTGGTAATGGTCAAAGATTTGTTCGATACGCCGGGCGCGGGACAGGATGCCGAAGTATTTAATTTCGCGACGGATGTCGATAGCGGTCAACGTGCCGAGATCAGGATCATGCAGTCTATGCTTGGTATCAAATCCGAAGAGGAAAAGTAATGAAACGAATACATGCTAACGCAATTAGATTAATAACCGCTTTCTTTGTCTTATGTTTTTTCGTAGCGGCTCCGGCGCAGAATCTCGAACGGGCACCAGCACTGCCCGCCGGGATGACGGGATCGGACACGAACGACCCGCGAGCTAAATTGTCGCCGGGATTATACGATGCGGGTGAAGCGGCGATGGGAATGAAACACCTCCTATTGATTAAAAAGCCGGCGGCGTTTCAACTCGGTTCTGACGACCCCGATAGTCCTACAGTTCAAAAGACGCTTGAGATGTTAGCTGTCGGCGACTCCTCGCAGATGCCGAAGCCTGACCAACTGGTGCTGGCTCAACTCGGTTTTGCTAACTCGGATCTTGCGTTTCAAGGCAACCGTTTGTTTCAAGGAAACTTTTACGGCGTTAATATCTTCGACATCTCTGATCCGGCGAAGACCAGATTGCTCACGTCGATCGTGTGTCCGGGCGGGCAGGGCGACGTATCTGTTTATAAGAATTTGATGTTTATGTCGGTGGAGATGCCGAACGGAAGATTGGACTGCGGTACTAACGGTTTTCCTCCGGCGGCTTCGCCCGCCGCGGGACAAGAGAACACGCCTGCCGCGCAACAAGATCGTTTTCGCGGTGTTAGGATTTTTGACATCTCAGACATCAGGAAACCTAAGCAAGTCGGAGCAGTGCAAACGTGCCGAGGTTCGCACACGCATACGCTCGTCGTTGATCCGAAAGATAAGAAAAACGCGTACATCTATGTCTCGGGAACTTCTTTCGTCCGTCCGGCGGAAGAACTTGCCGGATGTTCCGGTGAATCCCCGGAAAAGGACCCGGATACCGCGCTTTTCCGCATCGATGTAATAAAGGTGCCGCTCGCCGAACCCCAAAATTCAAAAATAGTGTCGAGTCCGAGGGTTTTTATGGATCAAAAAACGGGCGTCATAAACGCATTGAAAAGTGCGGGCACACACGGCGATGAGGAAATGCAGTCCGCCACCGACCAGTGTCATGATATTACGGTTTACTCAGCGTTCGGTCTCGCGGCGGGAGCCTGCGCGGGAAATGGAATTTTGCTGGACATCAAAGACCCTGCCAATCCAAAACGCATAGATGCGGTCAACGACGCAAATTATGCGTATTGGCATTCAGCCTCGTTTTCCAATGATGGAAAAAAAGTCGTCTTCACCGATGAATGGGGCGGCGGATTGGGTGCTCGCTGCCGCGCTAACGATCCAAACAAATGGGGAGCCAATGCGGTTTTCAACCTTAAAGATAACAAACTAAATTTCGCCGGCTATTATAAGCTGCCGGCAGCGCAAGGCGACAGCGAGAACTGCGTCGCACACAACGGCTCTCTTATCCCGGTTCCCGGAAGGGATATCAAGGTACAAGCCTGGTATCAAGGCGGCATTTCCGTCATGGACTTTACTGACGCGGAACATCCGTTTGAAATCGCTTATTTTGATCGCGGACCCATCAATCCGGAGATGCTCGTGCTCGGCGGCCCATGGTCGGCTTACTGGTATAACGGCTACATTTACGGGTCAGAAATCGCCCGCGGTCTGGATGTTCTTGAGCTGAGCCCTACAAAGCACTTAACGCAAAATGAGATCGATGCCGCAAAGACGGTTAAGTTTAATGAATTGAACGTGCAGAATCAGCAAAAGATCGTGTGGAGCGGCCGGTTAGTCGTCGCGAAGGCCTACATCGACCAGTTGAGCCGTTCGCAGGCTCTGACATCTGCTAAGATCGCCGACCTGCGGCAGGCAATTCAAAGAGCGGAAGATTTAAACCTTCACCGTAAAGAACTCAAAAGACTCAAAAAATACGCATCGTCGTTAGAAAAAACTGCCCTCTCGGTCAAAAGCGGAGCAGATGCTGCGCGATTGAATGCCTTGGCCGCGATTCTGAAGCGGCCCGCCGTTTCATAAGGGCCGCCAATGAGCGTGAAATCAGCGGAATTGATTTGAAATTTCCCGATTGGGCTCGGAACAAAAAAAAGGATGCGGTTTGCGCATCCTTTTTTTATATTCTGTACCGGATTGGTTAGCCCTTTCTGAGTTCGGTCAGGACCTGTTTGGCCACCGCCTTCAGCGTGTCGAAGACACCGTCTCCTTCGATCGCCACCGCGTCAAAAACCGGTTCGTCTTTTTTGCGGAGCTCGGCAATCAGCTCGTCAACAGGTATGACATTCGGTAAATCTCTTTTGTTTAACTGCAGGACATAAGGAAGATCCATTAAATCAAATCCCTGCGCCCGAAGATTCTCCTCCAAATTATAAAGTGATTCAATATTGGCATCCATGCGCTCTTCCTGGCTGTCTGCGACGAAGACGACTCCGTCGACTCCCTTGAGGATGAGCTTTCTCGAAGCATCGTAATAAACCTGACCGGGAACGGTGTAAAGATGGAATCTCGTTTTGAATCCGCGAACTGTACCAAGTTCGAGCGGCATAAAGTCAAAAAACAGCGTCCGATCGGTTTCCGTGGCAAGACTGATAAGCTTTCCTTTCGCCTCTTTCGCGGTTGAATCGTAAATGTGCTGGAGATTTGTCGTTTTCCCGCAGAGTCCTGGACCGTAATAGACGATCTTGCAATTAATCTCACGAGATGCGTAATTAATAAATGTCATGTTAATTTAATTGAGTGACTTTTCAATTGAAAAGACTGTCAATGTCGTCGTCGGTAACTTCGGCAAAAAACGAAGTTTCATTCAATGATTGATTAGCTGATTCCTGGGCTACATCCTCCAATATCTTGGCGACTGCGAAACTCGCTTTTTTTGTTCGCAATTTCACTAGGCCAAGCGTCGACCGTTCGTCAAAAACAACGGCCAACAGCGATCTCCCGATTACTGAAATAAAAATGCTCTCACGTTCACCTTCGTGCACGACCGCCGGGAAGTTTTCTTCTCCGATCAGCTTCGCCATACTGCTTGTCGCCGCAACGTTTCCCGCGGCAAGCGATGAGAAGCTGGTCGTATCCATATCTCCAATATCACCGTCAAATGCAATTGGCTGACCGTCACGGTCTACCAGGAATACCACGCGCGCCGCAGATTCGATACGAAGCCGCAACAGCACGGACTTAATCTCGTGAAAGTTTTCTTCGTTGATAATAACGGGCGCTTTTGCCATTTATTTCGGTCTCACTTGTGTGTGTGTGTTAGGTAATAAGCTGGTGAGTAAAATGTTATACTCTTGAGAAAGATTTCGGGTAACATCAGGCGGGTCATTAGGTAGGTTTTTAACAAACCGCACAGTATTAATTTAACACAAACAGCGTTTTATCATCAAGTAGTTTTTACCCGCCTAAATTTTAAAGGCGATTGACAACCGAAGTTGAACAAGGTTAATTGACCGATTGATCGGTGAAAATGAATAGTGTTAAAATTTGGTTGTCGGTGCTTTGCCGCGAAAGAATATTTCCGGGCCCGCCCCTTATTATTTCATAAAACCATCTTAAAGTACCACAATTAATGAAAAACCATCTCTTTTCACAGACTTCGCTCGGGTTAAATATAGTTGCAATTGGCGGCGGGAATGGTCTTTCAACGCTCCTGTCGGGGTTTAAGCAGTATGTCGATGCAAAAGAGAATAATCCGGCTTGGATTCGAAATCTCGCCGCGGTGGTGGCTGTTTCCGATGATGGGGGCAGTTCGGGAAGGCTGCGAGACGAATTAAACATCCTTGCGCCGGGCGATATTCGAAACTGCATGGTCGCGCTCTCAGAAGATTCGCACCTGCTTTCAAAATTATTTCAGCATCGGTTTGGCGGAGAGGGCGAACTGGGAGGCCATAGTTTTGGAAATCTATTTCTTGCCGCCCTTACCGAAATAACAGGTGATTTCTCGGAAGCGGTCAAAATATCCTCCGAAATTCTTGCCAGCAAAGGACAGATTTATCCTGCCACGATGGCAGATGTCCGTCTTGTCGCAGAGCTCGACGACGGAAAGATTATTAAAGGGGAGACCAACGTCGGCAAAGCGGGAAATTCAATCAAGAAAATCCGGCTCGAACCGGAGGATTGCCGTCCGCTTCCTGAGACACTTCTGGCGATTCATGACGCGAATATAATCACGATCGGCCCCGGGTCTTTGTTTACGAGCCTTTTGCCTCCGGTTCTGGTAAAGGGGGTTGGAGAAGCGATCGCAGAATCATCTGCGATTAAAGTATTTATATGCAATTTGATGACGCAGCCGGGCGAGACCCAAGGCTTTTCTGCCCGGCGTCACGTCGAAACAATAGCCGAATACGCACCGGGAATCGAGTTTGATTATGTACTGGTGAATAATCACCGCATCCGAAATTCTCAGGCAAACCGTTATTTTGAAAGCGGCGCGGAACAAATTGGTCTCGCCGGGTCAATTTCACCCAAAACCATTGCCGGCGCCGAGATTGTCTATGGTAATCTTCTCGATAGCGGGGAAAAGGTGAGGCATGATCCCGTCAAACTAGCCCGAACCGTGTTGCTTTGCGTTTTGCAGCAGCCTCAAATGAATAAAATGCGCACTCGAATGGAGGAGCTCGTCGCCCGGTAATATTTTTTTATGGAAAACACCGACACACGACCGAGACCGCTCAATATTTTGATACTCGCCGCCGGGCTCGGCACGAGAATGCGTTCCAACCTCGCGAAAGTTCTTCATCGGCTCGACGGACGACCGCTGATCGCTCACGTTTCAAGGACCGCCGCCGCGCTTTCGCCTGAAAAGGTTTACACGGTCATCGGGTATCAGGGGGAGGATGTAAAAACCGCGGTGCTTGAAGAGCTTGATCCGAACCACGTCGAATTTCCGGTTCAACTCAGTCAAAACGGTACGGGAGATGCGGTTAACTCAGCCCGGGAATTTTTCGAAGACGCGAATTCCACGGTGCTGGTGCTTTCCGGGGATGTGCCACTGATAAAAAGCGAAACACTCGAAGCCTTAATCCAGCAGCATCACGACCACAGGGGCAAGGGCGCGGCATGTACGATTCTTACTGTCGAATTGAAGAATCCGACCGGTTATGGAAGGGTAATTCGCGACATCGGCGGTATTTTTGAGAAAGTCGTTGAACAAAAAGATGCGACCGATAAGGAATTGCAGGTTTGTGAAATTAACTCCGGAATCTATTGTTTCGAATCAAAGAAACTTTTTGAGGCGCTTTCGGAGGTTAATAATAAAAACGCTCAAGGCGAGTATTATCTGACGGACGTGCCGGGCATACTCAAGGCCGGCGGTGAGACAATTTCGTTATTCAAGTATGATGATATTGACGAAATTGAAGGGATCAACAACCGAAAACAGCTCGCCAAAATGGAAAAAGCCGTAAGGACCCGTAATATTGAACGGATGATGCTCGATCACGGCGTCACTTTCATCGATCCGGAAAGCGTATATATCAGCTCCGCATCGTGCATTGGCCGAGACACGGTAATCTATCCCCACGTTTCGGTCGAGGGTGAGACGAGTATTGGGGAAGAATGCGAAATCAGGTCCGGCACGCGGATCGCCGATTCTTCGATCGGAAACGGAGTCCGGATTCTGGATAATTGTCTGATCACCAATGCCGAAGTCGGAGATAAGTGTGCGGTCGGCCCATTTGCTCATTTACGCCCGAAGGCGCGTATGGAAGAAGGTTCGAAAGTGGGCAATTTTGTCGAAATGAAAAATACGGTCCTCGGCAGAAATTCGAAGGCCAATCATTTAAGCTATCTCGGTGACGCAGTGATAGGCGAAAACACGAATATTGGCGCCGGAACGATTACCTGTAATTTTGACGGTAAGAATAAACACGCGACAGAAATCGGAAACAACGTCAAAATCGGCTCGGATACGATGCTGGTTGCGCCGATTAAGGTCGGGGACGGGGCGGCTACCGGCGCCGGAACGGTAGCGACAAAGGATATCCCGCCAAACAAGCTGGCAGTTGGTTCGCCGGCGAGAGCCATTAAAACCCTCAAGCCGGTGGATTGAAAGAACACGCTAATTTAAATCACCCGTTTCTCTACGAAAAACTATGTGCGGAATTGTTGGATACGTTGGAAATAAACAAGTTGTGCCGTTGATTCTCGACGGATTAAGGAAGCTCGAATACCGGGGTTACGATTCTGCGGGGATCGCTGTCGTAGACGAAGAAAACGCTCTTTCGCTCCGTCGCGCGGAAGGAAAACTCCGAAACCTCGAAGAAGCGATTCGTCTAGATCCTCTTGACGGTAATTACGGAATCGGACATACCCGTTGGGCGACTCACGGACGGCCGACCGAAGAAAATGCGCATCCGCACCGGGATTGTTCGGGAAAAATCGTTGTCGTTCATAACGGCATCATCGAAAACTATCTATCGCTGAAAGAAATGCTCCGCGCAAAAGGGCATGAGTTCAAGACCGAAACGGATACCGAAATCGTTGCCCACCTAATTGAAGAATATCAAAAAGAGGGATTGAGCTTTGAGGAATCGGTCCGCGAAGCGGTTCAACAGTTGCGGGGCATTTTCGCGCTTTCGATAATATCTTCCGACGTTCCCGATATGATCATCTCCGTTCGCGAAGGACCGCCGGTCGTGATCGGCCTGGGTGACGGAGAATTCTTTGTAGCGTCAGACATTCCTGCAATTCTTCAGCATACTAGGGACGTCTTTTATCTCGGTGAGCGGGAAATCGCCATTTTGACCAAAGACTCCGTCCGGGTCACGGATTTCGACGGAAACGTGGTCGAACCGAAACAGCAGCGAATCACCTGGGACCCGATTATGGCGGAAAAAGGCGGCTTTAAGCATTTTATGCTGAAAGAGATTTACGAGCAGCCGCGAGCAGTCCGGGATACAGTCCGCGGCCGCGTGTCGCTAGATGACGGCCGGGTGTATCTCGACCAAATGAATATTTCGGAAGAAGATTTTGCGAATCTGACATCGATCAAGATCGCCGCCTGCGGTACATCCTGGCATGCCGGAATTGCAGGTAAATACATGCTTGAAGGGTTGGCGAGAGTGCCGGTCGAAGTCGATTATGCTTCCGAATTCAGATACCGAAACCCCGTTTTAACCGAAACGGATCTGCTGCTGGTCATTTCTCAATCAGGCGAAACCGCGGATACAATCGCCGCCATGAGGGAAGCCAAGGCAGCGGGCTGCAAAGTGCTTGCCATTTGTAATGTTCAGGGTTCAATGATCACGCGGGAAGCCGAAGGTACCATTCTGACCCACGCCGGACCGGAGATTGGGGTCGCTTCGACCAAGGCATTTACATCGCAGATGATTGCGATCTACCTGTTTGCCCTTTATCTGGGGCAGCTCCGCGGAACGATCGATAGCGAGGAGGCGAAACATCATGCCCAGGAGCTTGCCGAACTGCCGCTCAAGATCGAGCATCTGCTGGGAGACGCGGACAGTATTGAAGAATTGTCCAGGGAGTTTTTCCGTTCGCAGGATTTTTTATATCTCGGCCGCGGGATTAATTTCCCGGTTGCGCTCGAAGGGGCGCTAAAACTAAAGGAAATCTCCTATATTCACGCCGAAGGCTATCCGGCGGGCGAGATGAAACATGGGCCAAACGCATTGATCGATGAAAAGCTTCCGGTGGTAATCGTCAACACCCGCGAGGAGGGAAATGAATCGAGTGAATTGCGTTACGAAAAGACTCATTCCAACATCGTTGAGGTGAAATCCCGGGACGGAATAATCCTCTCGGTGCTGACCGAAAACGATGAGATGAGCTCCCTGGTTTCGGATTTCGTAATCGAGGTCCCCGAAACAAACGATTTACTGGCGCCGATTCTGTCGATTGTCCCTCTTCAGCTGCTTGCCTATCATATCGGTGTTCGGCGCGGATGCGATGTTGATCAGCCGAGAAATCTGGCGAAATCGGTTACGGTCGAATAATCAAAACCGGGAATAAGGTGCGAAACGCAAAGTTAGAGGTTCGGTCGACATTGGCCGGACCTTTTTTAATCGATTTTGATGGAAAAAACCTGCAAAGATTTCTATACTCAAATGACGTTATTAACCCGGTGAGACCTGACCGTTTGCAAAAAGTCGAAGCGTTTTTTCAGGCCGCCGTTGACCTCCAAATCTCAGCCAAAAATTTTGCGACTCGTTCCGGTTCCCGGACCCCGATAGAAATATGATTTATCATGATCAAAACGCTCCTGTTAAATGAATAATTGTAAGGTTGTTGATCCTTACACACTTTTACGCGCAGGATAAATCGAAACGGGATCATCAGTGCGAAGGATTAACGGGTTTTTCTCTGAAAGCGGCGTGGTGAGGTGGCACGGCTATTCGATCTCACCGGGGATGACCGTGGCGCAAGCGGTTGACTGCGGCACAAATAAAAAAAGAGGGTTGAGATATTTTGAATCTCAACCCTCTTTTCTCCGCGGAAAAAAAAACGATTTTCCGCTTGCGTTGGACCGAGCTTTAAGGAGTTTGCTTAATGTCGGAAGCGTTTTTACACACATCCCCGGTCCAATATCAATTCTTCAATGACGACTTTCAAAGCCGTCGGACAAAGCCGATTAGGACAGCGGCGGATCTTCATCCTCGTCATCGTAGCTTTCCTGCTCTTCTGCGCTAATTACTTCTCCGTTACCGGCATCGACTTGTACTTCAAACATTTTCCCGTCTTTTTTCTGCTTGATAATAAAGACGTAGGTTGAAACTTCACCTTCGTCGTCTTCGAGGGTATATTCTTCTTCAATTTTTCCGTCGATTTTTTTGAGGGCGATTTTACGGGCCTGTTCAGCAGTAACCTTTGATTGTTCTGCGGCCAGCTGGCTTGATGCTTTTTGGGGGCCGGATGCCAGAACCCCGCCGACAAAAACGAGCGATAAAATAAGTCCGATAAAGACCAACGCAAATTTTTTCATAGCTTAAACTTCCTTTTCGTTTTATTTCCGTCAGCGGGATCTGAAATATTTCGATAGAGTCCAAGGAAAATGAACTCCCGATCTGAATTTACTGCCATTCCGCTGTCTACGCCGAGATTACGAGAATCAAGATAAACGCAAGATAAATTTCGGGTCAATATAGTCGAATTGACCGCCCCCCGGGGTGGAAATCGGTAGTTAGTCAGCTTTAGTATTAGATATCTTACTGTTTCGGGGTCTGATTTTGAGGCAGGAGTATCGCAAACTTTGTTCCGGTTTCGTTTGAGAAAACCAGGTCGAGAGTGCCATTGTGCATTTTGGCAATCCAGGTCCCAATCGAAAGCCCAAGTCCCGCGCCGCTTCCGAATTCATATTCGGCTTTGCGGCCGCGAGCCTTATCGGCGCGGTAAAACCTTTCGAATATTCTCGACTGTTCGGCTTCGGGTATCGGGGTTCCGGTGTTAAAGACCTCAATTTGGTAATGCGATTCGTCTTTCGAACAAGTGAGGGAGATCCGGCCCGGTTTTTCCGTGTACTTGATCGCGTTTCCCAAAAGGATGATTATGGATCGCCGGATCAAGGACTCATCGCCCTTGAAAATCAAATTGTCTTCCGAATCGAAATCAAATTCCAGGTCCTGTTCGGCTATCAAGGTGCGCGCCGCCCGCGCTGTTTCCCTTATCAGGTCATCCACATAAAAGGTGGTTTCGGTTACCTTGTATTCCTCCGAGTCTGCCCGGGCAAGTAAAAACAAATCTTCCACGATATGGGAAAGCCTGACCCCTTCCTGGCGTATGACGTCAAGCGACTCGCGGTATTCTTCTTCGGTCCGGCCCGATTGCTGTAAAGCAACTTCGGCTTCGCCGCGAACGATTGCCAGCGGCGTCCGAAGTTCGTGCGAGGCATCGGCCATAAATCGTTTTCTCAATTCAAACGAATTCTCTAGACGTTCGAGCATATCGTTGAACGTCACGGCAAGGTGTTCGAGCTCATTCTTGTTCTTTCCGATCGGCAGCCTGGCGCTCAAATTACGTGAGGTGATAAATGATGTTTGATCATCCATTTCCCGAATCGGCTGTAAAATCTTATGCGCCAAATAATAGCCGCCGATTGAAGACAGCAGGAGCGCGAAGGGAATTCCGGCAACGAGAAAAAGGCGGATGTTAGTTAAAAGCTCGTCTTGATTCGTAAGCGGCCGGAGGGTTGCGATATAAAATTCACGGCCCTCCAAATTCGTTCTTTCAGTATAAATCCGGACATTCGTCCGGTTCTCGTGTAAAAATGTCGCCAGCGATTTCGCATCCTCAAAACCCGTGTTTAAAACCTCCTTCGGAATATCCCCGGCAGCAATGTTAAACGCAGGAAACTGCAGTTTCGTTTCTTTAAACAGACGGGGGCTGCCCGCAATCAAATTCTTATCCCGGTCATAGATCGCAAAAACGGTGTACTGCAGGCGGAAATCTCTGAGGGTCTGATCAATTGTCGGGGCATCGAGGTCGGGGTTGTTTTGCAGCCTTGTGATCAGAGCATCACTGGTGTCTTCGAGCGAATCATCGGCAACCTGTTTGACGGTTTGTTCAACTACGAAATAAAACAACAGCCCGAAAACGATCAGTATCAGCGCCAATACCCCCGAGTACCAAAGCGTCAATTTGATTCTAAGCGAGTTGAACATATTGCAGTTAAGGCGATGCTCAGGCGCGGATTAGCCAAGACGATAAACCTAGCTTGCCTGGTTATTCAGCCGGCTTCCGTGTCATCTAGAATGTAGCCCGCGCCGCGTCTGGTCTTCAGAACCGGCGATGTAACGCTGCTGCTTAGCTTTTGGCGCAATCGGTTTACGTAAACCTCGATCAGGTTGGAGAAGGGGTCAAAGTTTTCGTTCCAGACATGTTCCGAGATTTCCTCCCGGCCGATAACCCGGTTTGCGTTTCGGGCGAAATACTGGAGGAGCGAGTATTCTTTGGTAGTCAATACGATTTGTTCATTTCCGCCTCTGGCAGTCTGGGAACGCGTATCGATTTCAAGTTCACCGACGTTTATCTTGGTCGGTAGCATTTCACCCCGCGGGCGGCGGAGCAGCGCTCGAAGCCTCGCGAGCAGTTCGCCAAATTCAAACGGTTTCGTCAGGTAATCATCGGCGCCCGTATCGAGTCCTTGAATCCGGTCTTCCAACGTATCGTTGGCGGTCAGCATCAGGATCGGAATGTCGTTATCCCCGGCCCGGATTTCTTCGCAAACTTCAAAACCGTTTTTTCCCGGGAGCATCAGATCCAGAATTATCAAATCGTACGGATTTACCTCGACCTGATAGAGCGCATCATCGCCTGTTTCGGCAACGTCTACGGCATAGGCATTCTCCTTTAATCCCTTCTGGATAAAACGAGCGATCCTTTTATCATCTTCGACGAGTAAAACGCGCACTTTATTATTATCTCCGTAGTTTGAAAGCTATTATAAGGGCAAATACTGAATTTCGGTAAGGGAATCGTACGCGGCGGGGAAATCGGGGCGGATTGTTTCAACGGACTGATCATCTGAGCGGCGGCAAAGATGAAGTGACACCGGCTGAATCAGTTTTTCGGTCCGGATTTTCTAAGGACAGAAATCTCTTCCCCGGACAATTCGCGGGCCTCGCCGACCGGGAGGTTGCGGTCTGAAATGCTGCCGATTCGGGTTCGCCGAAGTTTTACCACCGAAAAACCTATGGCATCAAACATCTTGCGGATTTGCTGGTTGTGCCCTTCAAGCAGCGTGACTTCGAACCAGGCGTTTTTCCCGGTGGTCCTTATTTCGTCAATTTTTGCCGGTGCGGTTTTGAACCCGTCCTCAAGCCGGATTCCGCGACGCAGACGGTTGACCGCGTGAGCAGTCGGCAGACCCTTGACCTTCACTTCATAGACCTTCGGAATCGTTCTCGTTGATGCGACCAGGTTTGCAAACTTCCCGTCGTTTGTCAGTATGATCAAGCCTTCGGTGTTGAAATCGAGCCTGCCGACGGGGAATAGTTTTCCATAACCGCTCACCAAATCATTGACCAGCGGACGGTTTTCCGGATCGGAGACACTCGAGAGATATCCTTTTGGCTTGTTTAACAGGATGTATTTTACAACCCGGCTTTCAAGCTTTGGGTTTATGAGTCTACCGTTTACCTTGATGTGGTCATTTGCGGCATCTGCTTTGGTCCCGAGTTTGGTTACAACCTCGCCGTTGACCGTGACCTTGCCGCTTGAAATCAAATCTTCGGCTTTTCTCCTTGACGTGATTCCGGCTTGAGCAATCAGTTTTTGCAGTCGTTCCTTCATTTAAGTGATATTCGCCGGTAATTAACTGCCGGATGGCTACTGCACAAAATCCTCGAAGTCTTCCACGCCGGGCAATTCCGATAAGTCTTTTAGTCCAAATTGGATAAGAAACTCCCTTGAGGTGCCGTACTGCATCGGACGGCCAACAGTTTCCTTTCGGCCCTTCGAAACGATGAGGCGTTTATCGAGCAGAGTTTTAATCGAGGATGCGGATTGAACCCCCCTTATCTCAAGTATTTCGGGGACGGTTACCGGCTGTTTGTAGGCAATTACCGAAAGCGTTTCAAGCGAAGCAAGGGATAGTTTCGCGGATGGCCTCGTCTTTAGGAGCTCACGGACTTCCTCGTGATGTTCGGTCCTGGTGGAAATCTGCCACCCGTTGCCAATTTCCCGCAGTTGAAGCCCGCTCTGGCGTTCGTCATACTCGGTTTTTAAGTTTTCAAGCGCCTGACGGATGGTATCGACGTCTTCACCGAGGATTTTGATCATCGATCGAATCGTCAGCGGTTCATCCGAGACGAATATCAATGCCTCGGCGGCAGCGGCCAGCTCGGAGTTTGAACGCCTTTGTTTTTTGGCTGTTGTAGCAGTTTCGGACATACGGGGAAATCAAATAAATGTCTCGGGCTCAAGATGCGGCAACTACCTTGAGCATTATGTCGCCGAAAGTCTTCTTTTGAGAGAGTCTGACGCTTTCCGTCCGGACGATCTCCAAAACCGATATAAACGCCAATACCAGTTCGTGCCGCGTTTTCATCGTGCCAAAGAATTCCATCAGGTTTAATTCCTTCTTTTCGGAAAGACGCTTTTTCATATTCGAAATCATTTCCGCCAGCGTCATTTCTTCGCGGTGAATCTCCAGTTGGATCTCTTCTTTGTGTCTTTCGACTATTTGCTGAAATTTTTCAAACAGGTCGAAAATCGTCGCCGAAACTTCGAGATTGTTTTCGTCCGATTCGATCTGCCCCCGCTTAAACACCGCCTGCTCGACCGTCGCCCTTGACCAGAGCATTTCGGCGGCGTTTTTGAATTGCTGGTATTCCATCAGCCGGTCAACCAATTCCTGTCGAGGATCGACAATTTCCGTTTCGCCCTCAAGGCCGGGTTCGGGCGGCAGGAGCATCCGTGATTTGATTTCAATCAGGGTCGCGGCCATCACCAAGAATTCTCCCGCCACCGCTATATCGAAAGACTTCATTACGCGGATATAACGTAAATACTCATCAGTGATCTTGGCGATAGGAATGTCAAAGATGTTGGCTTCTTCACGCCTGATCAAATAGAGCAGCAGATCGAGCGGACCGTCAAATTCGCCCATCTGAAGTTTGTATTGATCTCGGGATTCACGAACGATCTGAGCTTCGACGTTTTCAAAATCAAATTTTAGCTGTTCTTGCTCTACCATTATTTTTGCCCGGCGAGTATGGGCGCAAATACCGCCGCCGCCGCATTTTCCAACTTGTTTTAAGGCGATACTATACTACGACAATAGATTATGTAATCCAAAACGGGCGGCTCAAAACCTTCCTGCCTGAGAATCGTCAGGACCTGCCCGCGATGACCCATCGAATGAAATAGAACGTGGGTAAGCACCTCGCGAAACGAATTATTTACAGCTTCTCCCTTGCTGGTGTAGTAATGGGCGATCTGTCCAAGTCCTTCGTCGTCGAATTGTTTTAACAAATTGTCATAAAAGATCGCCGTTTCATTTGCCGTCGTGCGGCATTCGTCGATCGAAAGTTTCTGCCAGAAATCAAAACCGGTTGAGTCTTTGCCGTAGAGGCGTTCGTAGTATTCCTTTTCGGTGAGCAATACGTGAGCAAAGTAGTTCAACGCCTTCTCGCAGTTGGAGGTTTTTAGCGCGGCGAGAACCCGTCGATTTGCCCAATCGTTATAATCAAAAAGCCGGGATAAGTGTTCTTTGGAGTCCATCGTTCGGTTCGTTTCTTAACGCATTCAAAATTTCCAACTCCGGGAGAAACTCTTATGGAAACACGGGCTGATTGTGCTCTTCCTCCCTGATCCGGTCGTTTTTCAGAGCCCCGCTCCCGATTTCATTGTTTTATGAGTTCCAATGCCCGGTCGATTGGTCGTGCGAGAACGGCCTTACCGCCATATTCGACGATCGGGCGTTCGAGCAGGCCGGGATGAATAATCATTTGCCTGATCAATTCGTCCGGAGGAGATTCCTTTGTCAGTCCGAGCTCTTTTCCAATCTTTTCGCGGGTCCTCAAAACGTCGGCCGGTTTGAGGTTCGCTTTTGACAGCAAGTCTTTTAACTTTTCCTCGGTCAGCGGCGAGACAAAATAATCAACCTGTTCGTATTTAATGCCATTCTCACGGAAGGCTTTCGCTAAATTTCGACAGGTCGTTCAGGTAGGTTTTTCGTAAACTGTTATTCTCTTTATCATATTTAATGGTGCGGAAGATGCGACCTTCAGGGAAGCGCGTTTTATCAACAACAAATTCAGCTCAAATCATATCACCCAAACGCGTTTCGACTAAATTCTCCGTCTCTTCGATTGTAAAGACCCTGGATTTCGTTATAAACCGAACACCCAAAGGGATTTCGAGCGAAAAACTCGCTCCCCGTCCCGGTGTCACATCGATTGTGAGTTCGGTATGTTTCCAATACTCAAACTGGTCTTTGGCCATGTAAAAATCACAGCCGTCGATCTCGCCCAGCCAAACATCGCTCGAACCGACAAGAAACTCGCCCGCCTGATAACACATTGGAGAAGAACCGTCGCAGCAGCCGCCGCTCTGGTGAAACATCAATCCGCCGTGTTTGGCGCGGAGTTCTCCAATTACTTTCATCGCTTCGTCGGTGACCTTTACTCTTGATATCGTAGTCATAATTCGGGACTTTTCGATTGATAAGTGATGCGGTTAAAAACCGCCGGGCCGCGATTCGAATCAGGTTGTTAACTTGATCTCGCCGCCCGGCAGAACCAGGTCAACTAAAGCCAATAAGACACCGAATCATTAAAAGAATCCCATCGCCTTTTTGTCGTAAGAGATGAGCATATTCTTGTTGTTGCGATAATGATCGAGCATCATCTTGTGGTTTTCGCGTCCGAATCCCGATTTTTTGTACCCTCCAAAAGGGGCGTGCGCGGGATAATTGTGGAAACAGTTGACCCAGACACGGCCTGCTTTTATTGCCCTCGGTACCTGGTAAAGTTGATGCGCGTCGCGTGTCCAAACGCCGGCGCCAAGGCCGTATAGCGTGTCATTGGCAATCTCGATGGCGTCAGCCTCCGTCTTAAACGTCGTCACGGATGATACCGGACCGAAAATTTCCTCCTGGAAAACACGCATCTTGTTGTGGCCCTTAAGCAGGGTCGGTTCGATGTAATATCCGTCTTCGATGCCGTCGGAATGTTGATGCGCGCCGCCGCCGCAAAGCACTTCAGCGCCCTCGTCCTTTCCGATCTGGATGTAATTTAAAATCTTTTCGTACTGGTCCTTGCTTGCCTGTGCGCCGATCATCGTTTCGGGATCGAGGGGATGGCCGAGTTTGATGGCTTTCGTCCGTTCGATGATACGGTCGATAAACCGGTCGGCAATCGATTCCTGGACGAGTATTCTTGATGGGCAGGTACAAACCTCACCCTGATTGAGCGCAAAAAGCGCCGCGCCCTCAAGGCATTTATCAAAGAATTCGTCCTCGGCATCCATCACGCTCTCAAAGAAAATGTTTGGCGACTTTCCGCCGAGCTCGAGCGTGACCGGAATCAGGTTTTGCGACGCGTACTGCATAATCAGGCGTCCGGTGGTCGTTTCCCCGGTAAAGGCTACCTTGGCCACCCGATCCGACGTCGCCAGCGGTTTACCGGCTTCGGGACCAAAACCGTTGACGATATTCAAAACTCCCGCCGGAAGAATATCCTCAATCAGCTCCATCAACACCATAATGCCGGCCGGAGTTTGTTCGGCGGGCTTAACGATCGTACAGTTTCCCGCGGCAAGCGCCGGAGCCACCTTCCACGTCGCCATCAAAAGCGGAAAATTCCAGGGTATGATCTGGGCGACCACGCCGAGCGGTTCCTTAATGTTCATCGAAACTGTGTCTGAATCGAGCTCGGTGGCGCCTCCCTCTTCTGCCCGAATGACGCCGGCAAAATACCTGAAATGATCTATCGCCAGGGGCAAATCGGCGGCCATCGTTTCCCTGATCGGTTTGCCGTTATCCCACGTTTCCGCGCGCGCCAGTGTTTCGAGATTCTCTTCGATCCGGTCGGCTATCTTCCAGAGCAGGTTGCTCCTCGTCGTCACCGAAGTGTTATTCCATTCGGGAGCGGCATTATGGGCCGCATCGAGCGCCAGTTCGATATCGTCGGCATTCGAACGGGGTATTCTTGTAAAAGGTTTTCCATCGACAGGCGAGATATTGTCAAAATACTCGCCGCTTTTCGGAGCCACCCACTTGCCTCCGATAAAATTTTCGTATTGTTCCTTGAATTTGGGAGTTTCGTAAGTTTTCTGTGTCGCTACCATCGTAATTGACTCCTTTAAAATAAATTGACCGATCAAACACGGGTTTGATTCTTCTTGCTTGAACTGAATGCAGGTGGGGTTATTTTATCACTAACCGTTTGTGAATTGTAAAATGTTTTTTGGGAACAACCGCCCCCCGTGGAAGGGACCCCCTTTGATGAGGAGGGGAGCTGATTAATCGGAAGCGCCGCCGATTCCCATATTCGAATACACGTGATCAAGCGTATCTCCCGCTATGACCCGCGCATATTCCGCTCCCTTCGCCAAAATCTCCTTCAGTTGACCGTCCTCAAAATCATTCACCCTTTTTTGAAACGGACGCAGGAATTCGACGACCGCTTCACTCAATTCGCTCTTAAAATCTCCATACCCTTTCCCCGCAAAGTTTGCTTCGCATTCTTCGACAGTTTTACCGGTTAGCAAATGATATATCGTCAAGAGGTTATTGATCGCCGGGCGGTTCTCGTTAAATGTGATTTCCGTACCCGAATCCGTCACCGCCTTTTTTATCTTCCGGACGATCGTGTCGGGTTCATCGAGCAGCAGAATCGAACCGTTGATATCTTCGTCCGACTTCGACATTTTCTTTTCCGGATCCTTGAGCGACATTATGCTTGCCCCGACAGGCGGTATGTAGGGTTCCGGCACGACAAAAGTTTCGCCAAAATCGCGGTTAAAACGCTCCGCCAAGTCCCTCGCCAGTTCGAGATGTTGTTTTTGATCTTTTCCCACCGGAACAAGATCGGTCTGATAGAGAAGTATGTCGGAGGCCATCAGCACGGGATAGGTAAATAGGCCGACACTTGCCCGCTCGGCGTTTCCCCTGCCCTTGTCCTTAAACTGCGTCATTCGCTCGAGTTCGCCCATTCGCGCGATACAGTTTAACGTCCAGGCCAGTTCGGCGTGTTCGGGAACATCGGATTGGATAAAGATTTTTGATTTGTCAGGGTCGACACCCGCCGCCAGATAGATTTTCGCCAGATCGAGTGTCTTTTGTTTCAGCGCCTGCGGATCCTGAGGCATCGTAATCGCATGAAGATTAACGATGCAGTAAAAACATTCATACTGATCCTGAAGCGCAACCCAGTTTCGCAAAGCGCCGAGATAGTTCCCGATGTGTAGCTCGCCGGTCGGCTGGGCACCGCTAAAGATACGTTTCTTCATATGTTAGATGGATCTAAGTATTACAAAAAGTCCGATCAGGAAGGGCCGGATTATGGCGCTGAAGAGACCCATATAGACGAAAAGCAAAAGCAGCATAAACCCGAACTGCTCGATCATATCAAGTACCGGTTTGAAACTGTCGGGCACAAAATTTGAAAGGATCTTTCCGCCGTCGAGAGGCGGGATCGGGAGCAGGTTGAAAATCCCGAGAGACATATTGAGCAGCATCAGGTTGGCTACAAAAATTACCAGCGGATTTGACCCGCGCGAGAAAAATTCCTCGGGGGCTATGCCCTGTGTCATCAAGATTTTCGCAAGCACGATGCCGATTATCAGAAGAATGAAATTGGCCAAAACACCGGCGATCGACACCCAGAAATTTCCTTTGCGGTAGTCGGACCATTTTCGCGGGTTGACCGGCGTCGGTTTACCCCATCCGATCAAAGGGATTTGTCCCAGCCCGCCGCCGATCGCACCGAAAATGAATGCGGCAACCGGTATCAGGAGAGTTCCGATCGGATCCGTGTGCGAAACGGGGTTAAGCGTGACCCGGCCCAGCATTAAAGCCGTATCGTCGCCGAATTTATGCGACATCCAGGCATGCGCCGCTTCGTGGCAGGAAATTGCCATCAGCAGGACGACCAAGAATATTACCAAATGACTGATCAGTTCAGCCGTAAAAATATCTCCCATCGGAAACCTCAGAATCAGCGTAATACGTTGTTTTTGCAGATAAATTGTGCCATTCTTTTACGATAAAACAAAATCAATTCAGAGAATTTATATGTTGAAAAAGATACTTTTTGGCGGCGAATCCGGGCTTTCAACCAGCTCAAACGCCGGTCTGGCGCTGCTCCGGATTTTTACAGGCGTGGCATTGCTCTTTGGTCACGGGATCGGCAAGATGCCGCCGTCTGAAAAATTTATCGGCATCGTAAGCGGCCTCGGATTCCCTTACCCGACCCTGTTTGCGTATGCCGCCGGGTTAACGGAGTTTGCCGGAGGGATGTTTCTGGCACTCGGACTTTTTACCCGGCCGACCAGTTTTTTTGTCGCTTTTATGATGGCTGTTGCGGCCTTCGGTTTTCACGTCAATGATCCGTTTGCAGCGCAGGAAAAGGCGCTCTTATATCTTTTTATCGCGCTTGCCTTTTTGTTCAAGGGATCCGGTGAATGGAGTCTTGACTCGATGATCAGGCATCGGCAATAACGGTAACGGGGTTCAGCTTCAAGCCGGTAATATTTAAACAAAAGACCTTGTTATGAAGAAACATATAGTCTGCATCGCCAGCGAATTTAAAGGAAATGAATTCATCGAAGAATGTCAGAAGGCCGGTTGGCGGGTGACACTCCTGACCCGTGAAGATCTGAGTTATTCGGATTGGCCCTGGACGAGCCTCAACGAGCTGAGAACCGTCCCGCGTGATTCAAACGAAGATGAGTATCTGCGCGAAATTATAAATATCGCCGTCAATCAGCCGATCCATCAGGTCGTCGGCCTGGACGAATTTGACGTTTTGCCGTCGGCGCGGGCGAGGGAATACCTCCAAATCTTCAGGGGAATGAGCCGATCGCACGCGCTCCGTTTTCGGGATAAATTGACGATGCGGAGTATCGCGTCAGACGGAGGTGTTCTGTGTCCGGAGTTTAGCGGTGTATTTACGTCCTCTGATGTCAACGATTATCTCGAACGTGTACCGGGGCCCTGGATCGTAAAACCCAGGACGGAAGTATCGGCCTTCGGGATCAGGAAATGCGAGACTGCCGAGCAAGTGTGGAACGTACTCAACGAACTCGAGAATCGTGATACCTGGCGCGATCATCCATCAAAGTTCTTGATCGAGCGGTTTATAGAGGGAAATGTATTTCACGTCGATTCCGTGATTAAGGATGACAAAGTTATCGCCGCCGGGGTCAGCGAATACGGAACCACGCCGTTTAAGGTAGCCCATGGCGGCGGGGTTTTTACGACTTCGATAATGGATTACAAATCCGATGACCGGAAAAAACTTGAAAAATTGAATAAAAAGCTGCTCAAGGCGTTCAAACACGAACGCGGCGTCGCCCACGCCGAATTCCTGAAATCGGACGATGACGGAGAGTTTTACCTGGTCGAGGTCGCCTGCCGTGTCGGGGGCGCGTATATTGCAAATGTGGTGGAACACGCTTGCGGATTTAATCTCTGGCGGGAATGGGGAAAACTTGCGACGGAGACCAAAGAAAATCCTTACCGGCTGCCCGAACTGAAAAGCGAATTCGCCGGAATAGCGCTCGCACTGGCCCGTGAAGAAGCGCCCGACACGTCTCATTACGAAGATCCCGAAATCGTCTACCGGGTCAAAAAGCCGAGACACGTCGGGTTAGTATTTCATTCCGCCGACAAAAAGAGGCTTGATGAAGTAATCACATCCTACCGGACGCGGATCACAGAGGATTTTCTTGAAATCGCCCCGATTAAAGAGCGATACGACGACTAGCAGTAACGGATTCGATTGTATGAAGGTGCAAACCGGAACGCTTTTTCGGTTTTGCCTTTTATTATTTTAAAACTATCCTGATCTCTTTTTATGGCCGAAATCATTAAAACCAGTCCAGATGTGTTGGAACACGACCTCAACCCGCATTTCGGAGAACTGCTGCGATTTGAATCGATCGTCGAGGCGGAAAAATCGGCGGCGTACAAGAAGATCGAACCCACCGTGCTCGAAATTCTGAATGCGATAGTGCAGGAGAATTTTTCTTCTGTTGCCGAAGGTGCCGCCGAGCCGGACAGGACCCGTGCAATTTCGGTTGCCGCCTGGAATATCGAACGAGGCAGTTTTCTCGACGAGATTATCGAAAAATTGTCTAATCACCCGGATTTGAATCAAAAAGACCTATATCTGCTGACCGAGCTCGATTACGGCATGGCGAGGAGCGGGAATCGGTTTGTGGCGCGGGAAATTGCGCAGAAACTTGGGCTCAACTATGCCTTTGCGCCCGTTTATATCGCGCTTCAAAAGGGGAGCGGGGTCGAATCCGCTGCGTCCGGCGAAAACAAGAATTCGATCCACGGATTAGCGATGTTTTCAAAATACCGGCTCAAGAATGTTCACACGGTTCCGCTTCCAAACGGCAAGGACAAAATGATCGGAAAAGAAAAGCGGTTGGGTTATTTGCGCGCCCTGATTGCGGACATTGAGCATCCGGCGGGAGAATTCAGGGCAGTCACGGTTCATTTGGATGTTCATTGCTCGCGCCGGCACCGGGAGCTTCAGGCGGAGCTCATACTCCGGCATTTGGAAACTCTCCCGCGTCTGCCGACGATTGTCGGGGGCGATTTCAACACGACCACCTACAATGCCCAAAATGCGACGCGGGCGATACTCGGGTTTTGGCGGCGGGTGATGATGGGCGTTAAGAAAGTAGTCAAACATCACTATCCCCATCCGGACCGTTATTTTGAAAGGGGGCTGTTTAAGGAGTTTGAAGACCGGGGGTATGAATATAAACAGTTTAACGAGGAAGGCGTCGGGACGCTTCACTACGATATGGAGAACGCCGCCTATAATACCAACCTCGGCGACTGGGTTCCGAAATGGTGTTTTCCGTTTATATTTTGGGCGTCCAGGAGAGTGGGCGGGAAGTTTTCCCTGCGCCTGGATTGGTTCCTCGGCCGGAATCTCGAACTAGCCCCGGGCGCCCTGCCGAAAACCGTGAGCGGCCTGACCAACGATGAAGGGATCGTTTTGTCCGATCACGATGCAATCACTTTGGACTTTGTGTTGAGTAAAAGATAAACTCAGGCGAGAAATCATTCAGGGAGAAATTATGTCAGAAGTATCTTTTTGCCAGACCATCAGCGTCAGCGTCGATAGTTTTAAATACGAAACCGTCGCCCACGACAACGGGAATTCAACCGTCGTAAAATTCGATATCGATCAGACACTTTACAGCCCGGGAGATGTGATCGTCGTACTCGATGACGCAGACATTGTATTTCACGGGATAATCGGCAAGATTGAAGACGGTTTTGCATTTGCCTCCGATCCAAAAGGTTCCCTTTTGCCCGCAACAGTGCAGTAAATCAAATTTGAAAAAGTTTTATGAAGGACGGTTGTCGTCGCCGGTGGAAACGCCGGAACCAACCGGGGCCCGTTGCCGGTCGTGGAATTCGAGCCATGGTTTCGGGTGGGAAAGCAATTGTTCGGCGTCTTTCACCGACAGCGGTTTTGAAAATAGATAACCCTGCCCGTAATCGCATTCCAGGTTCTGCAGCAGTCTGAGTTGTTTTTCCGTTTCGATTCCTTCCGCAATCACCTTCTTGCCCAAATTCTTTGTCAACGCGACGATCGTTTCCAGGATGTTGGTATCGTCACCTTCGTTGTTGTCGGCGTTGAAAACGAATGAGCGGTCAATCTTAAGAGTGTCAAACGGCAGCCGGTGGAGGTAGCTCAGCGATGAATAACCCGTCCCGAAATCGTCGATACTGAGCTGCACGCCGAGGTCGTTAAGGTTTTGAAGTATCTGAATCGTCCGCTCGGCGTGGTCCATCGCGGTGCTTTCAGTGATTTCAAGTTTCAGCAGCGAAGACGGCAGGCCGGATGCATCGAGCGCCCGGTTAATGTCGCCGATCAGATCATCTTCCGAGAGGTGACGGCCCGAAACGTTGACACTGACATAAAGCTGCCGGTCATCCGGAAGCGACCGGTTCCATCTGGCGATCTGAGTGCAGGTTTCATTCAGGATCCAGTTGGTTATCGGAATGATCGAGCCAGAATCTTCGCTGATCGGGATAAAGAGGGCAGGCGAAATATTGCCGAGTTCCGGATGCGACCACCGGAGGAGTGCCTCAAACCCAACGATATTCCCGTCTTTAAGGGATATCAGCGGTTGATAATTCATACTGAATTCCCCCCGTTCGACGGCGCTTCTGAGGTCCGCTTCGAGCCTGATCCGTTCGAGGTGGTTTGAACGGATGCTTTTGTCGAATACGGCAATTCCGAGATTGCGGTCTTTGGCGTGCTGCATCGCAATATCGGCATCGCGGATCACGTCTTCCGGCTTTACGTGTTCGACGTCGAGGGGAGCAATGCCGATGTGGAGATCCGAGAATATTTTATTTCCCTGGATCATAAACGGTTTGGTCACGGCATCATAGATCTTGTTTGCAACTTTGCCGGCCTTGTCGATCGAGCTGAGGTCGTTCAGGATGATCGCGAATTCGTCTCCGCCGAGCCGGGTTATGGTGTCCTCGTCACGCAACAGCCGTTTCAGCCTGAGGGCGACGATCTTGAGCACCTGGTCCCCGATCGAGTGTCCGAGGCTGTCATTGATATTCTTGAACCGGTTGAGGTCGAGAAACAAAACGTAATAATTTTTCGAGATTTCGATACCGAGCTCGATCAGGAATTTTAGCCGTTCCATCAAATACGCCCGGTTTGGCAAGTTGGTGAGCGCGTCGTGAAACGCCGTATACTCGAGCTCGTCCTTACTCAGCCGTAAGTCCTTGCTTATTTCCTCTTCGTTTTCCAGAAGCTTTTCAAGCTGCGCCGCGTGTTCTTCAGCCTCCAGAGCTTGAAGTTTTGCAATCTCCGCCTTCTCGCGTTCGGCCTTTTCAGCTTGTTTAATCGATTCGTTAATATCGGATATCGTTCGGCGATAATTAATGTACACAAATCCGAGTATTATTAATGCCAACGATGCGGTAGCAATGCTCGCCTGATAAGCAAACTTATAAACGATGAATGTTAATGCAGCACCCGCTATTTGACCCAATGAAATTGGGAAATATTCGATTTTCCAAATG
>JBFGKW010000005.1:0-63370 GCA_041576495.1 Aridibacter sp. | reverse complement strand
GAATATCAGTGTGCGACGATTCGGACCTTTTACTAATCAGGTACGTTTTGTTAAGACTTGCCCGACCGAATCTGTTTAATCAGTTTCTTAACCGCAGTTACTTTTGCCACGTTATTCTTGAGGTCATCCTTTGATAGATTCTTTAAATAAGAATTGAGTTCATTCGCTGCCGCATTCTGATCCTTTAAATTGTAGTAATACAACAACGCGAGATGCCAGTTTGCGTCTGATGATTGGTTATCTGAGAGATCCCTGGCCTTGAGTAGATTCTTTTCGGCGGCGTCATATTGTCCGATATCACGTCGGATAACACCAAGGAAAAGGTGTGACTGAATCGAACTCGGGTCAATCTCAATCGCCCTTGAAAAACTCTCGATCGCCTCATTGCGTTTTGCCAACTTATGCTGGGCCAGACCCAGTGAAGAATAACCGTCAAAGCCCTTCGGGTTTACAGAAACTGTTTTCTTAAGGACATTCTCCGCCTCGACAAACTTGCTTTGACTCAAATAAACATTGCTGAGTTGGAGAAGCGCGTCATGATACTCGGGAAACGACCTTATCGCATTAAGCAAATCTGCGGTGACTTCCTTTATCTTGTTTTTTTCGATGTTATTAATCGAGCTCTCGAAACTCGCTCTGGCTTGCGGCGGTACCGATTGTGCGAAAATCACGGAATTGACACTTCCTGTCGCAGCTTGATCCGAATTTCGCCTGTCGACCTCAAGAAATATATCAACTTGCTGAACATCGACGCCTCCAATCGCGTTAAGTGCTCCGATATCAATCCGTACACGTTGATCCTTAAAACCCGTTCCGGCGACACGGACCTTTATGTAGTATACTCCGCGACGCAGACTGTTAAATGCGTAGAAACCGGATCCCTTTGTCTGACGGGATCCGATTAATCGTTCGAGGTCATCAAGTAATTCAACATGGATATTTGGAACCGGTCTTCGGTTTTGGTCGAAAATCATTCCGGTAATAGAATTCTGGGCGGAGGCTGAATCAGGAAGTACGAAAAGAAAACATCCGGTTAAAAAACAAAAAAACAAAACTTTTGAAAGCGAACCCGCCATGCGACACCTCCTATCTATCATAAAACCACCAAATCTCAATCGCCAAAATCCAATAAATGCCCCATCTTTTCTTTCTTTGTGCGCAAATAGTGGGCCGCCGATTCCCGTGCTTCGACCTCGATTGGAATTCGCTCGACGATTCGCAGCCCGGCATCTCTCAGGGCCTTTAGTTTTTCCGGGTTGTTCGATATTACCCTGACCCTGCACAGGCCGAGATCGAACAAGACTTCCGCACACTGGCTGTATTCGCGGGCATCGATCTCAAATCCCAGCCGCTCGTTGGCTTCAACCGTATCTGCGCCTTGATCCTGAAGCGCGTAAGCCCTTATCTTATTAACAATTCCGATCCCCCGTCCTTCCTGTTGCTGATAGACGATCGCGCCCATTCCTTCGTCTTCTATCATTTGCATCGCCTTCTTAAGCTGCGGTCCGCAATCACACTTTATCGATCCAAAAACATCCCCCGTAAGGCACTGTGAATGGATTCTGACCAATGCGGGTGTATCGCGGCTCAATTCGCCCTTAAAAATGGCGACAAATTCTTCCGAGCTTTCCAGCGAACGGTAGCCCGCAATCTTAAAATCACCGATTTCAGTAGGCAAATCAGCGACGGCGACTTTTTCAACTGAAATGCCTTGCTCTTCTGAGGGGCACTCAACCGTTTTTTCCAACAAAATTTGTAACTCCAAAAACCGTAAGTTCGTTTATTATCCGATCATTATACCGCGAATCAGCCTGAAAATATAATTTTCCCGAATCAAAATTCCGGGACTTGTGAGTAAAATCGACGTTTAAAACATAAATGGCCGGCTGAAACTGCGAATATGTTTCGAGCCGGCCGTTTACTTTATACCTGATTTCCGCTATTCGGAGGATCGTTCCACGTCGTCTTTTTCTTCCTCATCGTCGTTTTCCTGGTGAGCAAAAACAGCTCCTTCGGCTGATCCGAAAATGCGTTCCAAAACTCCGTTAAGTACGTCCGCAACTTTCGTCGGTTCCCGCTCTGACCGGATCAACGGCGACGGATCGTCCGCCAGGGCCAAATCAAGTTTGACCAGTTCGGCCGATATATGGCGGCAATACGAACAACCGGCAAGATGGCTGATAATCGGTCTTGCCTCATTCTCGTTGAGTTCTCCTTCGACAAACACCGTCAGCGAATCCTCGTCCAAATGGTTTGCATCCGAATCGCGATTCCTGATGAAGGGGTCAGACCGCAGGCAGCGATCCAGCAAACCCTGTATTTGCTTAGATTCAGACGAAAATTGCCCCTCGTTATTCATTGTTCGTTTCAGCCTCCGTAAAGAAGACGAAACACTTCCCTAAAATTTGCATAATAAATTCAATAATGGGGGTAAGAAAATAATCTTTTTGGATTTTGACCGGATCGGGGGTAGTAATGCTAATTAGCTCCGGTCGAAAGATTTTGATAAAGATTCGGATCAGCAAGATCCAGGGTCGCCAATTCAAGGCAAATGCCGATCTCTTCTTCTTTAAGGCTGTGCCGTTCTTTCAGTTCGCTGCGAAATTTCTCCAGTGTTTTAGAATAAGTTTTTTCAAGCCAACGCATAATTGTAGATTCATGAATCCGGCTCTTCGGGTTCTTTTCCCGGGCAGAAGATCTGCGTTGAAACCAATTTCTGAGCGGTGACGTAGGAACCTCAACCAACCGCGCTATTTCACGGAGCTTGAGCTCATCCACGTGGTAATAAAGAAGCAAGAGTTTTTCGTGATCGTCGAGGCTCGAAAAGGCATTCCGGATTGCGGCAACCGTCGCCTTTTGGTAGCGTTCGCGGGCCAACTCATCGATCATTTCAGATTCGCCGCCGAGGTCGGTTTCCGCGAATGCTGAATGGGCGTGACCTTCGCCGACATTTTCAGTCATTTCGTCAAGCGAAACCTCATCGTGACTGGCGCGGTGCAAATCCACAAGTGAATGCCAAATCACCGTTCTCAGCCATCCCCGGATCGAGCCTTTTCCGCTGTAAGTGGCAAATTTCGAAACACGCTCGCCGTCCACGATCCGTGTTCCGTAGAGCTCGACATAAACTAGGTCGACTACCTCGCGTGCATTTAGGTCCGAACTCGCCAGATGGCGCGAAATCCTTTCCAAATATGCCCTGTGCTGCTGGTCGAATTCCCACCAGGCTCTTTCATTGCCGTTCGCGCAACCTAGCGCCAAAAACAAATCGTCAGCCTGAATCGAATTTATAAACCCCTCGGCTTCTTCAAGAGTCGGGAATTCGTCTTCCGGTTTGATCAGGTATTTTAACAGGCTTTTCCGAAGCGATTTCTTAAAGCATTCTTCCTCTACCCCAAAATTCGGCGCGTTTTTCACGCACTCGCCGAAGAGCACCGTCATGATGCCTTCGCATTCATTTAGAAAGCTTTCTTTGCGCTTCGCTTCAGGGGACATTTTGGTAACTTCGGATTATAAACGATTATCCCGATTTTTTCTAATTTTTTTTAGGTAACTACAAGATTACACCTGATTTGGGGTTTTGAACAGGTTTTTTTTACGGGAAACAGCGAAGAGACCTTTATGCTTACCTATCCGTTGAAATAGATCAGTTTAGATCGATTGCCGTCTCGCCGTCGGAAATCCCGAAAGCTGAGCCGGTTTCTTGTCCGTACTGAAGCTGGAACAACCGCCAGTAAAGCCCCTTTTGAGCTATCAGTTCATTATGGTCGCCTTCTTCCCGCAGTTCGCCGTGATGAAAAACAAGGATTCGATCACAGCGCTGAATGGTCGACAGCCGGTGCGCAACTACCAGCGACGTTCGGCCGTCCATTATCCGGTTGACGGCCCGCTGGATCAGCTGTTCGGTTTCGGTGTCGATCGAGCTTGTAGCTTCATCGAGGATCAAAATCGAAGGTTCAAACGCGAGGGCCCGGGCAAAAGATATGAGCTGTTTCTGACCCACCGATACACCGGCTCCGCGTTCTCTGACCTTGCTCTTATAGGCGTTCTCCATTGTCTCAATAAACTTATCGGCCCGGACCTCTGCCGCCGCCCACTTCACTTTTTCATCCGAGATCTCGACGTTGCCAAGCCGTATATTGTCTTCTATCGAACCGCTAAACAAAAATACATCCTGCAGGACGACGGCAAAATTTTTACGGAGGGCATTCAGTTCCCATTCACGAATATCGATCCCGTCAAGCAGTATTCTGCCTTTCTGGACATCGTAAAAACGCATCAGCAGATTGGTGATCGTGGTCTTACCGGAACCGGTATGCCCGACCAGTGCAATACTTTCGCCCGGCTTTATCGAAAAAGATACATTTTTCATCACCCAGTCGTTTTCGTTATAGGCAAACCAGACATTTCTAAACTCTATGCTGCCATGGGCTTTTTTTTCTAAAATTCTTGGTTTTGCCGGGGACTCGATTTCTATTTCTTCATCGAGCAGGAGAAAAACCCGGTGCGAAGCTACGATTGCCGCCTGAAGAACATTGAATTTGTCGGATAGATTGCGGATCGGCTGGAATAGCTGCTGCGAGTATTGGATAAAAGCGATTACGGTGCCGATCGTCAAGGCAGTGCCGCTGGCCGACGAGTTCGTTAAGATCTGGTAACCGCCAAACCATATGATCACGGCAATCCCGATCACCCCGATAAATTCAACCATCGGATAAAAAACGGAGTAATAAAAAATCGTTTCGATATTCGCATCGCGGTATTCATCGTTTATCCGGTGAAACCGCTTTCTCGCTTTTTCTTCTGCGTTAAACAGCTGAACCGTTTGCGCCCCCGAGATGTGCTCCTGAAGAAAAGCGTTGATCTTCGCCATCCTGGTCCGGACCTTATCAAAACCGATCCGCGCCCGTTTTCGAAACCAGTTGGTAGCCACCAGTAGAAGCGGAACGACGACTAATGAAACTAAGGCCAGCTTCCAATCGAGCCAGAACATTATCCCGATGATCGCAAATATTACGACCAAATCACCGAGACCCTCGATAACGCCCGATGTGAAAAGTTCATTTAATGAATCAACGTCCGATGTCAGCCGGGTGATAATCCTTCCGACCGGATTCCTGTCATAATACGAAATCTGCAGCCTTTGAAGCTTGGTGAATATCTGCGAACGGAGGTCGAACATAACCTTTTGTCCGACGACATTGAGCAGTATCTCCTGCAGATATGAAGAGACGAACCGGAACAAAAACAATAGAAAAAAGGCAAACGCGAACAGCCAGATATCATCCGTTCGTTTGGGCACGATGAAGTCGTCCACCGCGATCTTCGTAAAATAGGGCTGAAGACTGATCAGGACGTTGGTCAACAGGGTCAGGCACAGCGCCGCCGCCATCATCTTCCAATAGCGCCGGAGGTAACTAAACAGGCGCTTCGTCGTTTGAAGATCGTAGGATTTCTTTATCGCCTCTTCTTCATGATATTTTTTCGCTTGGTCGGCCATTTAATGCATTCGATCTTAAAAGTTCGGGTTTCGATTAGCAAAGATGTCGTTCCATTTACGATTCGGGCTCCGGTTTTACAATCAGGAATTGAAATCCTAGAATCAAGCGTCGGTATGAATCGATTCATAAAGCATCGCAAGAACAACTGGCAGCGGCTTGAAGAATTGCTTGCCAAAACGGACGGCGTCAACGGGCTCAAGGCGCTTCCGCGGGTCGAGGTACGCGAGCTTGGCGAACTCTACCGGCGGGCGGCAACTGATTTGGCGATCGCCCGCGCCGAAACGCGGGACCCGAAGCTGATAAACTATCTAAATAGTCTTGTAATTAGAACTCACGGAAAGGTTTACCGTGCCGAGAATGAAGGGGCGAACCTCATTTGGAAATTCTTTTCAGAGGACTTTCCGTCGACATTCCGAAAGAATATCGGATATATGGCGGTCGCATTTTCCGTGTTCGTACTTTTTGCGGCATTTGGATTTACGGCAACCTGGATTGATTCGGATTTTATGCATTTCGTGATGCTTTCCGGTATTGAAGAGCAAATCAGGGAAAATAACCATTGGTGGCTTTCGCTCAATGAGGCGAATCAAATCGGCTCGAGCACGATTCTGACAAATAACGTTCTCGTCACGTTTCGTGTTTTTGCTGCCGGCGCGTTTTTCGGAATCGGAGCGTTTTATGACCTGGCGTTTGAGGGTGCCAGATTGGGAAGCGTTTTCGCGGCCTGCTTTAAGTTAAGCCCGCCGTTTGGTAAGGCGCTGGCTAGTTTTGTCGTGGGACATGGAGTTCTCGAGCTATCGGCAATTTTTTTCTGTGGCGGTGCGGGGATGATGATCGGATATGCGATCATCAATCCGGGAAATTTGAGCCGGGTCGATGCAATCCGGCAAAAGGGTATCGAGGCCGTCAAAATTGTCGTCGGATGCGCCTGTTTTCTGGTTGTCGCCGGAATTATCGAGGGGTTTTTGTCTCCGGCGGCTATCCATCCGTCGTTTAAGTACGGCACCGGGATGCTGACCGGTATCGCGATGTACTCATATTTGTTTCTGGTCGGCAGACGGCAGGCAGTGAGCAGTAAGGAGTTAGCAGTTGGCGGATTTGGCAGAACGCGACTGTCACGGAGCTTGTAAATCATTGAAGAGTTTTACAGAAAAGCGGCCCAAATAAATCTTTCGCGCCGGTTCGGATCCGGAACGTTTGCGATTTGAGAACTGCGATCAGACTTCCTGTAACGGGTTCATCAGCTGACAAACAGAGATTGCGACAAACCGCTTCGGGCAGGTCAGCCTTCCAACCTTTCGGTTGAAGTCGCAGCGGTCAACGCCCTTCTCGAACGCATCACTCGAAAATTCCAAAGGAGCCGCGTTAAATATTATTGCCCCGGATCTTATTATGAAAGCATGGATTATTAGAAAACCGGGTGGACCGGAACGCTTCTCTCTGGAGGAAACCGAGACTCCAAAACCTCGTCAGGGCTGGACTCTGATAAGAATCCGGGCCTTTGGTCTGAACCGTTCGGAGTGGTTTACGCGGAACGGCGATTCCCCCTCGGTAAAGTTTCCCCGGGTTCTCGGAATAGAATGTGTCGGAGAAGTTGAAGACAGCGGCGGCCTCGGTCTTGAGAAAGGCGCGACTGTCGCTGCGATGATGGGCGGTATGGGAAGGGCATTTGACGGTTCGTACGCCGAGTACACCCTCGCGCCTCATTCATGTGTGTTTCCGCTCCAAACCCGCTTATCCTGGGAGCGCCTGGCTGCTTTTCCCGAGATGCTCCAGACTACCCACGGCTCCCTTTATAACGGACTTGAAATTGATCGGGCAGATTCCCTCCTGATTCGGGGCGGTACTTCCTCGATTGGCATGGCTGCGTTGGCGCTCGCCAAAGAGGCGGGGCTGCGCGTTGCCGCGACCTCCAGAAGCCCTTCCAAAGTCCAAATGCTCGAGCGGGCGGGGGCTGACGAGATCTGGATCGACGATGGCTTGTTAGCGAGCCAAATCAGCGGACTCGGTCGCCGTTACGATCGGGTTCTGGAACTGATAGGCACGAAAACACTCCGAGATTCACTTCGCTGTGTCAGCGCGGGAGGGATCGTGTGTATGACCGGAATTCTTGGCGGTCAATGGGTGCTGAAAAATTTCGAACCGATGGGCGATATTCCAAATGGAGTTAAGTTAACGTCATATAGCGGTGGCGCTTCCGATATCAGTAAGGAACAGCTCCAACGCTATGTTGAGTTTGTGGAGAAAGGTAAACTAATGATTCAAACCGGGCCCGTCTTCAGGTTCGAGGAACTCGTCGAGGCGCACGAACTTATGGACTCGAATATGGCCGGAGGTAAAATTGTCGTGCTTGGTAAGCAATGAGAATTATCTCGGTTGCCCCGATGATTCCCGGCCGGGAACCGGCTTCTCATGATAGGCGCAGACCGCCCGTTCCATTCGTAAAGCGAATGAAACGGCCGCAGACGTGGGGTTTTAGCCCGCTAAGATCGTTATTTGTGTATGACCATGGAGCGTTCTATTGCCATCTGTGTCTTCCGCAACGATGGGCGAATCCTTGTTGCGCCCGGCTATGATGACGTTGCGGATGAGCATTTCTTTCGGCCTCTGGGCGGCCAGATCGAGTCCGGGGAGTCGCCTGAAGAGACGGTCGTCCGAGAGTTGCGGGAGGAGACCGGTCTCGCCGTTGCCGATGTTGTCCGCCTTGGTGTGTTAGACAATGAGTTCGAATATCGGGGAGAGCCCCATCGTGAGGTCGTCTATGTTCTAGATGGCAGATTTGTGGACCCATCTGTTTACAAGCGAAGTGCCATTGTAATCGACGAACCGGTTTGGGAAGGCCCTGCGCAATGGATCGATCTTCGAATGCCTCCCGCTTTACCCGTCTACCCGGTTGGGCTGATCGGACTGTTGGAAGAAACGCGCTAACATCAACGCTCGCAGGTTAACTCCAGTGTCAGAGGGCACAGGAAAGCATTACGCGGATTTGAAGCGGCAAGAAGAATGGATCTTGGAGAAGCCATATGATCCATGTGAAGGCCTTAACGCCAATCTTGAATGTTTCCAACATCCGGGAGAGCTTTGAATGGTTCGAGAAGCTCGGTTGGAAAAAGGGTTGGGACTGGGGCGAACCCCCCACATTTGGCGGTGTGTGCTCGGGTGACTGCGAAATCTCCTTTTGCCTCGATGGCCGGGGCGGTCGTGGGAAAGGAAAGAACGTTTCAACCTTTGGCGAAGAAGGAGGCGAATCGGCGGACCGGGGTGTGGATGTCAGTCTGGGTGGATGATGTCGATGAAGTTCATCGGCATTGCGCAGACAAAGGCGTCGAGGTCAGTTTTCGATTCTCAGATCTAACAACGAGTTTGAGACCTGACCATTGTTTGTCAACGGCACAGACTTTCACATCCACCAATCCCGTTGGAAGGCAAACTTCCCGTATCGTATCTTCGGTGATATCAGTCGGAATCTTCGCGGCTTTTTTGTACCACGAAACCCAAATTACGCCGTTGTCTTGAATCCGATGACGGTACTTTCGGATAGCCGTTTCAAGTTCGCGTTTGGTGCGGGCGAATATATGTATAAAGTCGATTTTGCTTCTGACCGAATTAACAAACCGAATCCCGTCCGGTAAGCCTTCCAGCAGATCTGTCAAATTTTCCGGCGGTTTATACATAAATACCGTTTGGCCCTCTTTTAATCACAGTTTTTTCCACAACGGCGTACCCGAATAACCGATCGACGTCATCTTAGCTTGGTCTCCTCCGTTTGATCAGCGATTTTTTCATTATCAGATAGGTCGGATCTTCAAACCCCTCGTGGCTTTTATAGCTGTCGATTCGGTAACCGAGTCTTTGATAATACTCCTGTTGCGCCTCCAGTTCGATACGCACCGAAAGGGTAATGGTTTGGAACCCGCGATCTCCGGCTCGATTCTCGATCTCTCGTATCAATCGTTTTCCGATACCGCGCCTGCGGAAAGCGGGTAATACGGCAAGCCTGTCAAAGTAAATCGATTCGTCCTTTTCGCGGTAGCAAACGCAGCCGATAATTCGAGTGTCAATTTCAAATACGAGGGCTTCACCCGCTTCAAGCTCAAAGCTGAGAATCTCGAGTGTTTTTCGCTCGGCGCTTGACGGAGGGTTGACTATTCCCTTTTGTTCGGCAAACGCCGCCTTTATTACGGAGAGCATCTTCGGAACATCGTCGGGCCTGTAATTTCGAATCATGACGGATCGAGGGATCAGCAGATAGTCTACAACATCGGCGAACCGTTTTGGCAGAAACGCGACACGCGAGGGAGCGGTTGTCTCAGTGAACATTAATCAGTAAGCGGTGAGCCGAGGACACTGACCACCACTCAAAGCAGACCTCGTTCTTTGACCCGGATGTACGTTTCGAGAATTCTCGGTGCGAGTGTTTGAGTGGTTACGTCTAGTGCCAGCCCGCCAAATGTTTCGACCTGTCGCAGCGCATTGCTACGCTGGAGGATTATTTCTTCGGCGGCAGACTGCGTAAACACCTCTTTGAGGTTTACCGGAATTGAGCTGACCGTCGAATTGAGATCGCGGTCACCAATCGTTACGACCAGCGGAAGGTGTCTCGGGCGAAGAAGTTTGAGCGACCTGATCAGCTCTCTCGAGGATTCCTTGTCGACAAGATCCGTCAGAATCACGACAAAGGACCGCTTCTTGGTATTGGCCGATATAAACTGAAATGCCCGCGAATACGAAGGTTCGATCAATTCGGGCTCGAGATCATAAAGCGCTTCCAGGACCGCGTCGATATGTGAAAGGCCCTTTTTTGCGGGAATATATGTTTTGACCTTTCGCCCAAAGACAACCAGGCCGCAATTGTCACCGCCTTTTGCCGCGGCCGACATCAAAGCCAGACTCGCGTGAATCGCCGTATCGAATTTCGATTCATTTCCAATTCTTCCGGTCATCAGTCTCCCGGCGTCGAGGGCAATAATTACCGTCTGATCGCGCTCCACCTGGTATTGCCTGGTGGTCAGCTTGGCGCGCCGGGCCGTAGTAGTCCAGGAAATGTGACGGAGTTCGTCGCCGCGTACGTAGTCGCGCATCGATTCAAATTCGCGGCCTTCGCCGCGTCTGACCGATTTTCTCTGGACCGCCAAATAGGCGTTGGCGCCGAGCGCTTTTAATTCCATTTCCCGTGCCCGGCGCATATTTGGATAGACCTTTACTGTTTGAATCTGACCAAGATCTGACTGGCACCATACCAACCCCAGTTTCGAAAAATGACGGACGGCTGTTTTTCCAAATTCATAATTCCCTCGGCGGGGCGGCGTCAGACTGTAATGAAACCTCGACACGGTTTGCGCCTCAACCTTAAGGGCCGATTGCCGGCCCTCGCCGAGGAGCATTTCCGGCGGGTATTCATCCTTGATTATCAGGTAAAAGTCGGATTCGGACGAATTTTCGATGAACAATTCCACGTCCGACATTTCACCGATCGCCAGCCGTTTAGCGAACTCACGCCTGATCTTGAAATTTTCCGGAAGTTTTCGGCTTAAGAAATAATCGATTAACGCCAAACCGATCAGCGCGAGATCGTAAATCAGAACGCCATTTCGAAGCCAGGGCGTGTTCCACGAAAGGGAAAGCGGCACCAACCCCAGAAAGAGTAAAATGAAGAATCTACGGGAGAAAACAAATTTCATGGTTTGAAATTGATTATAATTCTGCGGAAAAGAAATCACACAGCTAAAACCGGGATTGAAAATCAAACGAAAGCGGCTTGATTTCTGTTGGGAAAATGGCAACGAAACAGACGGTTGAGATGTAAAGATTTATCAGGCGCCGACATCTTTTCAGGGATTTGATATTTTCGTTTCAAAGCGAGTTCAAAATTTTTTTGTCCGCTCTACTTAGGTTTTTCGACGAAAATCAATTGATCCCGGTAGATTAATTTATAAAGATTCTTCGCAAGTTCCGGATTTGTACCCGACAGTATCTCATATTGATCGAGTGCTCCGGCCTTATCCTTCTTGAGCACATAGGCGTGTCCCAGATTATATCGCGCTATCTCGAATTCCGGGTTGGCAACAAGCAGTCGTCTGAACACGGTGACCGCTTCGTTGTAACGCTTCTTTCTGACGAGTGCCAATCCGAAAACGTTCTGAACTATCGGCTCCCCGGGAAACATCCGAGCCGCGTTGGTCAAGACTTTGAGCGCTTTTTTCAGTTTATTGGTTTTGATCAGCAAAAATCCATATGAAGACTGGACGCGCGCGTCCGGACCGACGAGTTCGACAAGTTCCTCATAGCAGTCGATGGCTTTCAAATTTTGAGCCAGTTTTTCATTCAGCTCGCATAAATTCGTACGGAATTTAGGGTCTTTCGGTTTGAGGCTGGACGCCGTCAGCGCCCGGCTGAAGGCCTTTTTCAAGTTGCCGAGACTGTGATAGACAACACTCAGATTAAAACTCGCCATCGCAAAGTCGGGCCTCAATTTGACGGCTGTTTCAAGCACTTCCGCCGCTTTCTCGTATTCCCCTATATTTGCGTAACCCGTACCGAGATTATTGTAAATGGCAGGATCTTTCGGCGAGAGAACCAGGCTCTGCCGATACATCTTGATCGCCTCGCGATAATTATGTTCGGTGTCGTACTGTTTTGCGCGGGACAGTAAAAGGCGAAGCTTTTCGGTCGATGTCTTGTTAAGGGAATTACCTGTTTTTAGGTGCTGGGCCGGGACCGCGTCAAGGAAAACTAACAAAATCGTGACCGGAAAAATAATTGTAAATAATCGAACGCTAAACGGCATCAATCCTCCTTTTAAGAAATAGGACCCTAACCACTCAAAAGTACCCAAGTTGATAAATAACTGATTAACATAACATAAACTTATATTTAAAACTAATAAGCTCGGTAATCCGTAAGTTTTCAAGATACGGTATGGATATCGGAGATGGGATTCCGACTAACGAGCTAAACGGCTTTCTTTCGGATTGTGAACGAGAAACAAGAAAAAAACGGGAGAGCCAAGAGATCTCAGCTCTCCCGAAGTTCTAATTACGGTCTCGGGATCACATATCTTTCTGGCGTTGGGTAAGCTCGACTTTCATCGCAAGCAAAGTCTCCTTATTCAATGTCCCGGTCTTCTTGACGTTATTCTGAGATTGCCATTCGCGAATTGCCGTACGGGTTTCGGCATCGAGCTTTCCGGTTTCCGAGCCTGCGTAAAGCCCCTCGGTTTTCAGCATTCTCTGAACCTGAATGATCTGGGCCTTGGTCGATCTGAATACCGGCCCGCGCCGTTTTCCCGGTTTCCCTCCTGATTTCGCCGCAGCGAAATCGTCTTTGTTGACCGGCAGGGCCCGTTGTTCAGTGGTTAGACCGATTTCCATTTTTTCAAGCGTTGCCCGGTTCAGCGAGCCTTTTCGTTTGAGCCCATTGGCAGCCTGAAACTCACGCACCGCCAACCGGAATTCCTTTCCGTACCGGCCGTTAATTTCGCCGGCGAAAGCACCGTCGTTCTTGAGTTTTGTTTGAGCGGCGGTTATCTGTTGTTTGGTCGGCCGAAATGCTTTTCGCCGTATTGGTTTGTCGTTACCCGGTGTATCAAGCGAGGATGGCCTTACCGGATAATCTTTTTGTTTATCCGTGAGCGCAATTCCCAATTTTTCGATTGTTGCCCGGTTCAGCGTTCCCGTTTTCCTGAGGTCGTTCTTCCCCTGAAAGTCGCGTATCGAATCTCGAAATCGATCGTTAAACTTCCCGTCAGTTTCGCCTGAATAGCTTCCATTTTGTTTGAGAAGAGCCTGCGCTTCGATTATCTGTTCTTTTGTAGCCCGAAAGACTGCCGCCTCTTTTCTGGCGGCGCTGGAATCGGTTTCCGACGAAGCGGTTTCGCCTGAGCCCGTCTGGGCGCTCGAAAGCATTGCAAGCAGTAGACATACGAGTAGAGTATAGGTGAGGTTTTTCATTATTATTCTCCTTTTTTAGTGTGAAGGACTTCCTTTGTGAGTTGCTGGAAAATCGGAGATTTCGCAAACTGCGAAAACCGGTAAAATGATGAGACAATGTACCGATTTTTCGAAACAGGGGTGAGTCCTATTTTGTTTGTTTCAAAAGGAGTATCTTTTTATTGTGCTGTTTTGTCAAGATTTTTTGTGGTAAGTAATTGATCAGGCAAATGGACGAACGGGGGATTGAATGGCCTGGATAAATGTAATCAACGAAGACGAAGCCGAGGGTGAATTGGGGCGGATTTATGACCGTTTTCGGGCGGATTGGGGAGGGGTCGACAACATTCTTAAGATTCACAGCCTTAACCCAAAATCGCTTGAGGGCCACTATGAGTTTTATAAGATCGTGATGACCGGCAGCAAGGATTTGCCCAAATCGAAGAGAGAAATGATCGCCGTCACCGTTTCGGCATTAAACCATTGCGTTTATTGAGTTACTCATCACGGGGCGGGCCTCCGTAAGCTTATTGACAACGAGAAACTTATCACCGCACTCGAAAAAGACTACCGCCGGTCGGGTCTAAACGATATGGATACCGCGATGCTTGATTACGTTGCGAAACTGACGCTCGAGCCGTGGAATATGACAAATGACGATGTCATTCGATTACGCGATAACGGGTTTAGCGATAATGCGATTCTGGATATTTGCCAGGTGACCGGTTACTTTGCGTTTGTAAACCGGCTGGCTGATGGATTGGGAGTTGAACTGGAACATTACTGGTAATGAGCTGATTCTATCTGCAAGTTAACGGCGCGAGAATATGAAAAAAGTTACATTGGAAGTTTTTTCGGATTACGTTTGACCATTTTGCTGGCTGGCGGCGCCTGCCCTAACCGAATTGGAACGGTCGGAATCCAGAGTCAAAATCGCCTGGCGGGCATATGAATTGCGCCCCGAGCCGCTTCCCCTTCCGAAACCCGATTCTGATTACTTTAAGAAAATTTGGGAAGAACAAGTTTACCCGATGGCGGCAAACCTCGGAATTAAAATGCAAATGCCCGCCATAAAACCCCGTTCGCGGCTTGCCCACGAAGCTTCAAAATGGGCCGCATCAAACGATAGATTCGATGGTTACGGCGAGGGAATATTCCGCGCGTATTTCGAGTACGGCGATGACATCGGTGAGATTGAGACGCTTCTGGAGATAGCGGAACGAATCGGGCTAGATAAGGATTTGCTGAATGATTCACTGCGGTCCGGGAAACATACGGAAACTGTTCTGACCGAAGAAAATTATGCCGCGGACCTGGGAATAACGTTCGTTCCGGCATTCGTCGCCGACCGAAAAAGCGGCCTCGCCGGCGTTCAATCAACCGATAATCTCCGGCGCCTGGTCGAATCGGTGATCTAATCCATCTTAAACAAAAGTTTATGAAGGCCGCACTTTACAAAGAATTTAAGGAAAAACCGAAGATTGAAGAAGTTGCCGACCCGACCCCCGGGGCCGACGGGGTCGTAATAAAGGTCGAAGCGTGCGGGATTTGCCGGAGCGACTGGCACGGCTGGATGGGGAATGACCCGGATATTGTCCTGCCGCACGTACCCGGCCACGAACTTGCCGGGATCGTCGCCGAAACCGGGAAGGACGTGAAGAATTGGAAAATCGGCGACCGTGTGACCGTCCCGTTTGTCGGCGGCTGCGGCGATTGTCCGCAGTGCATATCCGGCAATCAACAGGTCTGTGATTTTCAGTTTCAGCCGGGTTTCACCGCATGGGGCGCCTTCGCCGAATATGTAGCCATCGATTACGCCGACCAAAACCTCGTTCGGCTGCCCGGCGATATGGATTTCATTACGGCTTCATCGCTCGGGTGCCGTTTTATGACCTCGTTCCGTGCGGTTACCCGCCAGGCGCGGGTATCTGCCGGTGATTGGGTCGCGGTCTTCGGATGCGGAGGAGTCGGGCTTTCGGCGATTATGATCGCGGCTGCACTGGGAGCGAAAACGATCGCCGTCGATATCGAGGACGATAAACTGGAATTTGCCAAATCAATCGGCGCAGCGGCGGCGATAAACTCAAAAAAAGAAAATGTAATCGAGGTTATTAAGGAAATCACCCTCGGCGGGGCAAGCGTTTCGATCGACGCCCTCGGAAATTCGGAGGTCGCTTCGTCCGCCCTTTGTTCACTTCAAAAACGCGGTCGGCATGTCCAGATCGGCTTGCTTGAGCCCGGAGAGCAGACGATACCGCTCAATCTCGTAGTTGCGCGCGAACTGGAAATTATTGGTAGCCATGGCATGCAGGCACATAGATATCCCGAAATGTTCGAAATGATCGGCAAAGGTGCGCTTGAGCCGCAAAAACTGGTCGGCAACAAGGTAACGCTTGAAGAATCGATCGATATTCTCGTAAAAATGAATGAGTTTTCGCAGGCCGGGGTAAACGTAATAAACAGATTCTGACACCTGGACCGCCGTTAAATTACCGAATTACTTGGGCGGATTTTTTGTAAATGATAGACTTTTTGAAAAAGAATAATTTAAATTATGCTACAGATGCCAATTCCGGGTTCTGTATTAAGATGCAGCATCTTTGGCTTGGCTTTGAGGTGGCTTCGGATGGCAAATCGATTAGAACAATTTTACAATGTCGATTCTTCGGTAGGGAAGGGACAAACGAATAAAGGGGATGACGTGCTTCTCGTGCGCTTTTTCCTGAGTGAAATCAAGGGCGCCGCAGTTTCGGATGTTATTGGATTCAATCCGCCGGGCACGCTGCCCATAAATAATCCAACTTGGGATCAGCAATTAACGGACTGGATAATGGCTTTTCAAACCGCACTCAAGCATCAGGGTTCCAATGTTTACGTAGATGGAATTGTAAGTGCCGCAAGGGGAACCGCCACGCAGCTTAGCACGATCAGTCACACGACTTATACAATCGTGTTCTTAAATCGTGCGTATAAGACCAATCATCCAAAATCGCATGCTGCGCTTTGGGAGGATCCAAAAGCACCGGCTCCACTTCGCGCCGCCCTGCTTGCGAACGTAAAGTGAATTTGAAGGAAATACCGGAACCAAACTCATCTACCGAAGGCCGCAGATAATGCGGGCGTATTGATTTAACGTTAACTCAACGGTTCCGATTCAGTTACACTCACGGTTTACGATCCGAATGTTTTGCGGAAACATACGTTAAGTCCTCAATCATCAGTCCATCGCTACAGAGCAATCAAGCTTCGCCCGTCTTGCTGAATGAATACTCATTCAGTATAATGACTGGCACAATAAACAAGCTAAAGAAAAGGAAACAGGATCTATGTTAAAAGTCGAAAAAGCTGCTGTTCTGGGGGCGGGAACTATGGGAGCCGCGATCGCCGCTCATCTCACGAATGCCGGTATTCCAACCTTGCTTTTGGATATGGCACCGGCTGACGGGGATGGAAATGACAACAATCAACTGGTCAGGCAGATGTTCGAAGCGGCCAAGAAACTCAAGCCGGCGCCATTTATGCTTGCCGAAAATGCCAACCTCATAGAATTGGGCAATTTCACCGATGACATGGATAAACTGGGGGATTGCGACCTGGTCATCGAAGCCGTCGTCGAACGGCTTGATATCAAACATAAAATTTTTGCCGAAGTGGAAAAGCACCGAAAACCAGGTTCGGTAATCGCTTCGAACACAAGCGGTATTCCGATCAAGGATATCGCCGAACCGTTTTCTGACGATTTCAAAGCGCATTTTCTCGGCACCCATTTTTTCAATCCGCCACGGTATATGAAATTGGTCGAGGTAATCCCGACCGATTGGACGAAGCCCGAAATTTCATGCGGGATATTTGGGTTTATGGACCGGAGATTGGGAAAAGGGGTTGTCCCGGCGAAAGATGAGCCGAATTTTATCGCCAACCGCGTCGGCACATTTTCGATGATGGCGACGATACACGAAATGCTGGCGATGGGCTTTACTCCGACCGAAGTCGATCAGATGACCGGCAAGGCGACGGGTCATGCCAAAAGTGCGACGTTCCGGACTTCTGACCTGGTCGGTCTCGATGTGCTGGCCCACGTCAACAAAAACCTCTATCCCGCCGTTCCGGACGACGACGACAGGGAGGCTTTTATTCTGCCTGACGTGATCAACAGGATGCTCGAAAAGAACCTTCTCGGAGATAAGTCAAACGGCGGTTTCTATAAAAAATCGCGTGACGAAGAAGGCAACCGGATCATTCTTGAGCTTGATCTTGAGACTTTTGAGTATAAACCGCAGGCAAAAACGAAATTCCCCGCGCTCGAAGCGGCCAAGCAAATTGAAAACAAAGAAGAACGGATCAAGCAGCTCGTCTGGGGTAAGGACCGGGTCGGAGAATTTTTGTGGAAAACGGTGTCGCGTTCGCTCCGTTATGCCGCCAACCGTATTCCCGAGATAGCTGATTCGGTCCCGGAAATCGATAACGCAATGAAATGGGGTTTTGGATGGGAAATCGGCGTGTTTGAAACCTGGGATGCGATCGGTGTCCGGGAATCGGTCGGGCGAATGAAAGAAGAAGGCCAGCCGGTGCCCGAAAATGTCCGGAAGATGCTCGATGGCGGCGCCGAGACATTTTATAAATTTGAAGACGGTAAGAAGTTTCATTTCGATCTGGTAAACGGCGAATATCTTGAAATAAAGCCGCAGGAAGGATTTATTAATTTGGAGATCGTCAAGGAAACCAACGGGATCATCAAGAAAAATCCTGGCGCGTCCCTGATAGATCTCGGCGACGGCGTCGCGTGTCTCGAGTTTCATTCAAAAATGAATGCCATCGGAGGGGACACGGTTCAGATGATGAACTTCGCTTTTGATGAGGTGGAGAAAAACTTTGAGGGCCTGGTGATCGGAAACCAGGGCGACAATTTTTCCGCCGGCGCAAATATCATGATGCTGCTTCTCGCCGCTCAGGAAGAAGAATGGGACGACATCAATGTTATGATCGCCCAGTTTCAAAAAGCCGTTATGCAAATCCGTTATTCGCCAAAACCGGTAGTCACCGCGCCATTTGGTTTGGCCCTTGGCGGTGGATGCGAGACGGCGATCCACGGCGACAAGGTTCGAGCTTCCGCGGAGACCTATATCGGACTGGTTGAGGTCGGAGTAGGCCTGATTCCCGCTGGCTGCGGAACCAAGGAAATGACGATGCGGGCAATGGATAAGGCCAAAGAAACGCCGGATGCCGATCCCCTCGCGTTCCTTAAAAAGACCTTTGAAATGATTGGGATGGGCAGGGTGGCAACGTCGGCCCAGGAGGCAAAAAGCTGGGGGATATTCCGGCCCTGGGATGCGATATCGATGAATGGCGACCGCCTGATCGCCGACGCCAAGCAGGAAGTGCTCAATCTTGCCGCCGCCGGGTATGTCCAGCCGGTCGAACGGACCGATATTATGGCGCTCGGCAAGCAGGGTCAATCGGCCCTGAAACTCGCACTCCATATGATGAAAAAGGGCGGATTCATATCAGATCACGATGAATTGATAGGGAATAAACTGGCCCGGATAATGTGCGGCGGCGATTTGAATCATACGAGTTATGTTTCCGAACAGCATTTACTTGATCTGGAACGGGAGGCCTTTGTATCGCTCTGCGGTGAACCCAAGTCACAGGCGCGGATCGCCCATATGCTCAAAACCGGCAAGCCGCTGCGAAACTAGCCGTATGAAGGGATTGTCGGTCCCGAACAGACTATTGTAAAATTTTTTGGCTTGAGATTGGGTTTACGCGGTGCGGATCTACAGCATCGGGGATAAATCAAATGGAGGGTCGTATCTTGAACGAGAAATTGCCAAGCCTTGTCGCGGAAATTCAAAAGGTGTCCGATGATGCCGAATCTACATTCGGGAATCTTTCCGCCGAACAAATTAACTGGAAGCCGGCCGCCGAATCATGGAGTATCGGTCAATGCTTTGATCACGTCATTAAATCGAATCAGGCGTTTGAACCGGAATTAGAGCGGCTCTTAACAAAAGATCGAAAACATACAATTTGGGAGCGTTACTCCCCTCTCACCGGGTTTTTTGGTAATTTTCTTTTAAAGTCGTTAAAAAACGATACAAAAAAGTATAAAGCGCCAACCAAGGATATTATTCCCCCAAGTGAAATACCCGCTGGAATTATCGAGCGATTTATAGAGCACCAAAACGAATTATCCGCCCGTATGAAATCCGTCGGACACGTTGATTGGAAGAACGCGATCGTAACTTCTCCTTTTATGAGATTAATGACCTATCGTCTGGATATCGCCCTTGAAATAGGAATCGAACACGAAAAACGGCATATCAGGCAGGCGAAAAGAGTTTTGGAGACTGACGGATTTCCGGCAGGTTAAATCAGATGAAAATTGTCATTATAGGACTAGTCGTCGGCGGAATGCTGACAGCCTGCTTGAGTGCGGGTCAACCGGTTGAGTATGCAAAGGCTTGTGATGGTGGAAACGACGGAAGAACCATTGAAACTTCCGGTTATCTTGACGTTGGTTTTGGGTTGTATTGCTCGAACCGCGCTGGACGATCCGAATGCGGATTTCAGCTGAAGAATGACCTTAGGGACAAAACGGCTTTTACCGCCGATATTGCAGTCGGCAGCGGTGCCAATACTATGGATAAAGCCGGGCGACAGTTTGAGAAGGCGAAGCTCATCGTCCGGGGGCATGATGGAAACAAAATCGATTTTTCAAGAAAAGTAAAAGTTACCGGAAAATTGAGCACGACGAAACATCTCGATCCAAATAGTTTTGCCTGCTTTGTTCAAGTCTATAAAATCGAACAATAGGTTTACGCACCGGGATGAATTTCGACTTTCAGTATTTCATCCTGGCTGGAAAATAACTCAATGCCGTAAAATTGCAGGCGATATGAACCGTTGTGAATGGCCCGGAAATGAACTCGCGTTGAAATATCATGATCAGGAATGGGGCGTCCCGCTTCACGATGACCGGCTCCTTTTTGAGTTTTTGATCCTGGAGGGCGCCCAGGCGGGTCTTTCATGGGATACGATCCTTGCAAAACGTGAAAACTACCGGACCGCATTTGATATTTTCGATCCCCGCATAGTAGCAGGATACGGAGAAGAGAAATTTAATCAGTTGCTCGAAAACACCGGTATCGTTCGAAACCGTTTAAAAATCAGATCGGCGATTCAAAACGCGAATGCTTTTTTGGCCGTCGCACATGAGTTTGGCTCGTTTGATAAATATATCTGGGGATTTGTTGAAGGTAAGCCGAAGATAAACAGCTGGAAGAGCCTGGCCGAGATTCCGGCAAAAACCGCCCGTTCTGACCGGATGAGCAAAGATTTGAAAAACCGCGGTGTCAGTTTTGTCGGCTCGACAATTTGTTACGCGTTTATGCAGGCGACAGGTATGGTCAACGATCATGTTGTCACGTGTTTTCGGTATAACGAAGTTAAAATTTAACATCGGGATTAAGAGGAGCATTTGAAGAAAAAACGCACACCTTATGTTTGCTGAACCACCGGCATTCCAGTCCGGTTTAAATATTGAAACGATAGAGATCATCCTCCTGATCGGCGCGGTGGTTGCGATCGTTGCGCGACGCCTGAAAATTCCGTATACCGTGGGATTGGTTGTGGCGGGTATCGGCATCGGCTTTTTGCCCCTCGGGTTCGAAATCGCTTTTAGCAAGGAACTCCTTTTCAAAGTTCTCCTTCCGCCGCTGATCTTTGAAGCTGCGCTATACATACACTGGAACGAACTCAAACGCGATCTTTTCCCGGTGGCGACTTTTGCGACCGTCGGCGTATTGATTTCAGCAGGGACTACCGCCGCTTTTATGCATTTTCTGGTCGGGTGGGAATGGACGATGGCTGCGCTTTTCGGTGTTTTGATTGCCGCGACCGATCCAGTCTCTGTAATTGCCACATTTAAGGAAGCAAAGGTCGAAGGAAGGCTTCGTCTGCTCGTCGAGGCGGAATCGCTGTTTAACGATTCCACTGCGGCGGTGGCATTTGCGATCGCTTTGACATTTGCGATGGGGAGTTCGATGGCCTTCGGAACGGCCGCAACGGCGATGGTTTTGTCTGTTGTCGGGGGCATAGCAAGCGGCCTGATAGTGGGTTACGGATGTCTCTGGATCGCCGGCCGGACAACCGATCATCTGGTCGAAATCGCCTTAACGACACTTGCGGCATTTGGTTCGTTTTGGCTGGCAGAGCAGTTCTCGTATTCGGGTGTTCATCTTTCGGGTGTGCTGGCATCAATGACGGCCGGCGTCCTTGTGGGCAATACCAACGAACTCGGATTTATAACCGAAAAGGGTGATGAGTCGATTGAAGATTTCTGGGAATTTGCGGCATTTGTCGTAAACTCGATCGTTTTTATAATACTTGGAGTCAGCGAAGCAGCGCAGGATTTTGGAAAAAGTGCCTTGGCCATCGGTGTCGCGATCGTCGCGGTGATTCTGGCGCGGGCGTTTGCCATCTACCCGATTTCACTACTTTTTTCAAAATCGAAATGGAAGATCGAATCCGAACATCAACACATTATGTTTTGGGGCGGGTTGCGTGGCGCGCTCGCGCTGGCACTGGCATTAGGGATTCCGGAAAGTGTCCCGTACCGCTCCGAGATTCTGACGGTCACCTTTGGGGTCGTCGCATTTTCGGTATTTGCGCAAGGTTTGACGATGACGCCGCTTTTGAGAAATCTTGGTCAATTGCCCGATTCGGATGTAAAGGTTATTGAGCCGCGCGATGAGGAAGAATAAAGAAAATGTTGGTCGACGATTTTTTGCCGGTTTACGATTTTCGAAATCACCACGAGGTTGAGATAGATGCTGCAGTTAAAAAAGTATACCAATCGCTCAAATCGGCCGATCTTTCGGAATCATCGGTTATTCGATGGCTTTTTTGGTTGCGCGGGCTGCCATCCGAAGGGCTGAGCCTGGGCGAATCGGGCAAGTTCGGATTTGCGGTTTTGGGTGAACGTGAAAACGAAGAGCTATTGCTGGGGATCGCGGGGAAGTTTTGGACACCTGACGGTTATCTGAAAGAGATTGATTCATCTAACTTTCGCGAGTTTGAAAATGATGGATATGCCAAGTCGGCTGCCAACTTCTCGTTAACGGAAATCGGTGAGGAGCAGACCCGGCTCTCGACAGAGACAAGGATTCAGACCTTTGGCAGCGCGCGGAACTATTTTGGCATTTACTGGGCATTGATCGGACCCTTTAGCGGCTGGATCCGCGAAGAGATGCTGAAGGTTGTAAAACGGCATTCTGAAAGCCCTGCATCGGATCCGTCGTGAAGGCTGAGTGCTGGGACCTGAGTCCAGGGTCATGAGTCCTGCGTATTGAGATAGGAAATCAGGCAGAAACACGACCGCGAGGGAGTGTGTCCTTGCTTAGTCTTGACCAAACCCATGGAAAACGGGCGACATAAGATCTCCTACGAGGGAGACCAACAAAAAAATATGCATACCATAATTCAAATCATCCTGATTGTTACCCTAACGATTTCTCTTTCGCTGGCGGCTACGGCCCAAATCACTGCAATTAAAGCCGGCATAATCGTCCATCCCGAAACGGGAACCATTCAATCGAATCAGATAATTCTGATAGAGGGTCAAAACATAAAAGCTATCGGCGCAAACCTCGAAATACCTTTGGGCGCAAAAGTCATTGACCTATCAAACAAGGTCGTTTTGCCCGGACTCTTTGACGCGCATACCCATCTCTGCATGAATATGCAGCACCAACGTGACGCCGGGAGTTATTACATAACGACGCTACGGGACTCGACCGCATTTCGCGCGATTCAGGGTGTCGCCAATGCCCGCTCGATGCTGGAACACGGTTTTACAACGGTCCGCGATATCGGGAACGGGGCCAACTATGCGGACACGGATCTCAGGCGTGCAATCGAACAGGGAATCGTTCCGGGGCCGACGATCATCAATGCCGGACGGATCATTGCGCCGTACGGCGGTCAGTTTCAACTCCAGGCTGATAAACAAAATCTCGCAGAACCCGAGTACTTTTTCGCCGATACCCGGGATGAGATTAAAAAAGCGATCCGCCAGAATATTCATTACGGGGCGTTGGTAATCAAGCTCGTGATTGACGATCAGCGGTATATTTACTCCGTTGAGGACATCAAGTTTGCCATTGAAGAAGCGCATAGTGCCGGACTAAAACTGGCGGCTCATGCCTGGACACATCAGGGCGCCTGGAATGCCGCGGCGGCGGGCGTCGATTCGATCGAACACGCGGTCAGGGTCGACGAAGAAATCCTGGGAATCGCAAAGAAAAATAATGTTGCGATCGTCCCGATTCCCTTTACCGAAACCGATGCCGTTATGGGCGGCAACCCCGGTGGAAACAAACAAATCAATGAAATCTTGTTCGAAAAACCGGTTCAGCTCGCGCACAAACTTGGTGTGACAATGGTTTGGGGACCGGATGTCATTTTCAGCACCAAGGATAATCCGCGTGGAAAACTTTCGATCGGAACTGTCGATCACTGGGTCGCCGCCGGAATCCCGCCGGGCGTAATACTCGAGGCGCTGACCACCAACGCGGCGAATTTGCTGGGTGTTGAAAAACAGCGCGGCGCACTAAAGGTCGGGATGAAGGCCGACATCATCGCGGTCGATGATAATCCGCTTGAGAAAATCGAAACGCTTAAGAACGTCGGATTTGTAATGAAAAACGGGAGCGTGTTTAAGCGAAACGGATGATTCTCCTGAAGAATCCTGTGACAATTCAGTGGAAAATTAATTCCTTCCTTTTGGAAATGGGACGATCATCGACACTTGGTTTTGATAGTCTTCATATTCTTTTCCGATAACCTCACGAAGGTCTTTTTCTTCCCAATATTTTACTGCGACAAGAATATAGAGAGTTGTGACTATCGCGAATGTTAGATGTCCAATCGTCATTACTGGTGTGGCCCAGAAGGCAATAATAAATCCCAACATAATCGGATGTCTGACTAGTTTATATAAGAAGTTGGTTTGAAATTTCGGGCTTTGATGTTGTCTGTCCTTAAAATTATCAAAAATCTGTTTTAAGCCAAAAAGTTCAAAATGATTAATCATAAAGGTGGAGAGAAAGACAGTAAGCCATCCAAGGAAAAAAACACCGGTTAAAATAAGGGCGACCGTTCCAGTTCCGGCGTTCCAGACCTCAGTTGACATAGGTCGCCATTGCCAATAAAGCAGAAGTAAGGCCAGGCTCGACAGAAGAACATAAGTGCTGCGCTCAGCGGCCGGATTAATCGTCTTGGTAAACCATTTCTTAAACGCGGGTCTAGCCATTACACTGTGTTGTACTGCAAATATGCTGAGCAAAAGTATATTGACAATCAATGCAGTTAGTAATGCACCTTCCGTGCCGGAATCAATCGATTTTGGAACAACAAGATTCCCAACGAAACCTATTGAATACAGAAAAGCAACAAAGAAGATTAGATAGGCCAATATTCCATAAACAAAAATAATTGATTTTTTCATACGGTTGATTATACACGGGTTTGAAACATCCAGATTCTTATGCTGCATGTCTCAATTCTTCCCTTCTCTAGAATTGAAAACTCTTTAGAAATGATGATTAAACGACAAGGAACAAATCGTTGGCTAAATCGTTAGATTTCGTTTATTATATAAAAAAATGAATGAGCATTCACTCAGTCAATAATAGCAGGACAAAATTATGAAAGAAGCAGTTATAGTGTCGGCGGTTCGTACGGCGGTCGGAAAGGCGCCGAAGGGGACACTAAAAAATACAAGACCCGATGATCTCGGGGCGACGGCGATCAAGGGCGCGGTCGACAGGGTATCCGGACTGGAAGGTTCGCAAATCGATGACGTGATTATCGGATGTGCGTTTCCCGAAGCCGAACAGGGAATGAATGTCGCGAGAACGGCGGCAATAGAAGCAGGACTTCCGGTAGAAGTTTCGGCGATGACAGTTAACCGATATTGCTCGTCCGGGCTGCAGACGATCGCCATCGCGGCGGACAGGATTCGCACCGGGGGCGCGGACGTCATTGTCGCCGGCGGGCTTGAAACGATGTCGATGATTCCGATGGGCGGGAATGTTTTCCGGCCGAATCCGAAAATCGTCGATAATTATCCCGATTATTATCTCAATATGGGACTGACTGCCGAGGCGCTGGCCAACAAATACGAAATAACCCGGGAACAGCAAGACGTGTTCTCACTGGGATCACATCAAAAAGCTGCGGCTGCGATTACCGAGGGGAAGTTTAAGGAAGAAATCACTCCGCATACCGTGGTCGTTGACGAAATGGATGAAAACGGCCGTGTCCGCCGGAAAGAGGTAGTTTTTGACCAGGATGAAGGCGTCCGTTTTGACGCAACGATTGAAGGGCTCGAAAAACTACGCCCCGTGTTTCACGCGAAGGGAACTGTCACGGCCGGAAGCTCATCGCAAATGTCCGATGGGGCAGCGGCCGCGGTCGTTATGTCTGCGGATAGGGCAAAAGAAATGGGGCTTAAACCGATGGCCAGGTTCGTGAGTTTTGCAACGGCCGGATGTTTGCCCGAAGAGATGGGGGTCGGGCCGGTTTATGCGATACCGAAGGCGCTCAAACTTGCGGGTTTGACGCTTGATGAGATCGATGTCATCGAACTCAACGAAGCATTTGCCGCACAGGGCCTTTCGGTGATGAAGCTCCTCGAAATGAACCCCGAAAAGGTGAATGTCAACGGGGGCGCGATTGCGCTCGGTCATCCGCTGGGCTGCACCGGAGCAAAACTTACAGCGACGATTCTGCAGGAAATGAGACGCCGGGATGCCCGTTATGGAATGGTTACGATGTGCGTCGGCGGCGGAATGGGCGCGGCCGGAATATTTGAGTTGATGGGATAAGGGATTTACCACCGAGGACACATCGAACACAGATGGAAAATAGATGAGTCAGCCTGTGAAAAATGAGATTCTCCGAATCAAATAAGCGAAGGTAAATAGGTTGACAATCAAGAACTTAAGACTGGCCGGTGTTAATTTGTATTATTACGAATCCCTCCAATGTCCCGTGTGTTAAATATTCTTAGATTTCTTGCTGAATGAACATTCATTCAGTTATAATAAAGCCGATAGAATAACCAAATTTAATGAGGAACGATAATGGAAGCAACGATGGAAACCGAAAAGGAATATAAGAAAGGCGGCAGTTTTCTAATCGAAGAAAGAGACGCTAACGAGATATTTACGCCTGAAGATTTTACCGAAGAGCATAAGATGATCGGCGAGACGACCCGGGAGTTTGTCGATACCGAAGTCGTGCCACAGCTTGAAGCGATGGAAAATCACGACTGGGAAGTCGCCCGGCAATTGGTACACAAGGCGGGCGAACTGGGATTATTTGGGGCAAATATTCCGGAAGAATACGGCGGGCTCGATCTTGATCAGGTTTCGGGAGTGGTCGTAGCCGAAATGATGGGGCGCTCGGGCGGATTCGGGACAACCTACGGCGCTCATTCATCGATTGGCCTGTTACCGATCCTCTATTTCGGCTCAAAGGAACTGCGGGATAAATATATCCCCGGCATCGTCTCGGGTGAAAAGGTTTCTTCCTATTGTTTAAGCGAAGCCGGATCGGGCTCCGACGCGCTCGGGGCAAAATGTACCGCCAAACTATCCGATGACGGCGAGCATTATATTTTAAACGGCGAGAAAATGTGGATCTCAAACGGAGGTTTTGCAGATTACTTCATTGTTTTTGCAAAAGTCGACGGTGAAAAGAAAAAGTTCTCGGCATTTATGATGGAACGGAGCGAGGAATGCCGTCCGGGAACAGAAGAACACAAGATGGGAATCAAGTCGTCGTCGACCACGCCCCTCATTCTCGCGGACGCAAAAACACCGGTTGGAAATCTTATCGGTGAAGTCGGCGACGGCGCGAAGATCGCGCTTAATGTATTAAACGTTGGACGGTTTAAGCTCGGGGCATCGGTTACCGGTGGAGCAAAACTGGCTATCCACGAATCGGTCAGATATGCCAACGAACGCGAACAATTTGAAACGCCGATAGCCCAGTTTGGAGCAATCAAACACAAACTCGCCGAAATGGCGATCCGGACCTGGGTTGCGGAAAGCATCACCTACCGCACGGTTGGCTTGATCGATGCATTGATCGGCGATGGAACGGATTCGGATAAAAAGCTGAGGTCGATCGAAGAATATGCAGTCGAGAGCTCGATCAACAAGGTTTACTGCTCGGAAGTTCTCGATTATGTGGTCGACGAAATGGTCCAAATATTTGGCGGCGCCGGCTATTCGGCGGATTATCCGGCCGAGAAGGCTTATCGCGATGCGCGCATCAACCGGATATTTGAAGGCACCAACGAGATCAATCGAATGCTGATTCCGGGCATGCTTCTCAAACGGGCGATGAAGGGTGAACTCGGTCTTTTGGGCGCCGCAAAGGCGCTGCAGGAGGAGATCCTGAGTCCGCAGATTTCGTTTGACGAAGAAACCGGACTGCTTGAGACCGAATTAAAACTCGCCCGGAACGCTAAAAAGGTCGCGTTGATGGTGCTCGGAAGCGCGGCGCAAAAGTATATGGCGGGCATAAAAGACCAGCAAGAAGTCCTGATCGGCTGTGCCGATATCATTATGGAAGCCTATGCGATGGAGACCGCGGTTTTGCGTGCGACAAAATTTGCCGGGCGTGACGGTGAAGAGGCGGCCGAAAAATATGTAGATGCCGCGGGAGTCTTTTGCAACGACGCGATTCAGCGTATCGAAGCCACCGCCAAGAACACTATCGCGGGTTTTGCCGAAGGAGACGAACTGCGGGTAATGCTTGCCGCCTTAAGACGTTTTACAAAAAACAACACACCGATTAATACGATCGCCGCCCGGCAGCGGATTGCGGATGGATTGATCGCTGCCAACACATATAGCTTTTAAAAAATCAAAGTTTCACGCAGCAATGGTAAAAGCCGGGTTTTAATTGTCCGTTCTGTTATTGAGAGCAGAGCGCTGCAAAATTCAATTTGGTTTCCCCAAAATGCATTGCAACGTCCAATACTTTCTTGATAAGTTGATCAAGGTATTGAACCTTGATGATACGCTCAAGCGGCTCGAATCACTCGGTAACGAGAAGTCGCGTGCGCAAAACATCAGAAACGATGGCGGCGACAATCAGTTCGGCGTCAAACTCGGCGACCTGCGACTACTGCGAAGAAGTTCAAGACTAAACACGAATGGGCCGTTCAGCTTTGGGAGACCGGCAACATGGACGCCCGGCTCGTTGGCACGCTCCGGATGGAGCTTCATCGCCGAACGGATCGTAAAAAGCCCGGAAGGACTGGATCTCCGTGCGCTTCCGAGTCCGAAATGGGTAGCGCCGTGCCTGAAGTGCACCGGACAATGGACTCTTGCGGAAATCGGAATCAACATTTCCGACCAGCGGAAGCGGGCCATTGCCATCGGAGAAAAGTCGGGAGTATATAGCGACTACCCGGTTTCGAAGGGCTGCGCCTCACTCTCCGCACCGATCTGGATCAATGAAATGGTCAGCCGGGAGGGCTGAATTAGCAATCGTCCTTAATCGATATTGAGTCGAAACACCTTGGAGGCAAAAGCGATGACAGAAAAAACGGAAAGATTTAGCGGATTGCGCACGAGCGGCTGGAGGATAGCCGTCTGGGGCGCCGCCGCGCTCTTACTGGCCCTGCCGTTGGTGGCGATGCAGTTCACTAAAGAGGTTAATTGGGAACTTGCGGATTTCGTAGTCTTCGGCACGATGCTGGCCGCAGTTTGCGGCACCTACGAGCTGGCAGCGAGGGCGACGGCTGATTATGCCTACCGGGCAGCCGTCGGCGTGGCGCTTCTGACGGCATTTATCCTGGTCTGGGTAAACCTCGCAGTTGGCATTATCGGGAATGAAAATAACCCGGCCAACTTGGTTTATGTCGGAGTTTTGGCGGTCGGGATTGTCGGTGCGATCATAGCGCGTTTCAAGCCGTATGGAATGGCGCGCGCACTGTTCGCGACGGCACTCGCTCAGGCGTTGGTGGGAGTAATTGTGCTGTTCAGCGGGGCGGAACCGCGCATCGGCCTGTTTGTAGGGCACGGTTTCTTAACCGCGCTTTGGGTCGGATCGGCATGGCTGTTTCTAAAAGCCGGGCGCAGTAAGACGGACCACGGATAACAATTGCCGTTTTTGGGGTTGGACAACTTAGGACATTTCCGATATCGGGCCGGCTCACAGGTCTTGGGGTTTCATCTCAAAAATTATTCAATGAAAATCGAAAAAGAAGATCTTAAACCCATCGCCGGATTTCCAATTCAAATCGGCTACTACTTAAGCGGAATGGAAGAGGTCAGGGCGCAGCTGCGCGAAGCCGCCGCGGATCTCACTAATGCCGAAGTTTCAGCGAAACTAATGCCCAATACCCATAGCATCGGGCAGCTCATACTTCACTGCGCCGAAGCCGAATGGTGGTGGATTCAAGCGGTTGCGGCAGAAAAGGAACTCAACCAGGAAGAAGCCCGGAGGGAAGCCTATTGGGACGTGCTTCTTGATACGGAATTTGCTTCAAAGAATTACTCCGCCCAATTCTGCATTGACGAATTAGACCGGGTTAGCGGTTCCGGAAAAAAGATCCTGGCCCGTATGACCGATGATGATCTCGAGAGATATTTTGGATGGGAAAAGGAGGACGGCACCCGATTTGAGAATAGTCTCCGCTGGATTCTGCATCACCTGATCGACCATGAAGCGCAGCACAAAGGACAAATTCTGATGATCAAACGCCTTTTGCGCGCCGAAGCGTAAAAACCGAAAAGGGGCTCCTTCCGGCTTGAGACGGGTAGCGGCGATAAGGCTGGGTCATAGATTTAGACTCATTTTCAACCTTCGACGAAATAAAAGCGTTAAAGAAGATGCTTACTATTCAGCGTTTCAAAATGTTACTATTATTTCTAAGGCAGATAATCTCCGCCTGACGGCATCAAAACGATGGCTTGATTTGAGAGAATGAAAATATGGCAGATATAGAAGCATACAAAGATAAGTTTAGTGAAAGCGGACGAAGAGTACTCGAAACCGCACTGGATGAATCAAAAAACCGCGATCAGAATTTCGTTTCGGTCGGGCATATTCTGCAAGCGATCGTTGATGAAGAGCCTGATCTGTTTAACGATACGATGCTCGACCTGACGGTCGACCCGCGTTCGGTAAAACTGCTTATTGAAAAACGCGTAGAAAGCGGCAAGCAGCATGTCGGCACCGGTTTTAAGATTGCACCCGAAACAACGGATCTCTTTAAGCGGTCGATGGATCGTGCGCGATCGCAGGGAAGACGCGTGATCGATGCGTCAGACATCTTTTATGTGCTGTCAAATGATGAACGAAGCGTACTGAACGACATTTTGCAGAATTTAGGAGTCGGGCATGAAGAACTTGCCCAAACCGCAAGAAAGAAAATTAAAAAGCGGGAAAAAGAAGAAGAAAGCGTCAGAAAGAAATACGAATTGCCGTCTTATTTGAAACATTTCGGTGTTTCGCTCAACAAGATGGCGCGCCAGGATAAACTGCCTCCGGTAATCGGACGCGAACCGGAAATCCGGCAAATGATAGAGATTCTATCGCACCGCGAACGTTCGAATTCACCGATGTTGGTCGGTGAACCCGGCGTCGGTAAAACGGCCGTCGTCGAAGGTCTCGCCCGGTTGATTGAGCTCGAGCCCGAAAAAGTTCCCCAGCGGCTTAGAAATTCCCACATCGTCCAGCTTCAGATGGGTGGAATGGTAGCGGGGACTATGCTGCGCGGCATGTTTGAGGAGCGAATCAAAGGAGTCATCGATGAAGTAAAGGAAAAGAAACATATTATTTTGTTTATCGATGAGGCACACACGATAATCGGAGCCGGCGCGGCGCTCGGTACGTCGTCGGACGCTGCAAATATGTTTAAATCTTCGCTTGCCCGCGGAGATTTGAGAATTATCGGGGCGACGACTTTAACCGAATACAAAGAGTACATCGCCGAAGATGAAGCCCTCGCGAGAAGGTTCAGGCAGGTTAAGGTCAAAGAACCAACGATCGAAGAAACGAAAGAGATCTTGCTAGGGGTGCGCCCTCGGCTCGAGAAAAACTACTCGGTGACGATTTCGGATGAAGCGATAAATACGGCGCTTGAAATGTCGCCTAAATACATCAGGAATCTGCACCTCCCGGATAAGGCGATTGGCTGGCTCGATACGGCTTCGGTCAAGGTTGAGATCAATGAACCGAGTTCGATGGTCGTAAAGCCGGAACATATCGTCGATGTCATTTCACAGGAATCGAGGATTCCGAAGGATATGATTTACCGGGATACGACCGACCGTTTTTTGCAGATGGAAAGCGAACTTGGAAAACGCGTTGTCGGACAACACGAAGCGGTTCGTGCCGTTTGTGAGAGATTGCGGCTTAACAAGGGGCCGCTCAAGGAAAATCATTACGCTCCGGACGGTGTTCTGCTCTTCCTCGGACCGACCGGTGTCGGAAAGACGGAGTTGGCCAAAGCGGTAGCCGAATTTATGTTTGGCGACGAAGAAAAGATGGTCCGGATTGATATGTCGGAATACGGCGAAGGAACGGTCGGCATAGAAAAACTAATCGGCATGCCGCGGGGAATCGTAGGTTCGGAACGGGGCGGTATTTTGACCGAACAACTTCGTGAAGATCCCTATACGGTTCTGTTGCTGGATGAGGTCGAAAAGGCAAATCCCTATCTCATGAATATTTTCCTACAGGCTTTTGATGAAGGATGGCTGACTGACGGCAGGGGTAAGAAAGTGTATCTGTCAGATGCAATCGTCATCATGACGTCGAATCTGGGTTCGAACAATTTCAAAAAATATGAAAACCCGCTGGGGTTCGGACAAAAATCACTCGGCGATATGAAGGCTATCAAGAATGACGTTATGAAGGCAGCCGAACAGCGTTTTTCACCCGAATTTCGGAACCGTATTGATGAGATCGTCATTTTTTCGCCGCTGACGATGGATGAGGTGAAAGAAATCGCAGGTCTTTATCTCGGAAGTGTCAGAGGTCAAATGGAAGGACAGGGCAAGTTTGTTGAAATCACTGACGAAGCGGTCGATTTAATAACCCTCAAGGGGTACAGCCCGGCTTACGGAGCGAGATTCCTCAAACGCCATATTGATCAAACGATAAAGCTCCCGATAACGAGCTTATGGAAGACTGCGAGCCAATTCGTCGTCGAAGCAGTAGATGACGAGATCGTAGTCCGGACAAAGGAAGCGTTTAGTCTCAACTAAATTCAACGAACATAACAATTTCTGCATCAAAGGCTTTAGTGATAATCTTTTACTAAAGTCTTTTTTTTGACGGGATTCTTTATGCGGATAGTTTTAAAAGCTTTTACGATAGTGCTGATCGGATTTTCCGTCGCCGTATACGGACAGAATTTCGACACCGCAACCGGTGATTCAAAACTTCAGAAAGCAAAAGCGATTATCGCAAAATCCGCGGCCAAACTAGGCGGAAAAGAGTATCTGAGCGTTAAGACCTCGATCGGCGAAGGCAAGTTTTCACAGCTTAAAGATGGGGTAAATGTATCATTCCAGTCATTTATAGATATCATCGTGTTCCCGGATTTTGAACGCACGGATTTGACGGAAGGCGGGTCAAAGACGGTCCAGGTAAACACCGGCGAAACGGGCTGGATCTACGAAGAATATTTCGAAAGTTTGCGTGATCAGGATGAAAAGGGAATCACCGGATTCCGGAACAGTATGCGGAGTAATTATGATTATCTCCTGCGGAAGGATTGGAGCCGCGAAGCAGTGCTTTCATACGTCGGAAGAAGACGTGCGAGTCTCGGAAAAAGAAACGACGTGCTAAAACTTACCTTTGCGGACGGGTTTGAGGTCGAATATGAATTCGCCGATGACGGGCTTCCGATGAAAACGATCTTCAGACAATTTGATACCGACAAAAAGGAAATTGTGCAGGAGACCCGTTTCGCCCAGTTTCTTTTTGAGCAAGGTGTTTTAACACCCTATATCATCGATCGTTATACGGACGGGGTCCATGTCTATCGAATTAACTACGAATCGGTGAAATATAACCAAACAATCCCTTCGGAGATTTTTAAAAAGCCGGACGACCCCAAAAAGCTGCGCAAGAAACTAAAACTATAAATTCTGCAGAAAATCACTCGGGGCTTGATTGCCAAAAAAGAATGCCGCGGGACCGACGCTTCGTTAAGTATTATGGTGTCTTAATCAGACTATATGAACGCAAAATCGAAGTGTTCCTGGTGTATCGAGGTGTCTCCCGTCACGTCAACGACACCCAGGTATTCCTCAATTTCTTCGAACACCTCGCTTTCCGAACCCCGCAGCGCAGTAGCGACTTCGGGATGAACGCGGAGGGTGGTTTGCCTGACATCGCTCAATCCTTTGGAAATGCGCCGAGCCTCCTCGAGGATTTCGTAGCAGACGGTTTGCGCCGATTTTACCCAGCCGGCCCCGTCACAGTAAGAGCACGGTGAACAGAGCGTTCGTTCGAGCGACTGCTTGACGCGTTTGCGGGTCATGATAATCAGCCCAAAGTCGTTAAACGAAAGCACCTTAGTTGGCGACTTGTCATTTGCTAGATGTTCCTGGAGCGTCTGCAGAACCCTGTTACGGTTGCGGCGGTCTTCCATATCGATCAGGTCGAGGACTATGATTCCTCCCAAATCCCGAAGCCGGATTTGGCGGGAAATCTCTTCGACCGCTTCCATATTGGTCTTGGTGATCGTGTCTTCAAGCCGGGCATTCCCTTTTCCGACGAATTTACCGGTATTTACGTCAATGGCGATCAGCGCTTCGGTTTGATTGATCACCAGGTAACCGCCCGACTTCAACCAGACCCGATGCTTCAAAGCCTTATCGATTTCTTCGCTGACTCCGTAGGTATCGAGAATAGGCTCATCGAGGGTATGGAACTTGACCCGTTTTACGAGCTTTGGCTGAATCCTGTTCACGAATTCCACAATCCGCAGATACTCTTCCTCGGAATCGACACGGATAGCCGTGAAATCGTCCGAAAGATGATCGCGCAGAAGCCGCAATATGATATCCAAATCCTGGTGTATCAGCTCGGGGGATTTTGCCCGCTCGGCGTTCCTTTTATTATCTTTCCAGGTCTTTACCAGATAATTGGCATCCTCGGTCAGTTCCTTTTCGCTTTTCCCTGTTCCCGCGGTACGAACAATAAATCCGCCCGACGGTATCTGTTTGTTGCCGGCGACCTTTTGGAGAAGATTCCTGAGCCTTGAGCGTTCCTTGCTCGAACCAATCTTTCTTGACACGCCGAGATGTTCAATCGTCGGCATATAAACCATATATCTGCCGGGCAAGGCGATGTGCGAAGTTATTCTGGCGCCTTTTCGGGCGATCGGTTCCTTTGCGATCTGGACAAGAACTTCCTGGCCTTCCTGAAGCAAATCGGTAATCTTCGGCTGGTTGCGATTGGTCCTTTTTCTCCGGCGCCCGTTCCCTTTGGGCTGCAATTCGGCATCGGCGATTTCGCCTTCGGCGGTAATCGGTTCGTCAACCTCCGTAGTCTTATAGCTTTTATCAGTGTGTGTTTTGTTATCCTCTGTAGTTCGTTCAGCCGGCTTCGGTTTCGCGGGCCGGCGGCCGCCTCCGCGGCTTCCCCGGCGAACTGCCATTTCAGCGATGTTCGGCGGTTCGCTTATCTTTGCTTCGGCATCCTCAAAAGTGTCATCACCCGCTGTTTTTTCTGAATCAGCCGCGGATTTTCCGGGTGAGGCTTTTCCGCTCCGCCTGGATCTTGATTGGGAGTTTTGGTTTTTCGAAGAATTCTCATCCGATTCCTTTTCCTCATCGTCGGACCCAGTCTCTTTTTTCGCCTTTGATGAGCCCCGACCCTTGGGCGTACTCTTTGAGCGGCTCGACGATTTGCGGTCCGGTCGTTTTTGACCCGCTTTTGTTTGCGGTTCTTCTTCTTCTTCTTCGTCGGCAATTCGCAGAAAACCGCCGGTGTCGATCGAGACGGAATCTATCAAAGAGCCCACTTCAAAAGAATCTACACTCTCCATATCAAATTCGATCGAACGTACCTTGTCCGTAATCGCTTCCTGCATCATCGCGTCTTTTAGCATCTCGCCGGTGCTTTCATCTTCATTCTCATCGACGATCCGTTCAAATCCGGATTCCTCAAATTCAAGATCCGATACATCCAAGACATTTTCTTTCGGTTCGGGTCTTTTCTCGACTTTTTTCTCGGGTTTTTCTTCCTTATCCGGACTTTTTTTGGTTTCCTTTTTGGGTTCAACTTGGGCGTGATCCTGATCTTTTTTGCTCGGTCTGCCCCGCTTCTTTTTCGGAGGTGTTTGTTTGGCTTTCGGTTTCGCTTCTTTCTTTTCCGGTTCAATTACGATTTCGGCTTTTTCCTGCTCGTCATCGATTTTCTTGTCGCGTCTCAGACGTTTTTTGTGAATTTCATCCGTCGCTTCCCGGTCCGCATCGTCGGCTGATTTTTGTTCCTTGGATTTCTCCATCACGATGCGTTCGATTTCTTCTTCCTCATCAAAGAAGTCGGAGACATACAAAAACGCATCTCTTTCAAGACCAATGTCTACAAAAGCTGATTGCATTCCCGGCAAAACTCTCTGAACGCGTCCCTTGTATATATTTCCGACAACGCCCGAATTGTCTTCATCGCGTTCAATGTAAAATTCAGTGACTTTCCCATTCTCCAGAATGGCAATCTTCTTTTCACGTCCGTTGACGCTTATGATCATTTCTTTTGACATATTTGTTTCCTTTATTAATAAAAAGGATTTTTTCTGCAGTTGTCAGGCTTGGACGTGTCTGGCTAAAAGAATACCAATCTTCGGATAGAAGACCGGACTTTTAGGAAAGAAAGTTCGGGGAATCGGGGTTTTACAAACTTAGGATTATCTCAGGTGAGAAAAATCTAGCTGTTCAAAATTGATTTGATACCGAAAGAACTCCGGAACCATACGGATTTTGAGCTTATCCAATTTGGAATTACGTTTGTAAAAGCGATCCTTCGCTTTTCATTTGCGGGGAGCAACTTATCATTATCAATGGTGCTTCATACCCGCCCGAACAATTCAAGCTTAACGACTTTTAAATCTTTTTATTTCAATGGGTTTGCTTAAGAAATATATAAGTCAACGTATTTCTGCAAACCAGACTCAGTATAAATGTTTTTTTGGGTTTGGTAAACGCAGAATCGAACGTATTTATGTTTACATCGGATTTGCGATTTTGTAATTTGAGAATACCATTAACAAATATGGAAGTTTATTTTCAGATGATTGCCGATGGCGGGGCTCTTAAAAAGGCCTGTCAGGAGTTTGGGTCGGAGGAAGTCGTGGGTTTCGATACCGAAACGACGGAGCTTGATCCGTTTGACGGAACAATTCGTCTGGTGCAGATCAGTAATGGCAGAAATACCGTAGTTATTGATCTCAATCCCTTCCGGAATTCCGGTGATCTCAAGTCGATATCCGATCTCGAGCCGTTGCGCAAACTCCTTGCTGCCGCGCGTCCGGTTAAAATCGCGCATAACGCAAAATTTGACGCAAAATGGATATCCCATCATTTAGGGGTCGAACTGGGAGGTACATTTGACACTTTTCTCGCCAGCCAGCTGATCGCCGCGGGGGACCGCGACCGCAGACACAGCCTCGCCGAGGTTACGAGTTTTTTTCTCGGAACCGAATTGGATAAAACTGAACAAATCAGTGACTGGGAAGCCGCTGAATTGTCTCAATCCCAGGTTGAATATGCCGCCAGGGATGCTGCGACGATGGTTCCGCTTAGGGCGAAGATCGCAGAAAAACTCAAAGAAGACGGCCTGAGCGCCGCGGCGCAACTTGAATTTGAATGCGTTACACCGATCGCTGAAATGGAACTAAACGGATTTTATCTTGACCGCGATCGGTGGAACAAGCAGCTAGAACGGGTCAAGAATGAGCGACAACGGATTGGGTTTGAGCTTCAGGAAATGCTTTCGGCAGGGGTTGCGCAGGCATCGCTATTCGGCGTTGCCGAGATCAATCTTAATTCGCAGCAGCAGGTTACGGACGCACTTCTTAATTTAGGAGTTCCCGTACCCGGGACAACGCAAGGATGGCAGCTTCAGCCGTTGGCGGCAAAATATCCGGTTGTTGAAAAATTGCTCGAATATCGCGGAGTAGCGAAATCCCTAACTAGTTTTGGCGAAAATATACTCGAGTTTGTAAGACCCGAAACGGGTAGAATCCATGCCGATTTTCGTCAGATCGGTGCGCCTTCCGGAAGATTTTCCTGTTCAAAGCCAAACCTCCAGCAGATTCCCCACGGTTACGAATACCGAAGTTGTTTTAGGGCCGAAAACGGTAACACTCTTGTGATCGGTGATTATTCCCAGATCGAGCTTAGGATACTTGCCGAATTTTCGGGTGATGAGAATTTTATCGGGGCATTCAGATCCGGCGAGGACTTTCACGCGATGGCGGCGGCTCAGGTATTTGGAATAAAACCCAAAGATGTTACTCCCGAACAGCGAACATTCGCGAAACGGCTCAATTTTGGAATTGTCTACGGAGTTGGATCGCAGCGTTTTGCGATGATGACGGGGGCATCCCAAACGGAAGCCGAAGACATTATGCGTAAGTATTTCACGACCTACCGGGGCCTTGACGGATGGCTCAGGGATGCTGCAAAACGGGCGGTGGATGATCGTCATGCCCGGACGGCGTCAGGGCGGCTTGCGCGTTTTCGATTCGATGAGGATGATCAGCAGCAGGTCGCCTCTGCCCAGCGTTACGGAAAGAATATGCCGATCCAGGGAACTTCGGCGGATATTTTAAAACGAGCCCTCCGGCTGCTCCACGATGCGCTAAAAGGCACATCCGCAAAACTCGTTAACATCGTTCACGATGAAATCGTTGTGGAGGTACGGGAAGATGAAGCGGATGAAATTGCGGAATCGCTGAAAACGGTCATGGTCGCCGCGGGGGAAGAATATCTTAAAAAAGTCCCGATCAAGGTAGATATCGGTGTGTCCCAAACATGGGCTAAGCGAGACGGCGGGATTTAGGTTATGAAATTACGAAATCCTCAGAAGCCGCAATCCGGCGAAATCGATATCAGGCGGCTGATAGATTTGACGATTAAACAACCACCGAATCGAGGAGCGGAAATTTCTGTCGGCTGCTAAGTCGCGGTCGCTTCAACGTGTTCCTCGTTACTGACATACAGAATCCTCGTGCAGTTTTCGCACGTGAGTATCTTGCTTGTCGTATTTAGATCAACCAGCAGCTGTTTTCGAAGCGACATGAAGCAAGCGCTGCAGGCGTCATCGACGACTTCCGCCACCGCCAGTCCGTCGCGGCTTCGCGTGACCAGGCGGTTGTAAATTGAAGCAAGTTCGGGCGTTACTTCAGCAAAAACCAACTTCCGCTCACCTTCAAGTTTTTTAAGCTCAGCCTTATTGCTTCCTAATTTCGCTTCAAAGTCCGCCTGGGTCTTCTCCCAATCGCTATCCAGATTGGCCACCTCTTCGGCGCGTTCGGCAAGAACTTTTTCGGCTTCCTCAATAATCTCCAAATTTTCGAGTATTCCGGTTTCATATTTCGAAACCTGTTTGTTGAGCGCGTCAATTTCGCGCATCGCGGCCTCATATTGCTTTTGATCCTGCGCCGTCGTCAAATTTCGATTTGCCCTTTCGAGGCTGGTTTTGGATTCCGCAATATGCGCCTCAAGTTCGACGCGCTTGGATTGGGCCTGATCCCGGTTATTTTGTATTTCACGAATAGAAGAGGCGTGCTTTTCGAATTCTTCTTCGAGGTTTGCACGCCTTTCTTCTGCGGTTTCGATGTTTTCATTGAGCTGCCTAATTCGGGTATCCGTTTTCTGCAACTCGACAAGGGTTTCGAGTTCTGATTTCACTATGTTAAAAATATCTCCAGTCAAAAGTTTCTCTTTTCTAACTCCCATATTACAATAGAATATTACAAAAGAAAACGCATCGAGCAGCATTGCAACCATTAACCGTTAACCCCTAACCATTTACCGGCTTGAGCGTGAATCGTGGTTGTCGATTACGGATTTTTTTCATCGGGATAAAATGAAAAGCCCGGGCAAAAGAAATCCAGTGCTCATAGATTAATTTCTTTACTGTTACCGTCTAACTAATTACTGCCCAAAAGTGTCTCGAAATGCTTTCGCAAATCCTTTAGTGAAAAGGAGATCCGATTTTTTTCATCGGCGATAGTAAACCAACGGTACTCACCTTCATAACGGATCAGGATGATCTCCTCGTTTAGTTTGCTGAACCCGAAATGACCTATTTTAACGCATGCAATTCCTCCGCCGCGAATCACGCCGTCGTCTAGTGATTGCGTCCAACCCGCCTCAAAGCTCAAACATCTTACACCTTGTTTTAGGGTAAGCAGGGAACCGGTTAAACGGGAATTTCCAAATTTGAATCTGTAATCGTCTTTTTTCTCGAGTTTTATTCTCGCGCCGTGGGTGTTAAATACCATTACAAATTCGATTACCGAATCAAAAAGCCATTTGACGCTATTGCGCCGGATTCTGTCATTCGAGGCTTTCAGGGCCAGGTAATCTGCGACGTGATATCGCCCGCTGGCCTTCGCCCGGGCAATTGCATTATCGAGATCCTGTGTCCAAATTTCATCGAACTCGCTCATAGGATTGAGAATAAGACCGGACGGGGTTTAATGCAATTTCATGTTATTATCTTTGAAAAAAATGAATGACCCAGACATTCTTGCATCATGAAATACTTAACAATATTGATTTTCACCATTTCGCTCACGATCAACCTCTCCGGACAGCAGCCGAAATCGGAAATTGCCAAAAGCAACCCCGTTAGATCGAACGCTTCAGAAAAGAAAGTCGGTGAAAATGATGCAATTGAAAACGCAATTGCCCAGTCGCTCGCTTCAGAAAGAATAAGGCTGCTTCAAAAATTTATCGAAGACTATCCAAAATCCAAACAAATAGTTCGGGCACAAGAGCTCATCTCAAGTTCCCGCGCCGAGCTTGCCGATGAAAAACTGCGTCTCAGCGAAGTCGAAGCCGGAATCGAACTTTTTAAGCTGGCGGTTATCGAAGCGCCCGTTCCCGTCTCAGACAAATTGTTTTCAGGACTCTTGATCAAATTCCCTGCCAATTTGTATTTCCGGGGTCAGCGGGAAGCGGCGATCGAAGTTGCCAAACTCATCGAGCAAAAAACACCGGTCAATCCTAATCATCTCCTGGGGCTGGCAACCTTTTATCTGACCGTCGAGAACGCATCGGAAGCTCAACGACTGGCGGAAAAATCGATCGACCTGAATCCCGGTTTGTCATCCGCATATCATACCCTCGGATATGCCCATCGCCTCAATTTTGATCTCGAAAAAGCCGCCCAATCGTTTTTGCAGGCAATGGGGAGCGAGGGCGCTTCGCCGGTCTCAAAAGTGAGCCTTGCGGAGATGAAGCGTGCGCTTGGAAAACCCCGGGAAGCGATTACGCTTTACCGGGAGGTGCTCGAACTCGACCCGTCAAACTCTTCCGCCCGAACCGGGCTCATACTTTCTCTTTTTGATTCGGGTCAAAAGGAGCTGGCCGAAACCGAATTGGCCGCTTCGCTGGATCAAACCCCGAATAACATGGCGCTTTTAGTTGGAGCGGCGTATTGGTATGCGGCCAACAACGATGGCGCAAAGGCGATTGAATTAGCCCAAAAGGTGCTGGCGTTTGAGCCGAGGTATACCTGGACCTACATTGCGCTGGCGCGCGGGCACATGGCTCTTGGTGATCCGATTTCCGCCGAACGGACATTGTTGACCGCCCGTCAGTACGGAAATTTTCCGACGCTCGAGTATGAATTGGCTTCATCCCGCCAGTCCGCCGGATTTTACCGGGAAGCGGCGGAGGGATTGAGAAACAGTTTTGTCATCGAAAATGGACTGGTCAAGACAAAATTGGGCGGACGCGTCGAAACGTCGTCAGAAAGTTTTTCCAGTTTGTTGTCGCTTGAACGGCGGGCAAGCATATTTCAGTTTTCATCTGCCGATTCTCCGGAGGAATCCCGGAGAATGAAGAATCTTCTGCGGTTTGCTGAAGCACTTGATGCAAAAACGACAGACGCCTCAACCATCGAATCTGCTGCTGACGAGTTCATCGCCGGAAATGACCCGATGAAAACGCACCGTCAGCTTTTTGCGGCTAATCAGATGCTTCAGAAGAAAAGGGCGCTGCCGAAGGTCTTAAAAATCACCCGTGATGCAGTATCCGGTGTTGATGCGGCGTTGAATGTACGGACGGCTTCCGCCGCCGTGTTGGCCGATGAACTATATGAAAGCCGGAAGATCGCCGTAGCCCGGGGGCAAACGATAATCGTTCCAAATATTTCCCGTCAGACGCTTTCGAGAATACTCAGGGGACGAATCGAGGAGATAGCCGGCTGGGCATTTTTCGAACAATCGATGCCCGACGAAGCACTTCAGAAACTTAGGCTGGCAACCACCGTTGTACCGGAAGACAGCGCTTGGTCGAGGTCTACTTACTGGCGGCTCGGATCGGTCCTCGAGAGCTCGGGCAAATCGGAGGAAGCGCTTGACGCTTATATCAGGGGATATTCAAGTGAGGAGCAAAATCCCGCAAAAAAATTGGTTATCGAGGGAATCTACGGAAGACTTTATGGTAGCCTTGACGGACTCGAAGAGCGGCTTCAAAAATCATCCGTCCCGCGGGATGAGTTAAGTATTTTCAAGATCAAACCGGAAAAGGAAACCATTTCAGCTAGAAGCGAAGAGAATGCCGATAACGATGGTTCCGCAGCCATAAAAACCCCGCCGGCCGAACCGGCCAATCCAGGCAATGCGGAGCCCGAAAAGTCGATTCCACCGGCCGAGATTACCTTTGCGCCGCTAAACAGCCAGACCGTTGCCGGGCCTAAGGCTGGGGCGATGGCGGCTGCCGAAACGGGGTCAAACAAAAAATTGACAACGGCTGAAAAGATTTTGGATCCCACCTCGAATATCAGTATCCTGCCGGAGGTTTTTAAAGAAGATATTGCGGCCGGTGCTTCGAATGTGGCATCGCTAAAACCGGCGGATGGCGGCAGTGTGAAAACTGCCGAACCCATATTCGAACCTGCAGTCATCAAGCTTCCGGAAGCCGCGCCGAAGAATCCCGTGCCGACCGGTGCCGAGCCTCCGGTCGCAAATAGCGCAACACCCGCCGTTGCCGCTTATGAATTCGGAAAACCGCTCCCGGTTGGGGTCACCCGTAAGGAAATCGATCCCGTATTACCGGCAAAGGCCTTACCCCAAACGGGCCGGGAGAATATACAGCCTGAAAGAATGGCCGCCGGATTAGTGAGGCCGCGGATTGTACCCGAAGAAGATCTGGCGGAGAAATCTACGGAAAAAGCAAGCGTAACGGAGCCTTGCGAGTTGCTTGTCAGCCAAAACGAGATGACTATCATCGGCGACGGCGGAAGCCTTGGTTTATTGGTAGGTTATAAGAATGGGATCGGCGACTTGAATCGCATTACGGCGGTTTCGAACAGTCCGGGGAATATCAGCGTGGCGGTGGAACCCGTAATCGGTTTGCTTTCGGCACAGGCGTTTTTCATCGTCAAGTCGATTAGTACCAATACCGGGATTTACAATGTCGCGTTCGACTCCCCGTGCGGAAAAAAGATAGTAACCGTAAAAGTGCGTTAAACAATTGTCATTTATCCGTAATCATTTATCATTTATAAAAACACGCGGTTTCTGCAAATGTTAAATGGAGAATGAAAAAACCTTTCGTTGCGGGTATGTAGCCCTGATCGGACGCCCAAACGCCGGCAAATCTACATTACTCAACTACCTGGTCGGTGAAAAAATTGCGGCCGTTTCAAACAAACCTCAAACAACGCGTCATAAAATCCAAGGGATCGTGACCTCGCCGGAAGGACAAATCGTCTTTGTCGATACCCCGGGTGTCCATAAGCCCGGCTACTTGCTCAACCGCCGGATGATGACCGCCGTCCACGATGCGATTCTTTCTGTTGACCTGATTGTACTGATGCGGGATGCCTCGGTTTCGACCGGAAACGGCGACCGGTTTGTCCTCGAATTGGTCAAAGACAGTGATAAACCTGCCATCCTGGTACTAAACAAGATCGACAAAATAAAAGATAAGGCGCGATTGCTGCCGCTGATCGATTTCTATTCGTCGCGGCATAAATTTGAAGAGATAATTCCGGTCTCGGCGTTAAAAGGGGATGCGATTCCGGTGCTGCTCGATCAGATTACGAGGCATCTCCCCGAAAATGACCCGCTCTTTGCAGAAGACGAAATGACCGACCAGCCTCTCAGGATTATGGTTGCCGAAATGATCAGGGAGAAGATACTCGAATCTACGGGCGACGAATTGCCCTATGTGACAGCGGTTGTCACCGAGTTATTTGATGAATCGGATCCGAAAACCACCAAAATATACTGTGCGATTTATGTTGAACGGGATTCCCAAAAGCGGATTGTAATCGGGAAACAGGGCAGGAGCATCAAGGACATCGGCATCAGGGCCCGCAAAGATATCGAATCCCTTATCGGAAAAAAAGTTTACCTCCAGCTTTTTGTAAAGGTAGTCAAGGACTGGCGGAATCAGGAACGGCAGCTCGACGAAATCGGGATACAGAAATAGATGGCTAAATAAACGTGAGCAAAACGGATCAGCCAAAAGAATGGGTTGCCGTCGAAATAACCGTCGATCCGGATCTTACCGAGGCGGTCGAGTTTGGATTCAACAGCCTCGATGCTCTCGGCACCGAGATAAACTCCCTCCATAAATCCGACACCGACGAAATTTGCGTGGTCGGTTATTTTGAACCCCCGATAGATCGAAGTTTGATACGGCGGAAACTTGACGATGCGCTTCGGATCTACGGATTTAATTCCGCCCGAATCAGGCGGTTAAACGTACGCACAGTTGAACACGAAGACTGGCTGGCCGAATGGAAAAAACACTGGAAACCGACCGAAACCTTGAAATTCGTTATCGCTCCGCCCTGGGAGCAGTTTTCCGATCCGCGGAAAATTGTTATCCGGATCGAGCCGAATATGGCGTTTGGAACCGGTACCCATGAGACAACGAAACTATGTATCAGCGCGATTGAACGCCATTATCAAAAAGGGATGAGTTTTCTTGATGTCGGCACCGGAACCGGTATACTTGCGATCGCCGCCTCAAAACTCGGCGATCAAAGCGAGAGGATTTCGGCGTTTGATACCGATTCTGAGTCCATAAGAATTGCAAAGGCGAACGCGGGGCTCAATCAGGCGCCGGGGATCAGGTTTTTTGTCGGGTCGATTTCAGTCGAGACCGCGGGCCACGATTTTGTTTGCGCAAACGTCACCGCGGATATTATCGTTCCGATGCTTCCGTTACTATTTCAAAACGCCGGCCAAATAATCGTTCTATCCGGGATATTGGTGGAGCAGGAGCCGGAACTGCTTCAAGCGTTAGCGGAATTTGAGACTGCAGACGTCACCTCCCACACCGACGGGGATTGGATTGCATTGATAATTAAAAAACCGGGTGATCGCAGGGATTAACCGGTTGAAGCCGGGCAAACGCTTACCTGAGAGGTGCTCCACGCAGCATCAGGCCGGCATTAATTATCCTTCGCCGGCGGCCGGGCGATCGGGATATCCCCGTCATCCGCGATAACGAAAGCGGGTTTCACCGGCTTGATCTTTTTATCGGAACCCCGGAGGACCGGAGGAACCTTTGAGGGGCCGAGGTCGAGCGGTGAAAGCGACAGAATTCGTTTCAATATCGTTCCGCCCCTTCCGGCGATCCACAGGCTTTTCCCGCCGCGGTACTCGATTGCCTGCAGGGAATTGCTCGTAATATTCGGCTGGATCTGCCAGGTCTCACCCCGGTCTTTTGTCCGTATTACCGTTCCCAACGCTCCGACCGCAAACGCTTCTGAATAGCTGTAAACCTGAACGTCATACAAATTGACGCCAACCGGAGATTCCAAATCCTGCCATGTTTTTCCGCCGTCTGTGGTCCTCAAAATCGTGCCTTTTGCCCCGACCGTCATCCCGAAGCGGTTTCCATAAAAACTGACTGCATACAGGCTCTCTTTTAAGTTTGTATTTATCTTTTCCCACGAATCTCCTCCGTTTTCGGTCATCAGTATTGTTCCGTTATCGCCGACGACGATTCCGCGTTTATCGTTAAAGAAAATCAGATCTTCAAGCCATTCGGAAGTTCCTGACGCAAGTTTTCCCCAGTACGCGCCCCTTGAAAGCGATTTGAGGATTTGTCCTTCGGCACCGACCGCAAACCCGATGTTTTCGTTTACAAACTCTACGCCGAACAAATCGGTTTGGGTGCCGGATTGAGCGATTCCCCAGCTTTCTCCCCCATTACTTGTTCTCAGGATTACGCCGTTATCTCCGGCAATAAATCCAAAATCGGGATCCAGAAAATAAATTGCGTTGAGGTTGCTTCTGACCCCGGTGTATACCTGGATCCAAGGGGTTCCGGCCCGGTTGGTCAGCCACAGCCGTCCGCGTGTGCCGACGGCCCATCCGACCTGTCTGTCAAAAAAGAACATGTCGTTAACATCGTCGCGGCCCCCGAGACTCAACCGCTGCCAGCTGTAACCGCCGTCATCGGTGCGAATTATCAAACCATCTTCGCCCACCGCCCAACCGGTATATTGATCGGAAAAATACATAGAGACGAGCTTTGGGTTGGTCCGCACATTAAAGGGAAGCCACGTGTTTCCTCCGTCTTCAGTGAGCCAGACTTTCCCGTTGCTGTCGGTCATAAAACCCTTCGACTCATCGGCAAAAAAGAGTGAGAGAATATCGCTTTGTTTGTAAATATTCACCGGCTGCCAGGTTTCGCCGGCGTCAATGCTTTTGACCACACATCCGCCGAAGCCAACGGCAACGATGTTTTTAGCGGTAAGGTAAACCGCGTCAGATATCAACGAATCACCGCAAGGTTTTGAACGGGTCCACGATTTTCCGCCGTCGCTCGAGCTTATGATGACGCCGTATTTTCCTACGGAAACGACATGATCCTTATCAAACGAAGACACTTTCAGCAGGTCTACAATCGTTGCCGAAGGAGACCTGTTCCACGACCTTCCGCCGTCCGATGATCTCAAAACGGTTCCGTTTGTTCCCACAATCCAGCCCTCGTTAGAGTTAATCCCGGAAAATGTAACCGAATAGAGGTGTTCGTTAATTTCTTTTTGAACCGGTTTCCAATCTTTGCCTCCATTTGCCGTCGTTAAAATCACTCCGCGGGCGCCGACCACCACGGCATTTTTTTCGTCCTTTACAAAAACACCGGAAAATGAAGTTGTGACCGGAGCAGCCTGTTCTTCCCATCGGAAACCGCCGTTGTCAGTTCGCAGCAACGTACTGTCCGCGCCGACGGCATAACCAATCTGAGTGTCCCTGGCGAAATGCACCGAATGAAGCGGGTTACCTTGTGGAAGCGGATTTTGCCAGACCCAGCCCTGGTAGGACTGGATTTGTGAAAACCCCCGGGCAGAGAACGTAAGAATCAGGCATACAATCATTACCGGATATATGAATCCTAACTGTGAGACTCTGGTTTTCCGACGGTTGTTGCTCATTCTCCTATCTCTTTGACCCCGATACTCAATACGGCTTCATCATTGAAATCCTGATCGATTCTTCCAAGTTCGGCGGTTTTTCGGGCAATATCATCCGCGACCTCCTGAATTTCGTGACCCGAATGCCCCTTCACCCATTCCCACCTCAACTTATGTTTGGCAGCGGCTTTCTCAAGCCGGTCCCACCAATCATGATTCGTTTTCTTGCGAAAATTTCCGAGCATCGTCTCGACCACATATCGCGAATCGCTTATCACTCGAACATCACAGGGCTCGGACAATTGTGATAAACCGATTTCCGCAGCAGCAATTTCCGACTGCTGATTGGTGGCATTCCCCAGGTATTTTGCAAACGCCCGCCAATATCCCTCATAGCCCAGAAGTGCACAAGCTGCGGCCCGCGGCTTTTCCTTTCCGTTACCAAGCGATGAGCCGTCACATACTATTGTTACTTTCTTCATAAAATTCGGATTCCGACAACCGTTTATGAGGTATTGCCGTTCTCTCAGGCCCTGCCTAAACTATTCTCCCAGGCACGGTTTATTCGTTTTTCGATGGAATTCCAAGGTGAATCGCTCCTTTCCCCAATTTACGCTGTTTTCTCTACAATATGTTCTTTCGAAACGCCAATCTCGATCCAAGCTTTGCAAATCATCATTTAGATTCTGAAGAATCGGCGTCGCCCGGTCAACTGCACGGTCGAATTGTAGCACCGTTCAAGCTCAAGGATGAATAAAGGGCCTTGATCCGCGGTTTATCGGTTTCAATTGGCCGTCACGGTGATTACATTATCGACATAGCCTTCAAACGTATCATCGTGTGAGATGACGAAGAGTTGGTCAAAGGTTTGTTTTGCAGTAATTTGGCTTATCTGTTCGGCCAGGTGTTCGCGTCGCTCGGCATCCATATTCATAGTCGGCTCGTCGAAAAACGCCATTCGAATGTCTGAAAGCTGTTTTAAGAGCGCTAGCCTGATGGACAACGCTGCAGCCATCTGTTCCCCGCCCGAAAGGTTTTGAAACGGACGTTCATAACCATCCTCTTCAAGGAAAACGCCGTAGTCGTCAACCCATTTCAAAGTTCGTTCCGGGTTTCCCATAATTTCTCGATAGAGTTGATTCGCCTCGAGCGATACGTGGTGGACGTAGTTTCGGGCGACCCGCGGCGCGGCTTCTTTTAAAGTTGTGCGAATAAACGCAGTTACGTCACTCATCTTCTGAAGCCGTTCTTTCTCGCCGATCTCGATTTTGAGCGTTTCGCGTATTTCTTCAAGGCGTTTGAGCTCCTTTTCCAGTTCATCGCGGCGCTTGCTCAAATGCTGGTAGTTGAGTTTTGTTTCGACGAGTTGACGGTCAATCTTTGCAAGTTCTTCCTTTTCGATCAAATATTTTTCGTGGTCAAAATCTTTGCTTTCCGTTTTTAATTCCGATTCCGCTTTCATTAGCTGATCTGTAAGTACACGGTTTTCTTCGATCAGCGTCTCAAGCAACTTTGTCTTTTCCGGAAGTGATTTGGCTGCCGTTTCGTTTGCCAGATATTCACGGTGGGCGTCTGATGTGTTGTCGCGGAGTTCTGAAAACTCTTTCCAGTTGGCATCAAGATCTTTATACGTCTCGAGCTGCTCGATTTTTAGCCTTCGGTCACTCTCAAGCCGTTCTAAATTACTTTCGATCTTGGTGGCCTGCTCGCGGATCGATATTTCGCGAGTTGTCTCTTTTTCAAGAAGCTGGATACGCATTTTAGGATCATCGAGTGAAGTAAGCCGCGTTTCGATAGCCTTGAGTTTCGCATTGAGTCTATCTAAATCGCCGGCCCGTTTTTTTAAGGCTTCCTTTTCAGCCTTGAGCGCTGCGCCGTCATTCGCAATCTCCTTTTCACGCTTTTCGATCGAAGCCAGTGTTGCGAGAAAACTTTCGCCGTCACGGGATGCCTTGAGTAAAATTCCCAGTTCCTTTTTCTCGGATTCAAGCGTTCCGATTTCCGCCTTTACGTCAGAAAATTTAGTCATCACAAAATCATCCAGGGTTTGCCCTTCCTTAAGATTCAGGCATTTTTCCGTCAATACCGGACACAGTCCGTTTTCGATCTCTTTCTGAAATTTCTGATCACGCTCGAGCCCGGCATAGAGCCGCGCCAGTTTTTCTCTTAACTTTTCTTCGCGTTCCTGCCGCTCGCGCAAGTGTTTGGCCTCGACACTCTTCTTTTCCGCTTCCTGCTTTTGTTTTTGGTTCTCCCGGTATCGGTCCCGGAGGCTTTCGAGCTTTTGATCAACATCCAGGAGCCGGCTTTGCGCTGCTTTCCCCTCAGAAAGCAGGTTCCGAATCGTTTCCCGTTCCTTTTCAAGTTCCTGCTGCTCCTTAAGTTTCGGTTTCAGCGTTTCGATCTCTTGATGAGCCAGGACGATCTTTTTTCGGTCCTCGGCTGCCGCGCGTTTTTCCGAATTTACATTGACGATCGCCGCCTCGACCTTAGTCAGTTCGACGGTTAGTTTTTCGCGTGCGGCGCGTTCGCGTTCAAGTTCTTTGAGACGGCCGAGGGCTTTTATATGATTTTGATAATCGCCCTCGACCCTTTTGATCCGTTCTGCCGCATCTTGAGCCAGAGATTTTTCTTTTTCCCTTTGCGACTTAATGACATCGGCTTTTGATTTCTCGTTTTGAAGGGTTTTTAGCGCGTTTTTTAATTCGGTTACCCTGCTCTCCACCTTTTCAAATTCTTTTACGATTTTCCGAATTCCGTCAGCTTCTTTTTCCAGCGTCTTGATCGACGATTGGAGTTTCTTCTCGTCGGCCTTAATCGTTTTTAAGTCTTCCTTAATCGAATCGAACCGGGCCAGTTCACCCTCACCCCTGGCAATATTCTCGCGAGTCCCGCTTATTTTTCCGTCAATGTATTTGACCGTATCCCGCAATTTATCAGCGCTCTGTCGATACTCTTCGACTTTTAGAAGTTTGTCGAACGCCCGTTTTCGTTCAGTCGGCGCTTCGAGAAATATAGCCGTAAACGTGCCCTGCGGAACTCCGATCGCACGCCGGAAAAGAGATTCCAGATCGGTTCCCGCCTCGGCGCCAAGATGCTGCCATAAGAACCGGGTTACTTCTTCTTTCTTGTCTGCAATCCGAGTCTTTAGCTTTGGATCGTATACGTAATAGGCGGTTTTCGTGTCGCGGTGAACCACATATCTGCGTTCGTCCAATCCGCTTTCAAAAGTCACTCTGGCAACACCTTTTTTTGCGCCACGGCGGACAAAATCATCTTTCTTATAATCGAGCAGATCAAAAAGCGTCCATGCCACGGTTTCGATGATCGTCGTTTTCCCGGCCCCGTTTTCACCAATGATGGCAGTGGTTCCACGCTCGAATTCGAATTTGGAATCGATGTGGGATTTTATATCCTCAAGCTCGATCTTGGTGATATGCATAGATTAATTCTAGTTGAAACGGGTCAAAAGAAACAGCCTAAGCCGAATTTCTTCCGGCGTTAATAATCCCGAACGAGCAACGTATCACAAGGGATTCATAGGTGGGTCTTAACTTCGGCTCGCTCTTACGAATCATTGTCAGGGCATACTGTTGGATCGTCGTCAAAGGCAGCACAATCTGTTCGCGCATTATTACGGACTGGCGTGAAACGGGAAATTCAGTCATAAAGGACGGACGTGAAGTAATCTTGGCAAGATATTTAAGGGTCAACTCGAATTCGTCCCTGATTTTTCGCCAAATACGGCCATATAGTTCATCATTTTCGAGATGAGACGTGAGCGGCAGAAACGTTTTTTGCATCGCCATTTCACAATTATCAATCAGTGCTTTGAAAAACGGGTTGCGATCGTACAATTGCGCTACCTTCTCGAGCTTTCCGTCTTCATCAAGCCTCGAAATTGCCGAACCGACACCGTAAAAACCCGGGACATTTTGCTTTATCTGGCTCCACGCGCTGACGAATGGAATGGCGCGCAAGGAATCAAGCGTCAGTTTGTTTGCCGCTCCGCCCCTTTTGGCAGGCCTCGACCCGATATTGGTGCGCCCAAAATATTTTAGCGGGCTGACATTGGCAAGATATTCAAGAAATGCAGGATCGTTCTTAAGCTGGGAATAAGCGGTGAAACTGAAGGCGGCCAAATCCGCCATCAGTTCCTCTCCGGCCGGGTCAAAAGTCTCTTCTTGTCTGGTAAAAATCGAGCTGTAGACCCCCGCGCTGAGGAGTTGTTCGATATTGAACCGGGCGGCGTCAACCGTTCCGAAATTAGTGGAAACGGTTTGACCCTGAACGGTCAGTTCGATTGCCTTATCCGAGATATTTCGGCCCATTGATGCAAAGAATTTGTGAGTCTTGCCGCCGCCGCGGGCCGGCGGACCACCTCGACCGTCAAAGAAAATTACTTCAATGTCAAACTCTCTTGAGACTGCGGTCAGCTCCTCCTTGGCCTTGTAAATTCCCCAATTTGCCATCATATACCCGCCGTCTTTTGTGCCGTCGGAAAATCCGAGCATTATCGTTTGGCAATTGCCGCGGCGGCGGATGTGCCGGCGATAGATTTCATTGTTATACAGTTTTCGCATCACGCCGGCGGCGTTTGTAAGGTCATCTACCGTTTCAAAAAGCGGCACGATATCTACGGTGAGGTCGTCCAGCGTCCAGCCGCCGAGTAAAAACAATCCAATTACCTCGACGACATCGAGCGCGGTTTGTGAGTGAGAGATTATGTACCTGTGACAGCCGGCCTCTCCGTTCTGTTTCTGGATTTGCTTGATCGCCCTGATGGTCAGAATCGTATCGCGGAAGAGTTCGTCTTCGAAAAGTTCGGGGTCGATAGTATTGTTGATATCCAGCAAAACGCCGATTTTTTCATCTTCCGTCAATGCTGCAAAGTCTTCCGGTATCGAACCTCCTGATTGTGCGAGCCAAGCAAAAATACTTCGGTGCACGGAGCTATCCTGCCGAATATCGAGCGATGCAAAATGGACGCCGAAGGAGCGAACCTTGAAAATCAGGTTCTCGACCATATGAGCAAACAACCCGTCGTATTTCCTGTCTAATGTTTCGAGAATCCTGCCCAGGAATGCCAGAATGTCGGCGGCTGTCAGCTCAGGACTATCCGCTTGTCGAAATGCGCTTTGATAGAGGCGCTGTTCAAGTTCGGCCAACATTGGCTCCACACCGGAAAAGGTCAGACGCCGTTTAAGTTCGCGAATATCGTCATAATAACTTCGCAAAATCGCGGCGCGCAATGAATCCGCCACCTTGAGGGTTGTACCGACGTCAACAAACGGATTCCCATCCCGGTCACCCCCTGACCAAAACCCCATTTTGATCAGGCCGGCGGTTGAGATTTGGTCATTCGGGAACGCAGTTTCGAGCTTGGATAAGATCTCTCCGATCGCTTGGTAAAATACATTTTCCAAGAACCAGATCAAACTTGTTGCTTCGTCAAACGGTGTTGGTTTTTGTTTCTTGAAGAACCGGGTTCGGCCGAGCTGCTGCAAAAGTAACTTGATCTCGTGGGTATCATTCGTTTCGATCGCCGCTTTAAGGTCGTTGATGATACCCAGTACTGAGCCCGGATAAAACTGAGTCGGATGGGCGGTTAATACAAGCCTGACGCTGAAGTCATTGATCTTTTCGGCCAGCTCTTTGGATTTAGATTTCTGCAATACATCATTTTCGAGCTGGGTTATGGTGCCGTTTCCATTAATATTGTGGAGTTTATTAAATGAGGCGTCTTCCAGTGCGTCAAACAAAACTACCTGCCGCTCGGCATACTGGACAAAACGAAACAGCAAATCGAGCCGTTCCTTTTCGCTGACCAGCGGAGTATTTGTATCGAAAAAACCCTCGACTATCTCGACCGGGCTGATTCCTTTTTGATAACCTTCCTCACAATTCTGATTGAACAGCGAAAGCCAGGTCCCGGTTTTTTCGATACCATGAAACGGCAAAGAGAGAAAAAGGCTGTTATAGAGGCGAAAATTTATTCCTACTGTGTTTTCGAACTTTTCGAGTGCGTCGCGTTGAGTATGGGCCATCAAAAAATTGTAATATAGAATTGTATAAAAATGTAAAAAGTAAAAAACGAAAAGTAAAAAGTAAAAAGTAGAAGGGAAAAGGGAAAAGGTGAAGGGTAAAAGTAAAGAGTAAAAAGGAGAAACGCAAAAAAGAAGGGTGTTGAAGAACATCTTGATCTAATATTTTATTTTTAAGATCTGAAATCGTGATCTGGAATATGAGATTTGAAATTTGAAATCTGAAATCTTATGCTTGGCGAACGCACAAAAATGACTAATCCTAAGACATTAGGTGAACTCAAAAAATCGGGATATTTCGCTCGTTCGGTAAAGGACGAAATGCGAGAGAATCTCATAAAAAAACTGCGCCAAAGGGAAAAACTTTTTCCCGGGATACTGGGTTTTGAGGAATCCGTAATTCCCGGCATCGTAAACGCGCTGCTTTCAAAACACAATATCATACTCCTGGGGCTTCGTGGACAAGCTAAAAGCCGTATTATCAGACAGTTAACAGAATTCTTAGATGAGCAAATGCCGATCATCGAAGGTTCGGAAGTAAACGATAATCCCTTTGGGCCGCTTTCGGCTTACGGCAAGCAAGCGGTTGAAATACATGGTGACGAAACGAAGATCGATTGGGTCACGCGGGAAAACCGGTTTGTCGAAAAACTTGCCACGCCGGACGTTACGATCGCCGATATTATTGGTGACGTCGATCCGATTAAGGCTGCCAAGGGCGGGCATCTGCTTTCAGATGAATTAACCATGCATTTCGGGTTGTTGCCGAGAGCCAACCGCGGGATATTCGCAATCAACGAACTGCCTGATTTGGCGGGGAAAATCCAGGTTGGGTTATTTAATATTTTACAGGAAGGCGATGTTCAGATAAAGGGGTATCCGATCAGGCTGCCGCTTGACCTGCTGCTTGTCTTTTCGGCCAACCCCGAAGATTATACGGCCCGCGGGAAGATCATCACCCCGCTTAAAGACAGAATCGGCGCCGAAATCCAGACCCATTATCCAAAGGAACTGCAGCTCGGGGTTTCGATCACGAATCAGGAAGCGTGGACGAAACGCGGGGGGCTCGAGGAATGCGAACTGGAAATCCCCGAATTCATCAGCGAGATTATAGAACAAATCGCGTTTGAAGCGCGTGATGACCAAAGGGTTGATAAGCGTTCGGGAATTTCGCAACGCTTTCCGATTACCGTGCTTGAAGCAATCATCTCAAACGCGGAAAGGCGGGCGCTTGCAACGGGAGAGAAAAAATTGGTTCCGAGAATATCGGACGTATATGCGGCCCTTCCCGCAATGACCGGAAAAATGGAGCTTGAATACGAAGGGGAGCAGATTGGCGCAAACAAATTGGCAAGGGATCTGATTAAACGTGCCGCCCTCGTGATCTTCGAAGGATTCTATTTGGGGATCGATTTTGCTCCGACAGTTGCATGGTTTGACGATGGCAACAAGATTCTGCTTTCTGAAACAGCGTCGGCGAAAGAATGCGCAATTCTCCTTGAAGCGGTTCCGGAATTGATTGAATCGACATTGACTCCGCTGGCACTCGATAAGAAAGACAAGGCTAATTTAGTTTCGGCCTGCGAATTTGTTCTTGAAGGGCTTTACGCCCAAAACAAGATCACGCGCAGTGAAGACGGCGGTTTTGAGGCCAACACAAAAGCAAAACGGGACCGTCGCGGTATGATTTATGAGGATTTGACAGATTTGGATAGTTTTTGACCGGCAACCTACGTCCACTGCGATTTGATATAATCGGCCTTCCGATGAAATTTATACGATATTCAAAATTCAGAGGCTTTGACGTATTTGGCGTCGATCTCGGAGATTTGATGGACGCGATTTCAAATCAGGTTTTGGACTCTGGTTTCAACGATCAGTACCATTGGACACGTGAGCGAAACGAAGTGGACGATTCGCTTGACGGCCTCCGTCAGGCGCTGCTAAGTGCCTTACTCGAAAAGGGGATTTTAGATGAAAATGATGTCGGAAAAATGCTCGCCGATAACGACGACAAATTCAAAGGTTCGCTTCTCGAAGAACTGATCAATAACCTAATCGAGCGTCTGGTCGAAGAAGGCTATCTGGATCTAAAAGAATCCGATCCGCCGGCGCCGCAAATCCAAGGTAAAGGAGCTCCCGGAACCGGCAAACCAAGAGATGTTCGTTTTCAGCTGACAGAAAAGGGCCTCGATTTTCTCGGCTACAAAACCCTTCAAGACCTCCTCGGGTCGGTTGGAAAGTCATCGATCGGCCGCCACGAAACGCCTGAGCTCGACACGGGTATAGAGGCGGCCATGAGCTCGAAACGATACGAATTCGGAGACACCATAAATCTCGATGTCAACGCCACGCTCTTATCGGCGATCCGGCGTGAAGGATTGAGTGTTCCGCTGAATCTGGAGTACGGGGATTTGTATGTTCATCAACAGGATTATCACTCTTCATGCGCTACCGTAGTCATGCTCGATTGCTCACATTCCATGATCCTTTACGGCGAAGACCGCTTTACGCCCGCCAAAAAAGTCGCGTTGGCGCTTGCCCATCTGATCCGGACGCAGTATCCCGGCGATAGCTTGAAAATTGTCCTGTTTCACGATGACGCCGAAGAACTGCCGCTTGCCAGGCTGGCGACGACACAGGTCGGGCCTTACCATACCAATACCGCCGAGGGATTAAATCTTGCCAGAAGAATACTGGCTTCCGAGCCCAAGGAAATGAAGCAGATCGTGATGGTGACAGACGGGAAGCCGACCGCCGCCTTTATGGATTCTTCGAGTCCTGCGTATTTGAATTTCCGGCGGTATTCCGAAGTTCGGAAGGATCGCGGACGAATTCTCTATAAAAATTCGATGGGAAACGACCCGTTTGTGATGGCGGAAACGTTCAAGGAAGTGCAGGCATGCCGTAAAGCGCGGATCATGATAAACACGTTTATGCTGGCAAGCGATTATTATCTGGTGGAGTTCGTCAAGAAGATGTCCCGGATGACACGGGGAAAGGCATATTTTGCAAATCCCAACAATCTCACACAGTTCGTTTTGATGGATTTCCTTAGGCGCCGGACAAGCCGCGTATAATCGGCGGCTCCGGGCTTTGTCGGTCAGGCCGGAGAATCAGGGGAACCGGCTGTATTAATCGTATTCAATGTCCGACAAAAAATTCAGCAAGTCGATCAGCAGATTAGTGGTATTAATATTCGATTATGGTATAATTTAGGCAGAGTAATTCTTTACCAGGTTTTTGATAATTTCGCCGCCGCTTTCATTGTAATTTTACGTATTCTTTTAAAAAGAGAAAGATGGAGGCAAAAATGTACAAAATCGTTACGGCGATAATCACCATAGGATTGGGGGTTTTGTTAACCGTTGCTCAAAGCACGGCTCAAGCCGAAAACGAAAACAGGATCCTTCTTAAATCAGGAACCGAGTTTGCAGCGGCAATCGTAACGCCGATTGACGCGGAAAACGTCCAACCCGGCGCCGATCTCAGCTTCAAGTTAGTAAATGACCTTGTCGGTGACGGTGTCACGTTCTTGGCCGGGACCGAAGTTTTTGGCCGGGTGATTGCTGTGGCAAAATACGCCGATGATAAAAAGGTTTCATCCGTCGGATTGAGATTTGATTTTATCAAGCAAACCGAAGACTTTTATGGATTAACAGCCGACATTGTGTCGATCAAGGATAATACGGACTCAATCCGGATCGAAGCATCCAAGACGTATGCGGGAAACAACACCTTGACGGTTCAGGGAAAGAACTTGTCAATTGAGGCCGGAAAGGAATTTCGTCTCAAGCTGGTAAAGGATGTCGTCTCGTACTGACCATAGAAAGTGCTTTTGAGTAATTATTAAGGAGCATATCCCTGAGTGGATTTGTGTATTTACCCCCCCAATTCCTCATTTCCCATCAAGCCCCGACCCTTAGATTACCGACTCTTTGCCAACATTTTCGAGAAAAACTGGGTTTGTTTAACATTGATAAAAAAAATTTAAATAAGCGGCAAACGTTTTTTAAAACCAAGCATCGAACTTTCCATTAGCGCTGTTCTGATTAGCTTTGTCAGGGTAATTGGACTCAGCAAAAAATCCGAGAAGTCAAAATATTCAGTTATGGAGGAAGTTATGAGAAGTTTCGTAACAAGCATATTATTCGTTTTAGTCATCAGCGGGCTGACGGCAGCTCAATCCGGCAGTTCGGAAACATCCGCCGCCGGTAAAAACGTCACATCGTTAAGCGATGGCGGCACCTATGTCTTATCTGAAACCCAGATCAGCGGTGAACTTAAAAAATCACTTGATGTGAAAAAAGCGGAGGTGGGGGACCAGGTGATCCTTAAAACAAAAGAGAATATAAAAAGCAATGGCGAAACGGTCGTCAAGAAGGGCTCTTATCTGATCGGACGCGTAACGGATGTCCAGGCGCGCGGCGACGGAAGCAGCTCTTCCAACGTGAGCATTCTGTTTGAATCACTCAAGCAGGGAGGAATGATCACACCGATTACCGCTACTATCGTGTCAGTAACTCAATCCCGGGCAAGTATTGATGACGGTTTTGGAAACAGCGCTTCAGGCTCGGGAAGTTCTTCGACCCGTGCGTCGTCAACAAGCTCGGGAAGTGGAGGCGGATTATTGGGCGGAGTCGGAAGTACGGTCGGCGGCGTAGTAAACACCACGACTCAAACCGTTGGAGGACTCACCAATACGGTCGGCGGCGTCGCAAATACAACAGGCCAAACGGTTGGCGGGGCGACAAAGGGAATTCAAATCTCCCAGTCGAGCGACGCCTCGGTAAACGGCAGTTCCACCCTTACCTTAAATGGAGGAAACTTACGATTGGAAAAGGGTACGACCTTTAATTTGTCGGTCAGCGAATCCGCCGGTACGACGGAAAATAGCAAACCGGCACCGAAGCAAAATGGTGAGCCCGCTGCCGTCGGAGGAAAAACAAAATCGAATAATTAGTTTGTAATATCGGTTCAACCGATTTTTGTAAAACTTAGCTTTTTAACAGCGCGAGGCCGGGAAATCTTTCCCGGCCCTTTTTTTTTCACGTGATATAATTTTTAGAATATTTGTGCACAAGTGATCAATTGGTTTTCGCAGCCGGGATCACATAGTTCGAAATTTTGCGACTAGCGAAAATGTCTCACCGGAAAGGATTATGCGGTTTCACCAATCAAGCAAACGCCTGTCAGATTGGGACACGGAAAACTTATGAAGGCCTTAATAGTTAAACTGCTCGCAGCCCGGCCGACGCATATCGGCCTAATTTTTGTTTTGTTAACCGGGCTTTCATCGGCCCAGGACTCAGTTTTAATGCTTTCCGAAGGCGTCAAGCCGCACGCCGGGATTGACGCGATCTACACGTCATTTAGCGAAGGGTATCGTACGTTTGACGCTGAATTGGTTGCCAACCTCTATACGGTCGATGCGGCTTATCTTTCGCCGGGAAGGGAAGTCAGAAATGGCCGGGATGAGATTATGAAAGGGTTTGCGCGTTCATTTGAAAGCACGAAAGCCCGCGGAAGAACTATGACAATTTCGTTCTTGATACTGCAGCGCGGCGTGGCGAACGACCTCGGTTACGATGTCGGTGTCTATACGCTTGAATATTTTGAGAACGGGAAATCCGTACACCGGTCAAAAGGAAAGTTTGTTGTAGTTGCCGTCAGGGAGAGAGACGGGGAATGGCGGTTTCAGGTCGACGGTTATAGCAACATAGATCCTCCGGACTCCAATTAATGCTTTATCTCGACAGATTGGAACAACACCTCGCCGATAAACGTGATGAATTTCTGGCATTTTCGGAAACCCAAAAACGTGATTCGGCAGAGTACCTTGCCGTGCTTGAGCAACTCGCCGGGCTTTCGAGCGATCAGGTTCTGCGTCAAGTGGCTGAAAAAGAAAACATTGGAGCAATACCGTCGCCCGAAATCGATGACCTCGATACGTTTTCAATAGATTTCGGTATTGGCTGGAATAATCACGAAGAAGCGAGGCTTTGGGCCGGTCAAATACTAAACGACCGGACAACATTTGCTGCTGATGGAAGTCAATACTATTCGGAAAAAGACACATCGCTGCCGGTCGGGGCGATCCAGATCGGCTGGTTTGAAAATCCGCACGGCGCAGATCGGCGATATGAAAAGGACTCTCAGCTTAAAATACTTTCACCAAAAGATTTGCTTGAAAGCCGGGAAGGGGAACTACGGCCCGATTCCCGCGTAACTGAGGAAAGATTCAACGGCGAAATCGAAAAGATCGGGGAATTTCTCTCGAAAATGAAGGGATGGCAGGAGCGGGGTGAACGAATGCCGCTTGCCTTCTTCGATGGAACTCTGCTCGTCTCGTTTTCGCTTCCGCATAGTGAACTCCAGAAAAAGTTTATCCAGCAGCTGATTAATCTTGTCAGGCTCTCGCGTCAGGTCAAGGTCCCGTTTGTCGGATACGTTGACCGCAGTCTGTCCCGGGATTTGCTCAATTTGATCGATGGCTTCGGAAACAAGGAAACGTCCAGGACGCAGACGCTTTACGACGCTTCCTTGATTCATTCAAAATCCGGCGGGGGGCAAAGCGTTTTGGCTAATTGGGGCGACCGAACCCCGTTTTGTTATTCCAAACGCAAAGGACTGGAAGCATTTACGGATCCCGGATCGGGTAACGCACTGGTCGGGTTTACCTATCTGCAGACTACGGGCGATTCCCTGCCCGCACGGTTAGACATCCCGGGCTGGGTATACGAAAAAGGCATGTTAAATGAAGTAATTGACGTCGCGCGAGCCGAATGTGTCATCGGTATAGGGTATCCCTATCCGCTCGAAGCCGCTGATTCGACGGCGGTCATTACATCAAGTGACCGGCAGCTGATTCTCAGGGCTTTACAAGAGTTTGCTAAAAAGAATAATCTAAATTTTAGCGTATCGAGAAAAAATGCCAGCAAACACCGGCGGCGTTAAACAAATGAGCAACGGAAGACCAGCAAAAGAGAAGGTAAAACGAAAAGCGCTTCGTGAAAGATATTCGGATTTCAGATTTTCAAACCGTTCCAATGACGCCTGTCCCGCCTGCGGCGCAAAACCCGCCAGGGCGGGTGCGAAATACTGTTTGGTTTGCGGGAAGATACTGAGCGAAGGATACCGGCCGCTCGACACGATTCGGTCTGCCCAGCGCCTTCAGGGAAAGTCGTTTTTGGTAGAAAATGCGGAGACGGAAGAGATTGTGGATTTGTTCGCCCGCAACGAAAACAACGTAGCCCATACGGCGTGGGCATGTTTTGTCTATTCGATGGTGCCTTATCTGGGAGTCTTGTTTATTCCGTTTACATTGGTTTTCGGAACATTTGGTATCGCAGTTGCGCACCGGTATCCCGAATTGGGCGGACGCCGGCTGGCATATGTTTGTATCGGGATGAGCTTTATTGTATTGGCGATTCAGATACTTCTTTGGTGGCTGCTTTATTTAATTCCGGAGATAACGATACCGGTTTAGCCGTCCGGGGACCGAAACAACTTAGAATCATCGCTGCGCACTCAGGGATCACCGGGCGTTAGAAAAACCGGCACATCGTCCCCAGCCTTCATTCCGGATCGAATATATTTCACGGATCCTGTTTCGATCCTTTCCGGTGTCTTTTGCCTTGTGCCCTTTGGCTAGGGCGTCTTTCCCCTTGAATTATGAAAATTGCCAAAATCGTCGGATCAAATTCACATATTGATTATGTAGCGCGGGTGATTGACGAACTCGACGTCAATAAACCTCCGGCGTCAGATGATTACGGGTTTTCTACATTTGTTTCGGTGCCGATTGAACCTGACACGACCATCATAGGCGTCATTTATAATTCAATGCTGATGAATCCGGATTACGCCAATTACGGCCCGCGGCTTTCACCCGCCCCGGAATTGGGTAGTTTTAGCCCCGATTTTATAAATGAACGCGGTTGTCTTATCGGCATCCTGCTGCTTGGGTCGATTGACGGGAAGGACGAAATAATCCAGGGGATTCCCAACCGGGTCATACCGGCCGGACAGGAAGTCGAAAAATGTGATAATGGGACGATTGCAAAATTTCATTCGGACAAGGCACAAAGACTTCAAATACATTATTACTCTCAGGTGATATCCCATGCCGGAAATTTTGCGGCGCCACTTCTCGAAAATATAATCGGGATTCTCAAAACCGATTGTTCTGATGAGGATCAAAAACGGCTTGACGTATTAAGGCAAAACCTGACGTGGCAACGAACAATCGGCGGAATGCGTCTATAAACTGAAGGGATCGACATTTTCAGGAGTTTTTATGAAGAAGTTTTTAGGATTACTTTGTCTCATTCATCTTGCCCTTGCCTTGAATATATTTTCTCAGGTCCGTCCGGTCCCGAAGCCCGGTAATGCGACCGGTGATTCCGCGGAAAAATCGGTCGAAATAAAGCCCGCGGAGTTTGCCAATTTGCCCGATTCTTATGAAGTAAAATATCAGGGCGGATTATTCGGATTCAGCAAAAAACAACATGGCAGTATTAAGTTTGAAGATGTAAATCAAAGGCTGGTTTTCTACGGCAGAGACGGTAAAGAGAAATTCTCGATTCCGTACCAGGCGCTTCTCGTTATTTATCCGAGTCATACAAAAGTTCAGGCGGGGTCGGGACGGGCAGTCGGCGCCGTACCGGTGCCGGGTTCTTCGGTACTCGGATCCCTGATTAAAAAGAAGAAGAACTATTTGATCGTCCAGTTTAAGGATCCTGATGTCGATGCGGAAGGCAGGATTAATTTCTTGCTCGATACCGAAGAAATGCTGGCCTCGGCAATCAATTCTCTCGGAAAACGGGCCGCGATGAAACAACGCGGAGATTCATTTTTAAGAGGCAAGGATTACTAATTAAGGTCGCCAAATTTATATTGCAGCAATGCGGAAATCGAGATCGCTGCAGTTTCAGCGCGCAAAATCCGTCCCCCTAACGTTATGATCTCAAATCCGTTTTGTATCGCAATCCGAATTTCGGATTCTTCCCATCCGCCTTCAGGGCCAAAGACGGCGGTTATTTTTTTGGTTGCAGCCAATCCTGAAAATTCACCTCCGCCCCCTTCATAAAACAGGGCTTTTGAACCTTCAGCGGTTCCCGCGAATTGCTCAAAACTAAGAGGCCGCGAAACCTCCATCAATTTCGCCCGTCCGCATTGTTTTGATGATTCGATAATAATTTTCCGCCACCGGCCGAGTTTGTTTTCTATGTGCTTGACCCTGACGTCGGTACGGGCGGTAATTATCGGAACCAACGAGGTTACTCCGAGTTCGACGGCTTTTTGAATCACCAGGTCAAACTTCTCCCCTTTTAATAGCGATGGGGCTAGTGTCAGGTCGAGATCCGACTCGGGAGCGGCCGGAAGGGTTTGTTCGAGAATTCTCAGATTGGTACGTTTCTTGCCGATCTCGCTTATTTCACAAAGGTATTCTCTGCCCGTTCCGTCAAATATCTTAATGGCAGCGCCTTCCGTCAGCCTCAAAACCCTGTTAATGTGTTTTGATTGTTCGGGACTGAGCTCAACCGAGGTCTCGCTGAAATCTTCCGGCGGAGCATAAAATCTTCTCATATATTCAGGTGTCCCACATATTGGGGAATTTGGTGCGGAAATCGTTTGAATCCTGCCGTAGCTTCACCCAATTCTCGAACACCCCGGGCGAACCAAGCCAAATCGTCAGCCATTCGGCGATCTCGGCCTGTTCGGCACGTCTCGGCATTCCTATTTTTTCGTTCTTTGATATTTCGAGGGCCCGCTCCTTGCCGCTTAAAGCCGTTTTTCTGAGCAGCCGCAAACCCTCCCGGTCATTGCTTTTTTGGAACTTTCGCCGCAGATTTTCAAGATGCCGGATCGAAGAAAGGGTGTCCTTTAAATCCGAGAGCCGCAGAATGTTCCGAAACATAGGGGCATAAGGTGTTTCAAACCGGCGTTCGACGTCGAGTTTCAAGATCTCCGGATGCCGCAGATCGGCACCTTCATCGGCCAGCAGGCGGGCGATTATCATCGGGCCTTCTACCGCACTTTGGCCAAATTTATCACCGACTGCAACCTCAATTGCTTCAATCTCCAACCTGCCGACACTTTCGCAGTCCAGCTTTTCCCAAACTTCGATTATCAAATCTTCTTTTGTGCGTGATTGCCACATAAATCAACAGTCAATGTTTAGTTTGAAGCGGGCGTATCCGGTTGCCGGTGGTTGGCATCCGGTTGCCGGTGG